>CALEMW010000183.1 GCA_937910695.1 uncultured bacterium
TGAGCACCGGCTGGTCCATGATGCCCTGATGGATCGGGATGTATGAGTTGTACACTTTGGCCATGGCGTCTTCGAAGCTCTCGGAATTGATGGGGATGACCTGTTTTTCGATCTCGTCGGGGGGCCCGAGCAGCAGGAAGATGTCCCCCCGGTCGTCCATGGGCTGACGACGACCGAAGCCGCCGAGAAAGCGACGGACGTAGTCCATGCGCTCACGGAATTCGATCTCGGCCTCGTTGATCCTGGTCGAGGGATCCGGATCGTTCTCGCTCCAGAATCTGCCCAGGATGGCCTCCTGCTCCACCGGTCCGCTCTTCTCAAAACGGTCGAGCTCGCTGTCGGGCAGCACGAGATGGCCGGTGAGCACCAGATCGTCGCGGGGACGCGTAAGCGCATCCATGCTCCATATCACATCGAACTCGTTGACCCAAGCGTTGCCCAGGCCGTCCAGCGGAGCGCAGCTCAATTGATAGCTTCCCGGCGGCAGGTCGCTCACGTCGAGTTCCCAGCTCACGGTGGCGTGTCCGCCCGCGGCGATGAAGGCATGGGGATCGTCCATCACCACGATTGTGTCGCGGTGCGCCAGATCGAGTTCCTTGGCCAGCACCTGGATCATCAGCGACCGCGGCAGGACCCGCGGCGCTTCGCTGCCGCGGGTTGCGGCTTCCACGTCGAAGATCACCTGCAGCAGGTCCTGTTCGAGTCCGTAGCGGCGCGTCGGGTGCAGGTGGTCGGAGATCAGCTGATTCTGCAGAGGCGGCAGATCCTCCAGCCCCGGCGGCAACAATCCGAGCGGAGCACCTGCGACGAAGACCGGAGCATGAAGATACAGGCCCACGACATCGTCGATGTCGGGCGGGCTCACCCACTCCCCGCGCAGGCTGGCCCGGGGCGGGCGCGGCGCCTCGTCCCTGTTCACGATGCGCGTCGCGGTCACGTCGTCGAGGGTGCAGATGATCGTGGCGTAGGGCGCAACCACGTTTTCGATGAGCAGGCTGAAGACCTGCTGAGCGATTCCCGAGTAGGAAGCTTCAAGACTGCCGGCCGTTACGATCAATTCCTCGTGTCGGCTCGAGACCGGGCTGTCGGGTTGATAGACATCCACGTCGACGACGATCCGACCGCTCATGCGGCCTCCGAGTTCCTCCTGGAAAGCCAGCTCGCGGTTCGGTACCGCGAGCAGCAGGACGATGTCCATGCCGCCATCGTCACGAGGCCTGTCGTGAACGTCAAGGACCGCGGCGATCTCGCCTTTCGATTCGAGAGGGCGGACGAAGGACGCAGAGGTAACCCCTGCCTGCAGCATGAGGATGAGCAGCGCGCAGGCAAAGAGAAACACAGTAGCCGCTGGATGGGCGACACGACCGGCGATGGCGCATGACCTCGGGGACATTGCGGCCTCCTGGTTGGGGGTCCTGAGTCGCTATTAAGCTACGGTGTAATCGCATGCTCCGGCAATGGGATTCTCCTCAGAGGCCTGCTCTGTGCATGAAAGGTCACACCAAGTCGTCGAACGGTGCCCTCAGCAGCGGCTCTCGGGGAAACGACAACGCCCGCCCCCTGGAGATCCGGGGCGGGCGTCGTAGAAATCTCCCGCGACGACTAGTAGACGAACGTCACGCTCAGTCGATGCACATAGTGCAGGGCCGTCATGTCGACCATGCTGTAGTCGAAGAGCACCTTGGATACCCTGCCCGTATTCATCGCCACGCCGAAGCCCCAGGCCAAGGCGTCCGTGTCATAGTTCAAGTTGTAACCCAGGCGGGCGAACAGCTGCTCACGGACGTTCCATTCCACACCGAAGTTGGCCCGTTCGGCGTTGTCGCTCGGATGCTGGAATTCAGCCGAAGCGAGCAGCTTGCTGTTGTCGGTCTCGAAGGCATGGAACGACACGCCGATCTTGAAATTGGTAGGCATCTTGGCCGGCAGTTCATCGAAGGTGATCTTGCCGCCGAGATTCTGAATGACCATGCCCAAACGCAGGTTCCGGGGTCCGATACGGTAGAGGACGCCGAAGTCGAAGCTGCCGGTGTTGACGGCTTCCTCGGCCAGACCCATGTGCAGGTAGTTCAGCGTGAACCCTGCAGAGAACTTATCCGTCCAGAAGCGGCTGTACGAGAAGCCGAAACCGACCGAGCCGGCATCGAAGGTCTCACCCGTTCCCTCAGGAAGGTAAGAAGTCCTCACGAGCATGGGGTCGAGCCAGAGCGAGCGCACCGAAAGGGCGAACGTTCCCGGCATGATGCTCGGGTTGAAAGCAAGGATCGCCGAGCTCAGGTTCATGTCGGCGGGCCATTCCACCTGCGAAATGAAGAACTCGTTGCCGCGCACCTCCACTAAACCAGCGGGGTTCCAGAACACCGATGAGGCGTCGTCTGCCACTGCGGTGTAGGCGGAGCCCATGGCCGTGGCCCGAGCGCTGGTTCCAATTTCAAGGAACTGGGCGCCAAAGGTGCCGACTTTTTCAAAGAAGTCCGCGTTGGCAGCTGCTGGCAGCAACAGCGCCACGAGGGCCAGGATAACGATGCGCTTCATGAAAACCTCCAGGTCCGTCTCTCGACGGATATTCCCCCCGGTCCTTCCGGGGAGCTGGTTCAGCGAATCACGACGAACTTGCCGATGAAGTCGTCGAACCGGTCGTCACTCGACTGTACGGAATACATGTAGATCCCGCTTACGATCTCCTGCCCATTGCGGCTGACAAGGTTCCAGCACGCCTCGCCGTAACCGTCGGAACCATTGTGATCGATGGTTTCGATCAGGTCGCCGTTCAAGGAGAAGATGTCGATTCTGTTCTGCGCCGCGGGCAGGTTGGCGAAGCAGACCTTCACGCCGGTCGGATCGTCGGCGTTGGGTCGCAACTCCTGGAATACCTCGAGCGCCTCCCGGGTGGCCGGGTTCGGATACACGTACACGTTGGCGCCGTTGCGCGCCCGCTCCTCGGCCGTCTGGGCCTTGGCTCCGGGGCTCGTGCTCGTGAACGACGAGCCGGGATCGCCTGCCAGGCCGGAGCCTGTGATCAAGACCGTGTTGTCGCCCACGTTGACTTCGTGATCGGTGGCGGTCACCGAGTAGAAGTACAGGAAGCCGTTGTGCACATCGCTGTCGATGTACTCGTAGAACTGAGTGCCTTCCTTGGCCACGTGGGACGGCCGCGATACGTCGCGCTCGGCCACCATGAAGAAGGTGTCGAGAACGGCGGGGTATCGGGACCAGGGCACGAGTCCCTCCAGGCCGTCGATGGGATTGCCAAGGATGTCAAAAAGAACGGGACGGGCCGGATAACGCCCTAGCGTATCAGCGGAAACGACCACCTGCATTGCCTCGGCGAGTCCGTCGAAACGGGGATCGTCGAGCACACGCGGGCGGTAACGGATGGGTCCGAGACCCGTATTGCGGCCCAGTGTCAGGGTGTCCAGGGCTGTGGTGCCGTCGGGCAGTTCCCGGGTCTGGGTGAACGTGTTGACGACATCGTACTCGGCGATCAGGCGCCACAGACCGCTCTCAGGGCCGTTTTCAAGGGACGAGCCGAAGGGACGGTCCCAGTTGTCCGCACGCCAAATCCGGTACGACTCGAAGTCGATGCGGTTGATGCGGATGTCGGGCGTGGTTTCGGAACGGTTGTCCCAATACACGAACACGG
Source organism: uncultured bacterium (assembly GCA_937910695.1). Classification (GTDB taxonomy): domain Bacteria; phylum Krumholzibacteriota; class Krumholzibacteriia; order LZORAL124-64-63; family LZORAL124-64-63; genus CALEMW01. Next base: position 3,644 of record CALEMW010000183.1, read on the forward strand.
CGTTGTCGGTAGGCCACAAACGCATACCAGGCGGCGGCGGCGCCATGCCGACCAGCCAGTTGATCTGGAACTCGTTGCCGTTCACGCCGGTGCAGCCGGCTTTATCGCCATCGGGGATCGAGGTGTCGCCACAGGTCCATGTCGACTCGATCAGCATGTTTTCGCCGGTGCAAACTTCACCGGCCTGGCGGAAGCATTCGAAGCAGTTGTCCATGTTGACGTAGAGACAGTCGGTGCCAGGCAGGAAGTCGTCGGTGGAGATGAACGCCTGGCTCAGCGCGAACTCGTTGGTCATGCACGTGGTGTCCATGTAATCCGCCGAGAACGAGAACAGGGGATTCTCGCCGCCACTGCTCGAGAAGTCGGAAGCGCAGACCAGCGACTCGCGGCCGTTGGTACCGGTGATCACGTCGCCGTCCATGTTGAAGAAGTTGCCCTGGAAGGTCAGGAACGCCTCGGCGCAGTTGCGCTTGAGGCCTTCGAGACCGGGACCGATGACCATGGCGGCCTGGAATGTCAACGAGTCGTCCGGATCGAGCTCGGAGAAAGGTCCGGCCGATACCAGGAAACGGAAGTCGTTCTGCTTGCCGGCGACCACGTCGTTGTCGATCGCCACTTCGCTCAACAGCTCGTAGCGTTCGGCGTCGTTGGTGGCGTCGCCGCCCGAATCGAAGGGGGCCTGGCCCGAAAAATGGTTGAAAGAGCGCAGACGGACCGTAGGAGGAGCCTTGTTGCCTGTGGGGTCGGTGTCATGGCCGAGGAAGAGGATGCCGAAGTATCCCGGGGCCTCTCCCCCGTCGGCGTCGTCGTCAAACATATAGCCGACCGAGACCGGAACGTAGGAACCGTCTTGGGCCTGAACCTGGCCCGTGAAACTCCCGGCCATGTCGTCTTCGGCGCGACCGGGCCGCGTGCGCGAGCCGATGTCGGGATCGGCGAAGAAGCCCAGGTACACATCGTTGATGGCAGCCACACCGATGTTCGTGACGACGAACTCGAAGCCGATGAAGTCGTCGGCGTCGTCGTTTTCCCAGCCGAAGGCCGACTGGACGACCTGGATGTTCAGCGGCGTATGGTCGGCGTAGGTCTCGGCGGCGACACGGGTGTTGTCGTACATCGTGCAGACCATCATCTGGTTGCCGATCTGACCGAAGTCCTCGTCGATCTCACCGTCTTCGTCATCGTCGTAACCGTTGAGGATTTCCTCGTCGATCAGTCCGTCCTCATCGTCGTCGGAACCGGACTCGGGCAGGCGCTTGCCGCCGCCCTCCGTATTGCCGAGCGGACGTGTCACCCGTGCGGAGATGGCCTCGTAAACGGTATCTTCGATCTCGTCGTGAGGACGGAACTCACGCTGGAACTGACCTGTCGAAACGAGCTTCTCACCCAACATGACGCCGCCGACCCACAGACCGGCAGAATACAGGTACTCGATGCCGGAACCCGCCGGCCACTGGGCGGACGGAGCATCGCACCAGGAACAGTTCGCACCGGCGTTGGACCCGATCAAACCGTGGTTCGTGATGTTGACCTGCAGTTCGCCCACGTTCATCACGTAGGAACCGTCAACGACCATCGCACCGTTGGCGAGAGCCGTACCATACGGTTCGATTTGGTCGAGATCCACCCAGGCCGACGCCAAGGTGGCCGACAGACAGATGGTCACAAATAGAGTGAGCTTGAGGGCGGTCAGTCCCCCGACTCGGCTCGGTGCACAGCGGCAGGAATTCCTCATGGATCGTACCCTTCCCTTGTCAGGTCCCCGAAACGTCTCCGTACGCATCGCCTAGAACTGCCAGCCGAGGCCGACGCGGAACAGACGATGATCCATGAAGACCCGCGGGTCATTGATCGGGACGAATTCATTGTAGTTGTCGCCGTTGGCGTCCTGCAGATAGGCGCTGCCGAACTTGCCGGTTTCGGTCAGGTACGTGCCACCGTCCATGCCGGCGTTGTTCATGCCGGGGAACATGCCCGTACCGCTTGCGCGGACCATGTCCTGATTGATCAGGTTGAAGGCCTGCAGGTACAGCGTCAGACGCTGCCCGTAGAAGTTCACCTGCCGCTCGCTCTGGAAGTCGAGCTGGTAGGTGGCCGGGAACCGTCTGCTGTTCTCCAGCAGAGGATCGGCGCGACGGGCGAACCTGTCGACGGGCGTCCAGGGGAAACCGCTGCCGTAGGAGAACGAAATCGAACCGGACCATGACTGGGGTTCGGAAAGCAGCAGGGACAGGTGGAACACGTGCCGCTGGTCCCAGTTGAGGGGCAGCTCCTGGTTGGGCAGGTATTCCAGCCCGTTGGGGTTGGAGCCGAACTCCTGCGACGAGGCCACGCCGTCGGCGTAGGAGAACGTGTAGGCGAGGTCGAAGGCATACTTGTCGTTGAACCGCTTGTTGAGCGTAAGCTCGACACCTCGGGCCGAGGCGTAGGCCTTGTTGATGTAGCGCGCCAGCTGGTTGCCCGTCTCCTCGTCGGTCACCGTCGTCGCCGCGATCAGGTCGTAGATGTCGCGGGAGTAGATGGCCACCGAGCCGGCCAGGTAGTCCGAGAACTGGTGGCGCACACCGGCCTGATAGGCCACGGTGGTCTCGGCCTTCAGGTTCGGGTTGCCCAGGGTGCCGATGTTGCCGATGGCGTCCTGGCTGCTGAACAGCTTGTCGCGGGTCGGGAACTGGATGAACCGACCGTAGCTGAAGTTGAAGCCGTCGCGCTCGGTGATCGGGAATGCGAAACCCAGCCGGGGCGAGAACTGGTGCTTGTACTTCACCACGTTCTTGTCGACCTCGTCGTTGTCGATGAGGATCTCCGCCGCCGACCCCGGTGAGAACATGTCCCAGCGGAAGCCATAGTTCATGACCATGCCCTCGTACTCCCAGCGGTCCTGGATGTACCAGGACGCCTCGGGGTTGTACGTGTCGTACATGTTGCGGCCCGCACCGAGGGTGTATTCACCCGTGAAACGGTTCTGCCGCTCGATGGCGGGATAGCTGGTCTCGAGGGCTTCGAGGGCGTTGTAGCTCAGCTGCAGCCCGGACTTGACGAAGTGGCCGTCCCAACGCGTCGACGAGAGGTCGAACTTCATCAGGTAGGTCGTCGTGTAGTACTCGAGGTACTGAGGATAATCGCTGGTCGTGATGAACAGCGGGTTCAGCGGGTCGGTGTAGTAGTCCGAGCTGTTCCAGTAGATGGGCGTCTGGTCCGAGAACAGGCCCGGCGACCAGATACCGCCGTGGTTGTATTCCCAGGGCATCTTGCCCTCGACCGACTGACGGGACTCCTGCGACAGCATGCTGAGCTTCATGGTGTAGAAGGTCTCTTCGGTCAGGTTGTGGGTCAGCACGAACTTGAGCTGCTGACCGACCGACTCGAAGGCCGCATTGCGGTTGGCCGAGTTGAACCACGTGTAGGAGGAATCCTCCTGAGCGGTACTGAAGGTCGAGAACGGATACTTGAAGCCGTCGAAGCCGGGCTCGGCGGCTACGGTGTACAGGCGGCCGTCGGTGGCCCGAACCTGCAGTACGGGCACGACTCGGCGCACGAGGCTGGCGTTGCGGGAGTCGAGCACGACGGTGGGCCGCGACGACTGGGCCATGTTCTCGAACCAGGGGCCGTAGTACACGGGTACGACGTTGCGGGTGTAGATCCAAGACTCGTCGCCGGGCGTGGGCACGACCAGGGGCATGTAGATGATCCGGCGCGCGTAACCCGAAACGCTCCAGTTGGGAGAATAGCTCTCGTTGCGGCCGTAGTTGAGGGTGTACTCACCCGTGAGCTTCAAGTCCTTGTTGAAGGTGTACTTCCACTTGGTGGAGCCCTTGACCTGGTTGCTCTGACGGCGGCGGAACTGGAAGAGGGTCATATCGCCGAGGTTGACCCTGTATTCCGGCCTGTTCGCCACCGAATAGTTCTCACGGTCGGTGAACGACATGTCGCCGGTGAAGAAGTAGGTGAGCTTGTCGACCGGAGTCGGACCGCCGAAGCCGAATTCGAAGCGGTCGTAGTTGGTGAACGTCTTGTCCTGACGGCCGAAGTCGTCGGTCATGTAGCGCAAGCGGCCTTCGAAGGTATCGCCGCCGGACTTGGTCGTCACGTTGATGACGCCGGACATGGCCGAGCCGAACTCGGCGGTCATGCCGCCGGTCACGGTGTTGACGGACTCGACGGCCATGGACGACACCGAGAGGGCACCGCCGCCACCGACGTTGTCGACGGGCACGCCGTCGATCTGCATGGAGACTTCACCGGAGCGGCCGCCGCGGACATAGAGCTGTCCGTCGCGCATCATGACACCGGCCTGCTTGGCCACGGCGTCCTCTACCGAGTCGATGGCATATTTCGAGAGGCGGGAAGAGTCGATGGTCTGTTCCTGGACCGTGCTCTTGACCTCGACCATATATCTGTCGCCTTCGACATCGATGGCGTCGAGGGTTTCGACGATCACGACTTTCATGTCGAAGAGGATCTCCGACGTCTGCCCGGGTTCGACGTTGACGACGATCTCTTCAGGGGCGTACCCCAGGTAGAGAACCTGGACGGTGTACGGCCCAGGGCGCAGGCCCTGAAAAAAGAACACGCCGCTGCCGAGGGACATCGTACCGGAATTCGTGCCCTTGAGCAGAACGTTGGCGTAGTTGAGGAACTCGTTGGTTTCCGAGTCACGGATCGTGCCTCGGATGGTGCCGGGGGCCTGGGCCATCACGAACGTCGGCAACAGCAAAACGACGAAGGTGAACAGCCACAGCAGCTGCCGGCTCCCGATATTTCGGGGACGTCGGAGCATGTCGTCGCTCCTTTCAACGGAACAGGTCCGATTCATGCCGGTTCCTTTCGACCTTACCGCGAGGTGCAGGCGGGTCATTGGCCGGTCGATCCAGATATCACCATCCGGACCTTCAACCGCCCTGAGGCCATCCCCGGTGGAGGGGGAAATGGTCGGGAAACAAGAGGTTCCATGCTCAACCGGCAACTTCGGGCTGAATATAGAGATCGGTGAAAGCCGTGTCAACCTAATGTGTTCCGGCGCTGACCCCGCTTCAGGCGTCTTCATCGGGCCGGAATGGGAACTGACGATCCGTGGACCAGAGTTGACGCCCCACAACCGATGTGGGGATCTCCCCCTTCATGACGATTTCCTGAAGAGCGCCTGCGTCCAGAACACCAATTCTCCCACAGCAGCGTCGTACGAGTCTGAGGTCGTGGGAAATGAGTACAAGAGTGATGCCATAGACCGCACGCATGCGGTCAAGAAGATCCACAAGAGCCAGACGTGCCGGAAGATCGAGGGAACTGGCCGGTTCGTCGGCCACGATGACCCGGGGACCAGCTGCCAAAGCTCTGGCGATCACGACCCGTTGACGCTGGCCACCGCTCAGTGCGTGAGGACGGCGATCACTCATCTCGAGGGGGAAACCCACGTCATGGAGCAACGATCTGGCACGCCCATCGGGGTCGTCGATCCCGGATGCTACGGCGGCGTCACGAACACTGCGGCCGACACTGCGCCGTGGGTCAAGAGCGGCGGCGGGATTCTGAAAGATCATCTGTATCGGGCGCGCCCCTCCTTTCCCGCAGGGTGAAGGTACGAGAGTCCCTTCGCTGTCCATAAATCCCGCCAGGACTCGCGCGAGGGTCGTTTTGCCCGAACCGGAAGCGCCGACGAGTCCAAAAGCTTCCCCCCCCGTGAGCCTGAACGATAGACCAGCCAGCGCGGGGCGATCGGCACCGTGGTAGCGAGTGACAAGTCCTTCGACCACCAGGGCTTCTCCGTTCATCTCGAGCGGTCGCTGTGGCGAGGCGGGTGCCTCTCGGTAGGCGGCGATCAACGCCGAGGCCGCGGCGCTGCGTGGCGCCGCCACCACGTCCTGAAGACAACCGTGCTCCACGAGTCGCCCCTGATCCATGACGGCCACGTCGGTGGCCACGCGGCCCGCGAGTCCGAGGTCGTGAGTGATGAACAGCAATGTGAGGGAGCGACGATCCACCAGGCTTTGCAGCAGAGCGACGATCTCCTGCTGAACGACTGGATCGAGAGCCGTCGTCGGCTCGTCGGCGATCAGCAGGGCCGGATCGCCGGACAGAGCCATGGCGAGAGCTACCCGCTGCTGTTCGCCGCCGCTGAGCTGATGGGGGTAGCGATGGACAAGCCTCTGTTCGAGTCGAACTTCGGCGAACAAGGCGTCTCGTATCGGACCTGCCGCAGCCCGATCCAGGCCGCGGTGCAGGCGGATCAACTCGACGAGCTGATCCCCCACCTTCACCACGGGATTCAGACTGGCCCCCGCATCCTGAAAGACCGAGGCGATTTCAGATCCGAGTCGACGACGCAGGATGCTGGGCTCGAGCCGCAGCAGATCGACGCCGTACCAGAGAACGCGGCCACGGATCGTGGTTCCCGGCGGATGCAGCCCCGTGATCGCTCGGGCGACGGCCGTCTTGCCGCAACCAGAGGCGCCGACAAGTGCCAGAGTGCGCCCTCGATCGAGAGTCAGGTTCAAGTCCGTGACGGCATCGGTCCCACCACCTGTGAAGCGAACACCCAGATCGACCAGGTTGAGCACTGAGTCACTCATCGCCACCTCCCTGGTGGACGCGACGCGGATCCCAACGATCCCGCAAGGCATCGCCCAACAGGTTGCACCCTACCGCGGTCCAGGCGATGGCCAGTCCCGGCAGCGTGGACACCCACCAAGCATCCACCATGTGGGGGCGGCCGTGTTCGACCATCGCCCCCCAGGAAATGGCAGGATCCTGGGCTCCGAGTCCCAGGTAGCTCAGGAAGGCTTCGAGCAGGATCGCGCCGCTCAGGCGCAGAGCCGCCGCGACCAGTACCAAGGGCACCACATGAGGCAGGACATGGCGCCAGGCCACGACGGCTGTCGACAGTCCCAGGCCTTCTGCGGCCAGCACGTAGTCACGCTCCCGCAACGAGAGGGACTCGGCACGGACGAGCCGGGCCACACCCATCCAACCGGTCGTCACGATGACGATCACCACGAGGTTCAGGGACGGCGCCGCGACAGCCACCAGAAGCAACACCAGGAAGATGCGTGGAAACGCGAGGAAGAGATCTGTGAGTCCCATCAGCAACCTGTCGAGCCAGCGCGGGCCGAGGGCGGCGGCGAGCCCCACCAGCAAACCGAGGGTGACAACACCGATCACACTGCCCACCCCCACGGCCAGTGACACGCGTGCGCCGTAAAGCAGGCGAGACAGGATATCTCGACCGAGAACGTCGGTGCCCAGAGCACCCTCCACGCCGGGAGGAGCCAGACGATTAGTCAGGTCCCCGATGGCTCGAGGATCTTCGGGGGCCAGCCACGGCGCGCACAAGGCGACGAGGACCAGCGCACCGGTCATGATCAGCGCCGTGATCATCAATCCGTTGCTTCGGAATCCAAGGATCCTCATGGTGCTCCCCTGCGGCCCAGGCGCACACGGGGATCCACGCGGCTGTAGAGCAGATCGGCCAGGAGATTGGCCAGAACCACAAGCACTCCGCTCAATACGGTTGTGGCCATGACCACTGGATAATCCCGGGCGAAGATGGCATCGACGGTGACCCGCCCCATCCCGGGCCAGGCGAAAACAGTCTCGGTCACGACGGCGCCCCCCAGCAGGGCCGGCAGATTGATGCCCACCAGCGTGATCACCGGCAGTAGAACGTTGCGCAGAGCGTGTCGCCGGATCACCTGGCCTTCCGGGATGCCGCGGGCCCGGGCCGCCATCACGTGGTCGGAGCCGAGGATCTCCAGCAGGCTCGTGCGGAGGAAACGGGCCGTGCCCATCGCCGAAGCAGCACCGAGGACGAACACCGGCAGCACCAGATGCCGCGCCACGTCGAGCCACGAAGATTCCGCGCCGAGCATCGCCGAGGTGTCCTGCATGCCGCCGGCGGGCAGCCAGCCCAGGTGACGGGCGAACACGAGGATGAGCATCAGGGCCAGCCAGAAGGCGGGAAGCGAGTAGACGACGAGGCCCGCAACGTCCACGCCCCGCCAGAACCAGGATCCGCGCCGTGTGGCGAGAGCGACGCCCAGCAGCAGCGCCAGTGTCAGATGTACTGCATAGGCGACACCCGTGAGCAGCATCGTCCGCGGCAGGGCTTCGGCGATGATTTCTGAAACCGGACGATGGCGCTGCAGGCTGCGGCCGAAATCTCCGCGGACGGCGCCGGAGATCCAGGTGCCGTATTGCTCGAGCAGAGGGCGGTCGAGGCCGAGGCTCGTTCGCAGGTGGGCGCGACCGACATCGTCGAGATCGGGGTCGACGATCAGATCCACCGGATCGCCCGGAGCGAGGTGGACCAGCACGAAGACCACCGTCAACAGGGCGGCGATCAGCAGGACCGTGGCGGCGAGGCGGCGGAGCACCTCGTGGATCATGGGGGCCTCCCTGGCCGAACGGACTTGGACGGAGCACAGCGAAGCTGATACTAGGGACGCCCTTGCTCTGCGGTCAAGGACGCCTCCGTTGCAGTGTGCATGCCGTCGGCTGCGCCGGCGACCCATCCCGCAACGGTGTGAGACAGTCTGCCGGGTTGCGAGGCGTTCTGCAATGGATCGTCGTGACTCATCATTCCCCATCATTCCTCAACGCTTCTCTGGACCGCCCGGCGCTCCGCGGCACGGTTCTCGCTGTCCGATCGTCGACACCATGACGATCAAGGGGATATCATGCTGCGACGAATGAGCGTACACACATTGCAGACTCACCTGGCACGGCTCGTCATTGCGACCGCGACATTCTCCATACTGGCCTTGATGGTCGGCTGTGAGATCCAAGAACCGGCGCTGCCGACATTTTCGACCCACTTCGCCGTACCCCTCGGAACCCACGAGGTCACCATCGAGGATTACATCGACGATCAGGACTTTCTCTTCGCTGCCGCCGACTCGGTACTGGCGTTCAGCCTCGAGGGCGACACCACGACGCTGGAACTGGACGTCGATCTGAGCGTGGATCTCACCGGTGAATCCATCGACACAGAACTCGGCCCCATCGACCTGCCGCCATCGTCACCCCTCGACTTCGGCTTCACCCTGATGGAGATCTATCCCGAAGCCGCACTGCTGCCGCCTGGTCCGGTGACGGTACCTGGTTTCGACATCAATCTTGCCAGTGATCCGGCGGACCTGCAGGACATCACGAGCGCCCTTGTTTCCTCGGGCTTGCTGCGACTGGTGCTCACCAACAATCTGCCGATCCCCGTGTCCGGCAGCGGACCGCCGACCCAGCTCGCCCTCGAGATCTTGAATCCCGTCGATTCGTCGGTCATCACCACTGCGGTCTTCGACGGCACGGTCCCCCCCGGTGCCACCACCGAGGCGGAGGCCGATCTGAGTGGCGTCACCCTGCCCGGTCAGGTGATGATCAGATTGGTGGGCGGTTCCGCCGGCGGTTTCGCCCTCGACGGGCTGGCTCCCGAGGACGGGCTCACGGTGTCGTTCCTCATGGAGAACATCGTTGTGGACGAGGCGACCGCCCTGATCGAAGCCCAGAGCTTCTCCGAGTTCGGTGAGATGGCCCTGCCCGCCGATCTGAGCGTCCTGCACGCCGTGCTGGCGTCGGGTACGCTCGGGGTGGACCTCGTCAGCGAGCTTCCAATCGAATGCAGCGTGATCCTCTCCTTCCCCGAATTGTCGACGACCGGCGGCCTTCCCCTGGACATTCCTCTCTCGCTTCCCGCCGACGGTTCGGCAATGGCGCGGGTGGATCTGGCCGGTGCTGTCATCGCCTCGCCGGACGGGTCACCTCTCGATGCACTGCATTGGACCCTCGAGATCTCTTCGGTAGGCAGTGAAGGCGTCCCGGTCACCATCGCCGCCGGGGACCGCATCTCCGCCGCCCTGTTGCCGTCGACCCTGATGCTCGCCGAGGTGACCGGGTCGGTGCCCGAAGAGGTCTTCATCATCGATCCCGTGACCGAAACCATCGACCTGCCCGACGAGCTCGACGGACTGCACCTGCAGGCTGCCGCCCTCACCATCGAGATCAACAACAGCACGGGTATCGGCGGTGAGTTGGACCTGGAACTGTCTGGCGTGTCCGCAGACGGTACCGTCACGGTCGTCTCCGCCATCGCCCACATCGTGGCCGATACCGACAAATCCACGCGGACGATCATCGTGCTCGACCAGGACAACAGCAACATCGCCGACCTGCTGAGCGAGCTGCCGGAATCCTTCGTTTTCCAAGGTCAGGTGAGCATCGGTGGTCCCGGCGAGATCGGCACCGTACGCCCGGGCGAAGGCGCTTCGGTCGCCTGGCGTCTCGATGCTCCCTTGCGTCTGATCGTCGATCAAGCCGAGATCGATCAGGAGCCCACGGCCCTGAATCTCGACGTCGAGACTCGCCGCAACCTGGACGAACGCCTCGTCGCCGCCGAGATCCGCGCCGACATCGCCAACAGCTTCCCCTTCGGCGTGGAAGTCATGTTCCTGGTCGGCTCCTCCGCCGCAACGACCCTGACGGCGCCGACCCTGGAGATCGGACCCCTGGTCGTCACGGCCGGCTCCGTCCACCCGACCGACCACTGGGTCGTGGCACCGGGTCTGTCCAGTCATGTGATCCCCTTGAATCAGGAACAGATCGGCGCCTTCACGGCAGCCGGCGCCCATGTCGCCGTGGTCGCCTTGATTCCCGGCACCGACGGCGAAGAGGTGGTCCTCCGCGTGACCGACCGCCTGAGCTTGACCGGAGCCCTGAGCGTCGAAGTCTTCGTCGAGGACGACGGATCGAGTACGGAAGGAACACCATGAGCCAACACACAACGGATATCCGTACCCGTCGTCCTCGACGTCCTCTTTTCGCCGTAGCCAGCCTGATGCTGTGGACGATCGCCGCGACCCCCACCGACCTTGCGGCCCAGGGGCACGTACGTGCCATGGGCATGGGCGGCGCCTACACCGCCGCGGCCCGGGGTCTCGACGCTGTGGACTGGAATCCCGCCAACCTGGTGATCCGCCGCGACAACGGTCTGATGATCGGCCTGGCCTCGGTGGCCGTCGACGTGAAAAACAACAGCTACTCCCTCGCCCGCTACAACGAAGTGAGCGGCGCCACTCTGACGCAAGCCGACAAACAAATCCTGCTGGACGACATTCCGGCCGAAGGCTTCATCCTCGACGCCAACGTACGGGCTTCGGTGCTCGGGGTGTGCGCAGGACCGTTCGCGATGTCCATCCAGGGCCTCGCCGGCGGCACGGGCGTGCTGGACAAGGATTTCTTCGACCTCATCCTGATGGGCAACGACATCGGCTCGAGTTTCGATTTCGACAACACCAACGGCGAGGCCTACGCCATGGCTTCGGCAACACTCTCGTGGGCCACGCCGCTGGTCACACGGCGCACCCACCGCCTCGCTCTCGGCGTCAATGCCCGCTACCTCCACGGGCTCTACGACGTCATGATCGAGGAGGCGACCGGCGGCATTCTGGTCGACATGTCGGGAGTGCACGGGAGTGCGGACGCCGCCTACCTCACGTCACGCGGCGGCACCGGCTGGGCCGTGGACGTGGGCCTCGCCCTGCAGGCACCGAGGGGTTGGACCTTCGGCTTGAACATCGGCAACGCTGCGAGCAGTCTGACCTGGGATCGCGACGTCGAACGGTCCGAATGGCACGCCACCGCCGATTCGTTGACGGCGGCCACAGAGGATTTCGAAGCAGCCACCACGACTTCGGATACGACCTACGCCGTGAGCTCCTACGACACCGCCCTGCCCACGGTCGTCAGTCTGGGAGCCAGCAACCGCTGGGGCCGCTTGCTCTACGCCGTGGATGTGTCGAGGGCCCTGGAATCACGCATGGGTACATCGTCGAACACGGCGGTGAACGCCGGGGTTGAGATGCGCCTGGCCTCGTGGTTCCGTCCGCGTTTGGGCGCCGGTCTCGGCGGCGTCACGAAACAGCGTTCCTCGGTCGGTCTGGGACTCGGATTGGGGCCGGTGAAGTGGGACATCGCCGTGGCGAACCACGGCAAGCTGGTGCCGAACGACACGAAGGGACTGAGCTTCGCCTCAGCTTTCGGGCTGGAGTTCTAGAGGGAGACGGATTCGGTTTCGAGGAAGAAGACCTCGGCGAAGGAGGCGATCAGCAGATCGGTCAACCCGTCGAGGTCTTCGTCGTCCAATTCCCGTCCCAACTCACGGCTCAGGTCGGTGGTCGCCGTTATCAGTTCGCGGCGACGTCCTTCAGTGCGTTCCGACGACGGCAGCAGCTCAAGCAGATCGACGTGGGCCGAGCCCGTGAGGATCGAACCGTGCTGGAGGAAGACCTCGCCGCTGCGGCGCTGAGCCGAGCCGATGATCTTGCGCCCCCCCACCGTAACTTCGTGCCTGCCTGCGGTCTGGAAACAGACGGCGCCGCGGGCTTCCTCGAGGCTCTCGCCGTCGGAGACGTCAGGGCTCAGTCCCAACTCTCGCAGGAACTTCATCAGGGCACGGTTGATGGTCGTGTATGTCTGGTGAAGAGTGTCCCCGAAGAGCGCGCAGGGCGAAGTGCCGACCACGGCGTAGGTCAACTCCTGTGCGTGGAGGATGGCCCGGCCGCCGGTAGGCCGACGGACCACGTCCCAGCCGCGATCCGCGGCGGCGGCGACGTCGAACGTGTCGGGGGCCTGGTGGTAGCCGTAGGTGACCGCCCAGGGCGACCAGCGGTAGAGCCTCAGGATCGGGTCGTCGCCGGGGCAATGTTCGGCGAGCAGGCGGGCATCGGTCTCCATATTGGCGGTCCCCGGGCGGGGACCGTCGTTCATGACGCGCAGAATCATCAACTCACCCGCAGTTGCAGGGGCCGAGCCAGCTCAGATCGGGCTGGCGGGCTGCACGGGCCTCGTCCATGCGGCCGACCGGCGTGTGGACCGGAGCCCGGTGCAGGATTTCCGGATCCGCGGCGGCTTCGGCCCGTACGGCGCGCAGGATTTCGACGAATTCGTCGAGGGTTTCGCGGGACTCGGTCTCGGTGGGTTCGATCATCATGGCCTCTTCGACGATCAGGGGAAAATAGATCGTCGGGGCGTGGACGCCGTAGTCGAGCAGACGTTTGGCCACGTCAAGGGTCCGCACGCCGTAGGCTTCCTTCCAGTCCCGTCCGGTGGCGATGAACTCGTGCAGGCATCCATCGGGGTGGTCGACCTGCAGCAGCCCCTCGTCCACTACCCGCCGCAGCAGATAGTTGGCGTTGAGCACCGCGCGTTCGGCCACGCGTTCGAGTCCGTCGCCGCCGAGGCGCAGGATGTAGGCCAACGCCCGCAGGCACACCCCCACGTTGCCCTGGTAGGCGTGGATGGCGGGACGGCATTCGCCTTCGTGATCATCGAGATGGAACACGCCGTCGGCCTCGACGATGGTCGGGCCGGGCAAGAACGGAGCCAGCTCCGCGGTCACGCAGATGGGGCCGGCGCCGGGACCGCCGCCACCGTGGGGCGTGGACATGGTCTTGTGCAGGTTCAGGTGCACGACGTCGAAGCCCATCTTTGCGGGGTGGGCCTTGCCCAGGATGGCGTTCATGTTGGCGCCGTCCATGTACAGGCGGCCGCCCGCTTCGTGGACGATCCGCGCCACCTCGACGATGTCGGTCTCGAACAGCCCGAGGGTGTTCGGGTTGGTGATCATGATGCCGGCGGTGTTCGGGCCGACGGCGGCGCGTACGACTTCGGGATCGAGACGGCCATCGACACCCGAGGCGATGGTCAAGGGCTTCATGCCCGTGAGCACGACCGAGGCGGGGTTGGTGCCGTGAGCGGAGTCAGGGATCAGCACCTCGACCCGGTGGGGCTCACCGTTGGCCAGGTGCAGGGCGCGGATCACGTGCATGCCCAGAAACTCACCCTGGGCGCCGGCCGCCGGCACCAGGCTGCAGGCATCGAAGCCAGTGATGCGGCACAGGGCGTCCTGCAGGAGGTTGAGGGCGCAGAGCAGTCCCTGGATGTCCTCTTCGTCCTGTTCGGGGTGCAGATCGGCGAAGCCCGGCATGGCGGCCACAACCTCGTTGAGCCGCGGATTGTATTTCATCGTGCAGCTGCCCAGGGGGTACATGCCGCGCTCGATGTGGTGGTTCAGGTTCGACAATCGCGTGTAGTGCCGCATGACCTCGGGCTCGGAGAGCGAAGGCAGGTCGCAGGGATCGGTGCGGAGATAGGCCGCGGGCAGGGTCACGTCGACGGGATCACCGTCCCAGGCGGGCATGACCGTGGCTCGACGGCCATCGCGGCCCAGCTCGAAGAGGTTCGGTTCCAGGCTGGCGCCCCAGCGGCGGGGTTCGACGTTGGCGCTCATCAGTCTTCCTCCTCGACGAAGTCCAGCAGGACCCTGGCGTAGTGACGGATCTCTTCGGCGGTGCGCTTTTCGGTGACCGCAACGAGGAGATCAAACTCTCCGCAGCCCGCCACGCCGTCGAGAGGAATGCCGGCCAGCAGGCCCTTTTGCCGGGCGAAGGCGGTGAACTCCCGGGCTGGAACAGGCAACCGCAGGACGAACTCGTTGAATACAGGCGCGACGAAGGGCAGCGTCACTCCTGGAACGGCGGTCACTTCGGTTTTCAGAGCCTCGCAGCGGATGCGCGTGGCCCGTCCGAGCTCTTCGAAACCGCCCTTGCCGAGCATGGCCATGGTGACCGTGGCGCGGCACATGTTCAGACCCTGGTTGGAGCAGATGTTGCTCGTGGCCTTTTCACGACGGATGTGTTGTTCGCGGGTCTGCAGGGTGAGCACATAACCCGCCCGCCCTTGACCGTCCTCGGTGCGGCCGACGACACGGCCGGGAATCTGGCGCTTGAGATCGTCGGAGCAGGCCAGGAATCCCAACAGAGGACCGCCCCAAGTCGGCGGAATGCCAAGGGGCTGGGCTTCGCCCACCGCCACCGCCGCACCATACTCGCCGGGGGTCTTCAGCAGCGACAGGGAAACCGGGTTGACGCCGGCGACAACCAACGCTCCGCACTCAGCGGCAGCCTCGGCCAGTTCGTCGCAGCGTTCGAGGCAGCCCAGATAGTTGGGATTCTGGATGACCACGACGCCGACGGAATCGTCGAGAACCTCGCGGAGCGACGCCGCCGATGTGGCCCCGTCGTCGCCGCGGGCTGCGGTGCGGATCTCCACCTGCTCACAGGCCATGTGGGTCTCGAGCACCGCGAGGTAACGCGGGTTCAGGGTTTCAGGTACGACCAGAACCTTGCGACGGGTCTTCGCCAGAGCCATCAGAACGCCCTCGACCATGGCGGTGGCGCCATCGTACATGCTGGCGTTGGACACCGGCAGTCCCGTCAGGCGGGAGATGAAGGTCTGCCATTCATAGATGACCTGAAGCGTGCCCTGGCTCACTTCGGGTTGATAGGGCGTGTAGGCCGTTAGAAACTCGCTGCGCGATACGATGGCCGCCGCCGCCGCTGGACTCGAGGTATCGTAGACACCACCCCCGAGGAACGACACGTACTCACTCTGCCCGGCGTTGAGTCCGGCCAGGCCGCTCATGATCCGCAGGACCTCTTCCTCGGAAAGCGAGGGCGGCAGTTCCAGTCCGTCGATGCGGACCTCGGTGGGCAACGACGCGAAGAGCTCGTCGACGTCGGCGATGCCGATGGTCTTGAGCATCTCACGGATGTCGCTCTCGGTATGGGGCGTATAAGGCACGGATCAGCCTCCGATGAGGGATGCGTAGTCACCTTCGTCCAGCAGTTCGTCGGCCTGGGAGGGCTCGGACATCTGCACCTTGAAGAGCCAGCCGTCTTCGAGGGGCTGCTGGTTGACGAGTTCGGGAGCATCGAGTACGGCCTCGTTCACTTCGACGATTTCGCCCGAGACGGGGCAGTAGAGATCTTCGACCGATTTCACGGTCTCGATGGTACCGACCGCCGCACCCTGATCCACAGTGCTGCCTTCCTCGGGCAGTTCGAGAAAGACGACGTCGCCCAGTTCTGTAGCCGCATACTCGGTCACACCGACGGTGGCCACGTCACCATCCACGGTCACCCACTCATGCTCCTTGGTATACTTGCGCTCCACGGCGATCTCCTTCAGTCGTTGACGGGATGACGCTCGGCGTGCGGGTCGCCCTTGACCCGGGCCGGCAGGAACGGTAACGGAACCATGCGGACCCGGGCCCGGCGCCCGCGGATGTCCACCTCGAGATCGGCGCCGACAGCGTCGACGTCCACCAACGCGAGCGCCAAGGAGCGCTCCAGACTGGGACTGCGCGTACCGCTGGTCACGACTCCGACACAGAGGTCGCCGGAGAAGACTTCGGCGTCCTGCCGCGCGATCGGTGCCGGGCGGCCCTCCTTGGGCGAGAGCACTTCGAGGCCCACGATCCTGCGGGAGACTCCGGCAGCCTTCTGGGCGGCCAGGACGTCCCGACCCACGAAGATGCGGTCCTTGAGACGGACGGCCCAACCGATGCCGGCTTCCAGGGGCGTGACTTCCTCGGTCAACTCGTGCCCGTACAGGCTGTAGGCCACCTCGAAACGCAGAGTGTCGCGAGCAGCCAGACCGATGGGCTCGACGCCGAGGTCCTCGCCCGCCGACAGCAGGTCGTCCCAGAGAACGGCGGCGTCGGCCGCCGGCACATAGAGTTCATACCCCCGCTCGCCGGTGTAGCCGGTGCGTGACACGATCCAGCGCCCGCCCGGGCCGTCGTGTGTGAAGCCTGTATAGAACTCGAGGGCGTGAAGATCGTCGCGACGGTCGGCCAGAACGGTGAGTCGGTCCAAGAGCGCAGCGGCTTCCGGTCCCTGGACGGCGATCAGGGCGGTTGTGCCGCTGACATCGTCGAGGGCCACGTCGGCGCCCGTGGACCGCTCTGCGAGCCAGCCCGCGATCTTGCCGTGGTTGGCCGCGTTGCAGACGACCATCCACTCCCGATCGCCGAGACGGTAGATCAACATGTCGTCGAGCACGCCGCCCCCGTCGCGGCACATGGCCGTGTAGACGATGCTGCCTAGGGCAAGGCCTTGGACGCGGTTGGTCGCCAGACCATCGAGCCAGGCTTCGGCGCCGGCGCCGGTCACCAGGATCTCCCCCATGTGGGTAATGTCGAAGATTCCGACCTTCTCGCGCACGACGTTGTGTTCGGCGAGAACTCCCCGGTATTGGACGGGCATCTCGAATCCGGCGTAGGGGACCATGCGGGCGCCCGCCTCGCGATGCCAACCTGTCAGGGGCGTTGTCTTCAGGTTCTCGGTCTCGGGGTGGGACACGATCAGCTCCTTGGACTTGCTGTCGATTGCGACGGCACGGCGGCCCGGGGACGGCTCGCTCGGCGGAACCGGGTCTAATCTAGGGCGGCCCGGCCGTCGCGCCAAGGTCGATATTCAGTCCGCATCAGCATCGCGGACGGCTCCGGCGGCAACGCCGGAGAGAAGCTCCTTGAGCATGAGTCCGGTGTACGACCCGGGGGCCGCCATCAGATCGTCCAGACCTCCCTGGGCAACGATCCAACCACCCTCGGCGCCACCCTCCGGCCCCAGATCCACCACGTGGTCGGCTCGGCGGATCACTTCCGCGTTGTGCTCGATCACGACCACGGTCTGCCCTTGGGCCACAAGACGACCGACGATGTCCATCAGGCGGGACACATCGCAGAAATGCAGTCCGGTCGTCGGCTCGTCGAGGATGTAGAGACTTTTGCTCTGACGTCCCCGGGACAGCTCCCGCGAGAGTTTGAGCCGCTGGGCCTCGCCGCCGGACAATGTCGCCCCCGTCTGGCCCAGACGGAGATATCCGAGTCCGACCTCGTCCATCAGTTGGAGGATGCGGCGGCAGGCCGGAATAGCGTCGAAGAATGCCAACGCCTCCTCTGCCGGCATATCCAGGACGCCGGCGATGGTCTTGCCCTTGAAGTGGATCTCGAGGGTCTCGTCGTTGAAGCGACGCCCTTCGCAGGCTTCACAGGGGACCTCGACATCGGGCAGGAAATCCATGGTCAATCGGCGTACGCCGGCGCCCTCGCATTCCACGCAACGCCCGGCCCCCGTGTTGAAGCTGAAGCGGTTGGGTTCATATCCGCGCATCTTGGCGAGGGTCGTCTGGGAGAAGAGCTTGCGGATCGGCGTCATCAGTCCGGTGTAGGTGGCCGGGGTCGACCGCGGCGACCGGCCGATGGGCGACTGATCCACCAGGATCACTGAGTTCAGGTGCTCCACGCCTTCGATCGCCGTGAAGGGTGCTGGCTTGCGGCCGGCGCCATGCAGATCATGGGCGAGCTGCCGATAGAGGGTTTCGTGCACCGCCGTGCTCTTGCCGGATCCCGACACGCCGGTCACGACGGTCAGACGGGCCAGGGGGATTTCCAGATCGATGTTCTTCAGGTTCCTTCCGGTCAGACCACGCAGGCGCAACCAGTGATCGGCCTGGGCGCCTCCGCTGACGGGTTCAGCGGACTCGACGCCGCCGCGGGCGGCTAACCAGGCCCCCGTTTTGCTCGTGGGGTGCGCGGCCACCTCGGCGGGAGTTCCCTGGGCCACGATACGGCCGCCGTGCTCGCCGGCGCCGGGTCCCAGATCGAGCAGATGGTCTGCCGCCAGCATCACATCGAGATCGTGCTCCACTACGATCACGCTGTTGCCGCGGTCGCGCAGCTGTTTCAGGGTGGCGATCAGTCGGTGGATATCGCGGTGATGCAGCCCCACGCTGGGCTCGTCGAGCACATAGAGCACGCCTGTGAGTTTGGCTCCCACCTGGGTGGCCAGTCGCACGCGCTGGCCTTCGCCTCCGGACAGTGTGCTCACGTTGCGGGCCAGGGACAGGTACCCCACTCCCACATCCACCAGGAAACGGCACCGTTCGCGGATCTGACCGAGCACCGGACCGGCCACTTCGGAGCGGATGCGGTCCTCGAAGTGCAGCCCCTCGCTCCAAACGCGGACCGCCGAGAGGTCGAGGTCTCCCACCTCACCAATGTGCAGTCCCCCGACACGGACGGCCAGGGCATCGCTCCGCAGACGATAGCCGCGGCAGGCGCCGCAGGTTTCGGGGGTCATCAAAGCGGTGATGCCTCCACGCACTTTCTCCGACTTCGTTTCACGGTGGCGGCGCAACAGTTCGGGGACCAGGCCCGTCCAGTCGGCGATGAAGGCGTCATAGTGCTTGTGTCCCGCGAGCCGCGCCGCGACGTCGGGCGTGAGGCCGTAGAGAAGCACCACCACGGTTTCTGCAGTGAGGGTGTGCCAGGGATCCTGGAGCGAGAAACCGAGGGCGCCGGAGAGGGCTTCGATCTGGGTGAAGAGCCAGCTGCCCTCCTTGCCCCGCAGATAGGCCACGGCGCCGTCAGCCAGGCTCAGGGTCGGATCGGGAACCAGGGCCTCGACACCGATGGTCGGATGGGACCCCAACCCCTGACACTCGGGGCACGAGCCCGCCGGAGAGTTGAACGAGAACAGTCGGGGCTCGAGGGTCTGGAAGCTCCGCTGACACGATGGGCACGAGGCCTCGCGGCTATAGAATGTGCGTTCGTTACCGGCCTGAACGAGAACCGTGCCGCCGCTCATCTCGACCGCCCGGCTCACCGCATCCTCGAGACGGCCTTCGACACCGGCCCTGACCACGAGACCGTCCACCACGACCGCGATGTCGTGACGTGCACCCGTGGCCAGCTCTTCGACATCGTCGAGATCGCACATCTCACCGTCGATCAGCGCCCGCACGAAGCCACGACCGCGCAGGTCGTCCAGGTACTTCTTGTGGGCGCCCTTGCGTCCGGAGATGACCGGCGCCAGGATCCAGAGCCGCGTGCCTTCTGAACACGAAGCCACAGCCGACTGGATCTCGGCCAACGGTCGCGACGCTGCCGGCACCTCACAGTCGGGACAGACGATCTCGCCGCAACGGGCGTAGAGAAGACGCAGGTAGTTCGCAATCTCGGTGATGGTGCCCACCGTGGAGCGGGGGTTGCTGCCCAGCCCCTTCTGATCGATGGCCAGGGCCGGCGACAGCCCCTCGATGCGGTCCACGTCTGGCTTGGGAAGCTGATCGAGGAACTGATGAGCAAAACTCGAGAGGCTTTCGATGTAGCGGCGCTGCCCCTCGGCGTAGAGGGTGTCGAAGGCCAGGGACGACTTGCCCGATCCACTCGGCCCGGTCACCACGACCAGCGCGCGCCGCGGCAGCGTGATGTCCAGGTTGCGCAGGTTGTGCACCCGCGCGCCCTTGATCAGGATCGAACCCTTAGCCATGCTGCTCTCCTGTCGGGTGTGGACGCGCGGCGTCGGTTCCGGCGCGACCTTCCACCTTTACCAAAGGCGCCGCCAGCCGTCAAGACGCCGGCCGACCTTCACGGTCGAGCCGGCGTCTCAGGGAAGTCTACGGGATCAGTTCCCGACCGTGTCGTCGGTGACGGTATCGGTCCGCTCACCCTCGCGAGCGGCACGTTGCTCGTCGCTCAGAGCATCGAGGCCCTCGAGCACCGTGAAGCCGGTGATCAGAATCGGCTGCAGTGGGTTGTCATTGCGGTCGCGGTCGACGGCGACGATGTCGTCCACCACATCCATGCCCATGATGACGCGCCCGAAGGCCGTGTACTTGCCGTCGAGATGGGGGGCGTCGGCGACGCAGATGAAGAACTGGCTGCCGCCGGAGTCCGGGCTCTGGGAGCGGGCCATGGACAAAACGCCGCGCAGATGGCTGGTGTCGTTGAACTCGGCCTTCACCGCAGCCTGTGCCGGGAGCCCTGCATAGCCACGGTGTTCGAGCATGGCGCTCACGGCCTGCAGCGCTGCGAGGTCTTCGGCCGCAAGCACGTCGGACCATTCCGGCCCGCCGGTGCCGTCGTCGGCGCGGTTCTGGTTCTTGGTCAACGGATCGCCGCCCTGGATCATGAAGCCGGGGATCACGCGGTGGAACGCAGTGTCCTGATAGAACCCGGCTTGGCCGAGGTGCAGGAAATTGGCCACGTGGCCGGGTGCCTTCTCAGGCAGCATCTCCAGGAGCACCTCGCCGGCATCGGTGGTCAGGTACACGAAGGTCTGGGCGCAGGCGGCGCCGGCGATCATCAGGATCGCGACTACGAGCAGGGGCCAGGATCGTCGAGACATGGATCTCCTCCGGGTTCGGGTCCGCCACAGGATCGCCCCCCGCGGCGCCGTTCGCAACGCCGCATTTCCTTGCGAGTTCCCACGGCCTGCTCGATACTCTTGCGGTGAGAGGAGACTCCATGGCGGAACTCGCCTATCTGGACAATGCAGCCACCAGCTTCCCCAAACCAGAAGCGGTCCACGAGGCCGTTGACCGTGTGGCACGACGCTGCGCCGTGAACCCGGGCCGGGGCGGTTCCGAACTCGCTCACGAAGCCGGTGAACTCGTCGATGGTCTGCGACGCCGCCTGCACGTCTTCTTCGGCAATCCAGCCGCCGACTCAGCCCGCCTCGTTTTCGCAGCCAACGCCACCGACGCCCTCAACACCGCCATCGCCGGCGTCTGCGGCCCCGGGGACCACGTCGTGTCGACCCGGCTCGAGCACAATTCGGTGCTGCGCCCCCTCTGGGAACTGGAGCGGCGCGGCGTGCTTACCCACACCCTCGTGCCAGGCGACGGCGCCGGCTTCATCGATCCCGCCGACGTTGCAGCAGCCCTCACTCCGTCGACCCGGCTGGTGATCCTCAACCACGCCTCCAACGTCCTCGGAACCATCCAGGACGCAGCCGCGGTGGGGCGTATGTGCCGCGAACACGGAGTGCTTTTCCTGCTCGACGCCTCCCAGTCGGCCGGCCTCATACCGGTGGACATGGACGCCTTCGGCGTGGACCTGCTGGCCTTCACCGGCCACAAGGGCCTCATGGGCCCCATGGGCACCGGCGGCCTTGCCGTCGGCCCCGATGTCGCCGTCGACCCCACGCGTTGGGGCGGCACGGGGGTGCGTTCGGCCCACCGCGGGCATCTCGAGCAGTACCCTTGGCGCCTCGAAGCAGGCACCCTGAACCTCCCCGGCTTGGCGGGACTCGCCGCCGGTCTCACCTGGATCGAGCAAAGCGGCCCGGCCGTGCTTTTGGCCGAGGAACGCCGCCTCGCCGCGAACCTGATCTCAGGAATCGAGGCCCTCGGCGGCGTCCGCACCTGGTGCGCCGGCGCCGACGAGCGCCATCTGGCTGTGGTGAGCGTCACGGTCGACGGCATGGAATCGGATGAAGTAGGAACGAGGCTGGACGTGGATCACGACGTGATCGCCCGCACCGGTCTGCAGTGTGCTCCGCTCGTGCACGAAGATCTCGGAACAGTGGATGTGCGGGGCACCGTGCGGTTCGGAATCGGACCCTTCAATACCGACGAGCACATCTTGCGAACGCTGGCGGGTCTGGGTGAATGCGCCGAGGCGGCACGATCACGACGGGGATGACACCGGGCACCGAACGCCTTGGCATGAAAAAAGGGGCCGCCTCTCGGGCGACCCCTTTTCCTTCATCATCGTTGGACGTGAGATCGACGCTACTGGTTGCGGGCCCACATACGCTCGGGCTTGTGCATCACGATCGTCACGTTCCGATTCAGCGCGCGGCCCTCCGACGTCATGTTGTCGCCGACGGGCTGGAAAGGACCGTAGCTCACCACCGCGAAGCGCGAGGCGGGCATGTCGAGCTGGTTGGTCAGGTACCGGGTCACCGCGGCGGCGCGGGCGGCTCCGAGCTCCCAGTTGGTCGGCCAGACTTCCTGGAAGTCGGGCCAGATCTTCTGGCTGTCGGTGTGGCCCTGCACGAAGATGTCCCACTCGGGATACTCGTCGCAGGCGTCGCGGAAGGCCTCGAGGGTCGGGATCATGGTTTCGAGGATCATGACCTGGCCCGATTTGAAGAGGATCTCCTGCGGGATGGTCACCGTCACGATTTCGCCAAGCTGTTCGACCAGCACGCCCTTTTCAGCCTCGACCTCGGCGATCTGCTCACGCAGGGTAGCTGCGAGTTCCTCGCCCTCGGCGATGGTGGCTTCGCGCTCTGCGATCTGTGCGTTCAGGTCGGCGATTTGGCCGTCCAGGTCGGCGATGATCGCCTTGTAGTCCTTGCAAGGCGCACAGCCGATGAACACGGCGTAGGCCACAGCCAGCAGCGCGAGCAGGGCAAAACGCTTCGTGGTCAGCATCGATCACTCCTTTTGGCATGGTGCATGAGACCCGACGGATTCCCTTCCACCGGCTCTCCGCGATCCCCTCTTGGAACACGTTGCACCCGGTCGCAACCGGTGCGGATACGGTTCCATCAATAAACCTGGCTAGAATTTAGCCTCGAACTCCGGCAGGGAAAAGCACTTTTTCCACTAAAAGCAAAAACTCGGCCTGCAGCCTGGGGCTCAATCCGAGCGAAAGGACTCCACAACGTCCTCCGGGCCGATCACGTCGAGCTGGTCTTCAGCTTCGAGGCGGAACTGGCCATCGGGCAGCGGAATCCGCTCCTGGACATCGTTTACGGTGCGATGGACCTGGATGAGACACAATCGTTCGCTCCCCAACAGACGCAGTTCGTCGAGGGTCTTTTCCTGCCAGGCTTTGGCCACCGGGATACGAGACAGCACAAATCCTTCGGGAAGCTCCACGAGATTCACGATCGATTCATGAGCCATGTTTTCGGCCACCCAGCGTCCCATACGCTCCTCGGGCAGGACCACCTGATCGGCGCCCACGAGTTCCAGGACCTGCTTCTGGCGTGAGGTCAGGGCCTTGCAGACGATCTTGGCGACGCCGAGCTCACGGCACTGGAGCGTGACGTGGACCGAGGCTTCGAAGTCGTGCCCGATGGCCACCACCACCGCATCCATGCCTCCGATGTCGAAGCGTTCGAGGTTCTGACGGTCGGTGGCGTCGCAGGCGACCGCCACGGTCACCTCGTCCTTCAGGTCTTCCACAAGGGTTCGATCCCGGTCCATGGCCAGAACCTCGATCCCCTGCTGGTGGAGGGCGCGGGCCACGCTCGCACCGAACTTGCCCAGGCCGATGACGGCCACCTTTTTCACCATAACCTCAACCTCTCCCTCGCTTCAGCCCACCTGAACGGTTCCGGTGGGGAACCGAACACCGCGCTCGCGCGTCGGCGGCACCAGCCCATAGGCCACGGCCAACGGTCCGAGACGCCCCAGGAACATCAGGAGTATGACGAGTCCGCGCCCCAATGGCGACAACGACGGCGTGACGTCCAGCGACAACCCTACCGTTCCCAGGGCCGAGATCGCTTCGAAGGTCAGCGCCATAGGATCCGCTTTCTCACTCATCAACAGAATCTCCACGGCGATCAACGAGACCACCAGCCACGACGTGAGCACCATGAAGGCCCGACGCACCGTCCGCGACGGCAGCTCCCGGTCGTGCAGCCTGGGTGCGGGTACGCCGGTGGCGATGGCCCGCAGGTTGGCGCCCAGGATGGCCACGGTGGAGATCTTCAGACCGCCGGCGGTGGATCCGGGCGCGGCGCCGATGGACATCAGCACGATCATCAGCAGCAGCGCCGCCGGAGAAAGCGTCGTCAGGTCCATGGTGTTGAAGCCGGCCGTGCGGCAGGTCGCAGCCTGGAAGAAGGCCAGGGATATCCGCTCGCCAAAACTGTGGCCTGCCAAGGCTCCGTTCCATTCCAGAACAATCAGCACCGCCGTGCCGCCGAGCAGCAGGATCGCCGTGCCGATGAGGATAACCCTTGCCTGAACATAGAGCCGGGGACGCGGCAGGTGGCGCTGGGGACGAAGAGCCCGCCCCTTGAGCCAGGCCAATGAGTTGGCCACGACGGTAAAGCCCAAGCCGCCGACGATCAGCAGCACCGCGATCGGTCCCACGACCCGCCCTTGTCCGGCGACGCCGATCAGGGAATCGGAATAGAGGCTGAAACCCGCGTTGCAGAAGGCGGAGACACTGTGGAAAACCGCCGACCAGAGTCGCCGGCCGGCGTCCGGTTCCACGTCGGCAAGGCCGAACCACAGAGCGACGGCGCCCAGGACCTCGGCCGTCAGGGTCATCAGGGCGATGAAGCGGATCAGGCTACGGGCTTCGGTCAGGATCCGGTCCTCGAACAGGTCCCGCAACAGACCGGCCTCCCCGACGCCCAAGCCCCGTCCGAACAGCAGTGAAACGAAGCCGGTGGCGACCATGATGCCGAGGCCGCCGAGCTGGATCATCACCAGCAGCACAACCTGACCGAACAGCGTGAAATCGCGGCCCGTATCGCGCACGATAAGGCCGGTCACACAAGCTGCGGAAGTGGCGGTGAAGGCTGCGTCGAGGGGCGCCAGGCCCACGCCGTCGGATGAAGCAGAAGGATGGGCCAGCAGTGCCGCCCCCAGGAAGATCAGCCCGACGAGCCCGAGCACGAGCAACAGCCCTGGGCGGACGCGTCGTCGCTGCCAGGGGCGCTGGTTCATCGCACTCCTTTCGGGGGTCGGCGTCGTGTTGCGAAGATCGGCTTCGCTGGCTCAACGTTCCGGGCCGTGGATGGCCACGGTCCAACGGTCGGGATCGGCGTAGAGGGCTGCGCAGCGCATCAGGTCGTCGGTACTCACATTGTCGACGCGGTTGATCAGTTCGGCGACGGTGCGCTGCCTGCCGTAGACGATCTCATCCTTGGCGATGCGACCCATCCTGTTGACCGAGCCCTCGATGGAGAAAACGAGATGTGATTTGATTTGGGCCCGGTTGCTCTCTAGTTCGCCCTCGTCGATGCCGTCGGTCAGCAGGCGTCGGTATTCGCCGCGCACCACATCCTCGAGCCGCGCCATCTTGCCGGGAGAACAGGACCCGGCGCAACTAAAGAGTCCCACGTCGCGACCGTGATCGGTGTAGGTGTAGATCGAATAGGCCAGGCCCTCGCGTTCCCGAACGGCCTGGAAGATACGGCTCGCCATTCCGCCGCCGAGCACGCTCGAGAGAACGGCCAGAGCGATACGGTCGGGATGTTCGAACGGCACCGCCGTGTTGCCGATCTCGAAATAGCACTGCTGGATCGAACTGGCGATCTCGAGGCGGCCGTCCGCCATCGTCGCGTCCGCAATGACCTCGCTGGCTGCCGTGAAGGGGGCGTCGCTTCGATCGGGAAGCGGTGCGGCCGCAGCCTCGGGGCCTCCCGCGACGGCGTAGAGCGAGGCAAGGCGGTCGGTCAATTCCGCATCCAAATTTCCCGCTGCGGCGACCACGAGGTTCCCACCTCGGAACAGCGAACGGTGTTCCCGGCGCAGGACGTCCTGATCGAAGGAGCGGACAGTTTCCGGCGAGCCGAGGATGGGCCGGCTGCGGGGATGGTTGCCGTAGAGTTGCGAGACGAAAGCGTCGTGGAGCAGGTCTTCGGGGGTCTCGCGCGCCTCCTGGATCTCTTCGCAGACCACGTCCTGCTCCAGAGCGATCATCTCAGGTGCGAGGGCCGGGCGCAGGATCATGTCGGTCAGAGCATCGAGGGCGGGAGGCATGTATTCAGGCAGGACCCGCAGAGTGAACGCTACATAGTCCTTGGTGGTGAAGGCATCCACCGCAGCGCCGAGAGCGTCGAAGGTCACGGCCAGATCGAGGGCCGAGCGTTCGGCGGTGCCTTTGAACACGATGTGTTCGAGGAAGTGGGCCAGCCCGCCGAGACCGGCGGGCTCGTCCTGGGAACCACGGCGCAGCCAGACGCCCAGGGAAATGGCGTGTGCAGACGAAACCGGGACGGTCAGGATGACCGTCCCGTTTTCGAGTTCCCGGCGGTCCGGAGGACCGTCGTCACGGATGACGCCGATGTTCAACGTCGACTCCGCATCAACCTAGCGCCGATGACGCGGGGGACGACCACCGCGATCGCCGCCACGGTCTCCGCCACGGCCACCGCCGTCACGACGGCCACCGCCGTCGCTCGAGACGTTCTCAGGCATGCCTTCGGGCTTCGGCAGCAAGGCCTTGCGGCTCAGGCGCACCTTGCCGGAACGGCTGTCGACCTCGACGAGCTTGACCTGGACTTCCTCGCCCTGGTTGAGCACGTCTTCGACATTGCCTACGCGGAACCACTCCAGCTCGGAGATGTGCAGCAGCCCCTCCTTGCCGGGCAGGTACTCCACAAAGGCGCCGAAGTCCACGATGGAGACCACGCGGCCCGTATACACGGCGCCGACTTCGGGTTCCGCCATCATGTTCTTGATGCGCTCGAGGCACTCCTCGCCCTTGGCCTGATCGGGCGACGAGATGAAGACCTGGCCGTCATCGTTGATCTCGATGTTGGTTCCGGTCTCCTCCTGCAGCTTCTTGATGACCTTGCCGCCCGGTCCGATCAACTCACCGATCCTCTTGGGAGAGATCTGGATCGTCACGATCTTCGGGGCGTAGGGGCTCATCGCCGCCGCCGGCTCGAGGATGGCCTCATCCATGATCTCCAGGATGTGATTCCTGGCGTTCCGGGCGTCGGTCAGTGCCTGCACCATGATCTCGCGGCTGATGCCGGCGATCTTGGTGTCGAGCTGGAAGGCGGTGATGCCGTCACGGGTGCCGGTGACCTTGAAGTCCATGTCGCCGAGGTGATCCTCGACGCCCAGGATGTCGGTCAGCACCGCAAGGCGGTCGCCCTCCTTGATCAGGCCCATGGCCACGCCGGCCACGGACTTCTTCACCGGTACGCCCGCCTGCTTCAGGGCGAGGCAGCCGGAGCAGACCGTCGCCATGGAGCTCGAGCCGTTGGACTCCAGGACGTCCGACACGATGCGCACCGTGTAGGGGAAGTCCTCGTGGGCCGGCAGGATCGGGCGGATGGCGCGCTCTGCGAGCTTGCCGTGTCCGATCTCGCGACGGCCGGTGCCGGTATAGCGGCCGGTCTCGCCGACGCTGAACGGCGGGAAGTTGTAGTGGAGGTAGTAGTTGTTCCACCACTCGCCCTCGAGGGCGTCGATCTTCTGCTCGTCCATCTTCGTGCCGAGGGTGACGGTGCCCAGGGACTGGGTCTCGCCGCGGGTGAAGAGAGCCGAACCATGCGCGCGGGGCAGGATGCCCAGGGCGATGTTGATCGGACGCACGGTGGTCATGTCGCGACCGTCGATGCGCACGCCGTCGGTCAGCACCATCTCGCGCATGGCCTTCTTCTCGAGGGCCTTGAGCTGGTCCTTGGCTTCGCCGATGTTGCCCTCGTCGTCGGCGAAGGCCGCAACGACCTTCTCCTTCAGGGCGCTCATGCGGTCCTGACGCTCGTGCTTGCCGGCGATCTTGACGATCTCGCCGACTTCGGCGCTCGCCAGTTCGGCGACCTTCGGACCGACGCTCGCGTCGGTCTCGAGCAGGACGACTTCGAACTTCTTCTTGGCGCCGGCCATGGCCACGAGATCCCTCTGCAAGCCGTTCAGCTTGCGGATCCAACCGTGAGCGTACTCGATGGCGTCGAGCAGACGGTCCTCGGGGACCTCCTTGCACTCGCCTTCGATCATGCAGACGATGTCGTCGGTGCCGGCGACCACGAGGTCGAGGACGGATTCCTCGAGCTGAGCGAAGGTCGGATTGACGATGAACTCGCCCTCGACATCGGCAACGCGCACGCCCGAGACGATCTCGGGGAACGGAATGTCCGAGAGGTTCAGGGCGCAGGAGGCACCGGTGATGCTCAACACGTCGGCGTGGAAGTTCTCGTCCGCGCTGATGATGAACGACACGATGTCGGTGGCGTGACGATATCCGTCGGGGAACATCGGTCGCAAGGGCCGGTCGATCAGGCGGCACGTGAGGGTCTCACGCTCGCTCGGACGGGCCTCGCGCTTGAAGAAACCGCCGGGGATCTTGCCGGCGGCGTAGGTCTTGTTTCGGTACTCCACGAACAGGGGCAGAAAATCGCGGTCGCTCCGCTTCTTGTCCGCCACACAGGTCACCAGAGCGCGGGTGTCCCCCATGCCGACCACGACGGAGCCGCCAGCCTGACGGGCCATCTGGCCGGTCTCGAGGCTGTACTCCGTGCCGTTCATTTCCAAGGAAACTCGTTTTGCTTTCAATTCCATGATTCTTCCTTCCAGCTTGCCGCTAAAAATTCGATTCTTCCCTCACGTCTCAGCTTCGTCTTGCACAGGTTCGGCCGTCATGCCGACCTGCAGACACACCGACACGTCGCGCGCGATGTGATCGCGCAGCGACGGTCGAATGCGTGTCCATCTCGATGTGACTGATTCCCATCGGGTGGGTCGTCGGATCAGCCGCGGATCCCCAGCTCCTTGATCAACGATCGGTAGCTTTCGAGATCCTTGCGTTTCAGGTAGTTCAAGAGCCGCTTGCGCTGGCCGACCATCTTCAGCAGTCCACGTCGGGAGTGGTAATCCTTCTTGTGGGTCTTGAAGTGCTCGGTCAGGTGCTTGATGCGAGCGGTCAAAAGCGCGATCTGGACTTCGGGCGAGCCCGAGTCGGAATCGTGCTTCTTGAACTGCGCGATCACCTGATCCTTCTGTTCCTTATTGAATGCCATCGTCGAGAACCTCCTCAAAAATCATCGACGTCACGATGGCCGCAGGCTGACGCTCCGCAGACCGGCAGGTCAAAAGTCCTGGTTCGCCGATCAGGGAGCACGGTTGCCCGAAGGCTGCCAACCCGCACTGCTGTTTGGACACGCACAAACGCGGGGACTTCGCCCCGCGCCATCCGTGCCCGACCAATATAGAGGGTGGGGTACCCCCTGGCAAGCCGGAAGTCCCCCACCATTTCGGCCCTTTTCGACGCAGCTTGAGCCTGAATCGGCTCTTAGGAGAGAATCCCCAGTTCCTCGAGACGCCCGACCACCTGCATGACGCATTCCCCGACCGAATACTGGTCGGTTTCGACCACGATTTCCGGATTCAGAGGCTCTTCGTACGGCGCGCTGATCCCCGTGAATTCAGGAATCTCGCCCGCACGGGCCTTCTTGTACAGACCCTTGGGATCGCGGTTCTCACATTCCTCGAGGGAGCACTTGGCGTAGATCTCCAGGAATTCGCCTTCGCCCACGATTTCGCGGTTGGCGTCGCGGTCGGTGCGGTAGGGGGAGATGAAGGCCGTCAGCACAATGGCACCGGCGTCCATGAAGAGCTTGGCCACCTCGCCGATGCGGCGGATGTTCTCGGTGCGGTCGTCCGGGCTGAAGCCCAGGTCCCGGTTCAGGCCGAAACGCACATTGTCGCCGTCGAGGATGTAGGTCTGACAGCCCCGCTCGAAGAGGGTCTGCTCCACGGCCTTCGCCAGGGTCGACTTGCCAGAGCCGGACAAACCAGTGAACCAGAGGATTGCGCCGGTGTGCTTGTACCTTTCCTGGCGCGCCTGACGCGTCACCAGGGAGTGGGACCAGGTGATGTTGCGGCTCTTGGGCATAGTGAACTCCTCGATCCGGGTAATGCCGTCAGGAAGTAGGTACCAATTACAGATCTGCAGCGGCGACGGGCAAGAGGAATCAGGGGTAGGTCTCAGCCTCGGGGAACGGCACGCCGCGGGCGTCCTTGTCGGAAAGAACGCTCGCTGCGGGCAACGGCCAGTCGATGGCCAGATCAGGATCGTCCCAACGGATGCTGCGCTCGGCCTCGCGGTCGTAGATGTCGGTGGCCTTGTAAAGCACATCGGCGGTTTCGCTCAGGGCCATGAAGGCGTGGGCATAACCCTCAGGGATCCAGAGCTGGCGATTGTTCTCGGCGGAAAGGTGCACTCCGGTCCAGCGGCCGAAGGTGGGCGATGAGCGACGGAGGTCCACCGCCACATCATAGATCTCCCCCGCCACGACCCTGACCAGCTTGCCCTGAACATGTCGGACCTGATAATGCAGCCCCCGCACCACGCCGTATCGGGAACGGGAGTGATTGTCCTGAACGAAGACCGTCTCGAGGCCCGTCGCATCGAACCAGGTGCGGGCGTTCCAGCTTTCAAGGAAGAAGCCGCGATCATCGGTGAAGATCCTGGGTTCCAGGATCAGGACATCGGGCAGATCCGTCTTGATGACTTCCACTTACGACTCCTCGCGCAGAATCTGCTCAAGGTATTCCCGGTAGCTCGAGTGAGGCAGATCAGCCACCACGGCCGCCAAGCCGGCATGATCGATGAAGCCCATGTTGAAGGCCACTTCCTCGAGGCAGGCGATCTTCAATCCCTGCCGCGCTTCGAGAGCTCCGATGAACTGACCGGCCTCCAGCAGGCTCTGATGAGTGCCCGTGTCAAGCCAGGCGATGCCGCGGCCCAGCTTCTCGACACGGAGCGTTCCCCGCTCGAGGTAAGCGCCGATCACGTCGGTGATCTCGTACTCCCCCCGGGGCGAGGGCTTCTGCCGGCGGGCAATCTCGAGGACCTCGCCGTCGAACAGATAGAGACCAGGCACGGCATAGCGGGATTTCGGCTGGGCGGGCTTCTCTTCGATGCTCAGCACCTGGCCGTCTCGACCGAATTCGACCACTCCATAGCGCTCCGGATCGTTCACGGCGTAGCCGAAGATGCTGGCCCCGCCGTCGAACTCGGCCATGGTGCGGTCCAGATCCATTTTCCCGTGGAAAATGTTGTCGCCCAGA
This sequence comes from uncultured bacterium, assembly GCA_937910695.1. Lineage (GTDB taxonomy): Bacteria > Krumholzibacteriota > Krumholzibacteriia > LZORAL124-64-63 > LZORAL124-64-63 > CALEMW01. The sequence goes on from CALEMW010000183.1 coordinate 35,039, forward strand.
ATCAGTGCCACCGGATCGCCGGCCAGAAAATCCTCGGCATAGAGGAAAGCCTGGGCGATGCCCTTGGGCTCGGGCTGCACGGCATACTCGAGTCGGATGCCCCACTGGGACCCGTCGCCGAGCAGATCGCGGAATCGAGGCGTGTCGACTGGAGTCGAGACAATCATGATCTGATCCACGCCGGCCATCATCAGCGTCGCGATGGGGTAATAGATCATGGGTTTGTCGTAGACGGGCTGAAGCTGCTTGCTCACGACCCGGGATAGGGGATACAGACGCGATCCCGCGCCACCGGCCAACACGATACCCTTGCGGATCCCCGCCATGTCGTTCCTCCCAATGTCGATCGTCCGCATCTAGCGGACCAGGTCACGCACCAGCTGTTCATCGCGACTGAGCTGAGCACGGAGCTCGTCGATGGAGCCGAAGGTCTTTTCGTCGCGCAGCCGAGCGATCCATTCGATCTTCAGACTCCGCTCACGAATGTAACCGGAGAAGTCGAGGATGTGAACCTCGAGACGCGCCTTGTCCAGACCGCCCGGGTGGACCGTCGGCGCGGTGCCGTGGTTGAGCATGCCGCGGAACACGACCCGATCCGTGTCGAGGATGCCCCGCAGCTCGCCGTCGCCGTCCATCTCCGGCAGAACGCCGTGGTGTAAAGCCAGCGCACCGGGCAGGTCGGTCGGGAGAACGGCGTCCTGCGGCACATGGACCTTGACGGCGTACACGCCAGGGGCTGGGAGCAGCTTGTCAGCTTCGAGGGCCTCGATGTTCGCCGTGGGAAAGCCTATTTCCTGCCCGGTGCCATCACCGTAGCCGACTTCTCCCCACAGACCATAAGGACGTCCCAGCATGCTGGCGGCGTCCGCCACGTCTCCGGCGGCGAGCAGACGACGGATGGCGGAACTGCTGACCAGACGCCCGTCTGGCAGGCACTCGGCGGGCACTTCCTCAAAAGTGTAGCCCAGTTTTGTACCGAGCTCGGCCAGCGAGGTCGCCGTGCCGCCGCGGTTGGCTCCCAGGTGGGCGTCGTGGCCGCCGACAAGGTGGACCATGCCGAGCATTCCCACCAGAAAATTACGGACGAAGGCATCGTAGCCCACGCGGGCGAGGGCGGGGCAGAAATCGGCCACGACCACAGTGTCCAGATCTGCGCTCTGGAGCAGAGCCAGCTTTTCGTGCCAGCTCGTCAGCATCAGGGGTCCCCTCCCGTCCAGCACGAGACGGGGATGGCCGCGGAACGTGAACAGACAGCTGGCTTCGGCGAGCGACCGTCCTTGTGCTCCCTTGATCGCTGCGATGAGGGCCCCATGACCGAGATGGAGACCGTCGAAGGAGCCCAAGGCCAAAGCCGTCGCGGCCGGGATGCGACGAACCGGGGCCTCGCGACCGTCGACGACCCTGGTGATCAGCTCCTCGCTCAGATGGATCAGCTGCATGAGGTTTCTCCCAGGTGCGGAAACACGGCGGCGGTTCTGGGCCTCAGACCGTCTGCGACACCTTCGGGATCCGGACCGAGGCGGCCGACGGCGACCAAGCCCCCCGAAGCATCGATCATGGTCCAAAGGGGTTCCCGACCTGCGGCGATGGGAGCCGGTGGACCGTCGGCACGATCGAGCCAGGCTGCATCGGGCTGATGTCCGGAGCGTACGGCCGCCGCTTCGTCCGCGTCCAGAACGACGACGGGCAGCTCGGGCAGGGCCGTGGCGAGGGGTCTCAGGGCGGCGCGGAGCAACTCGGAGTCATCGAGATCGGTCGGAGCGACGGCATCGGCCACGTCGAAGGCGCCGATGCGGACCCGGCGCAGAGCGGCCAGATGCGCGAGGGTCCCGAGATCCTCCCCCAGATCACGGGCCAGGGAGCGGACATAGGTGCCGCTCCCGCAGAGCACGCGGAGAGGAACGTCCAGGGTGCCGTCTCCAGGTCCGGAGCTGCTCGGACCGGTCTGGACAAGTTCGTCGATCCTGATCAGGCGGGCCTCCGGGGGTGCGACGTCTTCCCCGTCCCGGACCCTGCGGTGCAGTGAGCGACCGTCTCGTTTGATGGCCGACACAAGGGGCGGCACCTGAAGCCGCGTACCGATACGGGCCGTGATAGCGGCGGTGAGCTGTGCCGAATCGAACGTCGGCGGTGCTGATGCTGTCACTTCGCCTTCGGCGTCGAGGGTATCGGTGGCGACACCGAAACGGACGACGGCGTCGTAGGTCTTGTCGTGTCCAAGGAGATAATGGCTGAGCCGTGTGCCCGCGCCGACGAGAACGACGAGCAGGCCCGTGGCCATGGGATCGAGGGTGCCGGCGTGACCGCAGCGAAAACGGGGAGCGCCGCGTTTGCGCCCGCCGCTGGGCCCCAGCGCACGCTGCACGCGGGAGACCACGGTTCGGGACGTCACCCCCGCGGGCTTGTCGACCAGCAGGAATCCATCCGGCCAGGTCACCGGCCCTAACCTCCCAGCTGGGGCCGCAAGGCGTCGAGCAGCTCGGCCAACACTTCTTCAGGATCGCCTTCGACCGTGCAACCCGCCGCAAGCTTGTGACCGCCGCCGCCGTACATGGACGCCACGGTCTGAACGTCGCCGTCCCCCATCGCACGCAGGGAGATGCGCCAGAGGCCGTCGATGCGTTCCTTCATGAACACCGCGAAACGAACTCCGTCCACGGCCGTGGCCAGGTTCACGAAGCCCTCGGTGTCGGACATGTGGGTGCCGGTTTCGGCCAGCATCTCGAGATCGGCGCGGAGCGAGACAATGGCGCCATCGGCGTGGAAGGCGAAGGTGGCCATGACCCGCTTCAGCAGTTCCATGCCCGGGCGTGATCGACGATGGAGCACCTGTTCGGCGATGTCGGCGGTGTCGATGCCCGTCCGTGCGAGCCGTTCGGCGGCTTCGAAGGTCAGAGGCAAGGTGTTGGGAAAGCGGAAGCCGCCGGTGTCGGTCACCAGGCCGGCATAGATACAGGCCGCCATGTCCAGGTCGAGATCGAAGTTCGGCTCGCCGGGATCGTCGCCGGCGCCGAGTTCCTCGATCACCCTCATGACAAGCAGACTGGCTGAACTGGCGAGGGGTTCGATCCAACCCGGCAGAGGATTGCCCTCCACCAGATGGTGATCGATGCACCACGCGGCCGGGATGCGTTCCAGCACCTGGGCCAGATCCTCGGCGCGATCGAGACGGTGGCAGTCGACCATGACGACAAGGTCGGGTGCCGCTTCTTGGTAGGCCTCGGCCGCGTCGGTCGAAAGCAGGATATCCGCCATCCCCGGCAGCGTCTCGAATCCGGCAGGAGGGTCGGGATACCCCAGGGTCACGGCTTCCTTACCGGCCGTTTCGAGGGCTGCGGTCAGGGCCAGGGCGGAGCCCATGGCGTCGGGGTCGGGATTCCAGTGAGGCACAACCCACACGAGCTCGGCGTTCGCCAGAGCGGCCATCAGATCGGTGGGCGGAATCAAGGAGTCGAAGGTGCGGGCAGCCCGGCGGGCCACTTCCCCCTCGAACTCACCCCCCTGTTCCAGATCCGCCAGGATGGCATCGATCCCCAGGCCCCTCTCCACGGCGTCGTCCAGCACGAAATGGAGATCGGGCGTGTAGCGCAGGTGGAGGATGTCGCCCAGACGGCTCTGGAGAAAGCCCTTGGCCTTCTTCAACCCGCGCAGGGAATCGCGCTTGTCCTGCTCTTCGCCGAGCACCGAGAAGAAAATC
>CALEMW010000184.1 GCA_937910695.1 uncultured bacterium
TCCTTATGGCCGCTGCCATTGCCCCGGCCGTGTGCAACACAACCGTCATGGCCCGTCCCTCCACCTCGCTGCGGAGCATTGCATAGGCCGTGAGGCGCTCGAAGTGCTCAGCGTTCATCCAATCATCCAAGGCTTCGGACTCAGCGTCCCGCGTCCGTAGCTGGTAGGCCAGCCCTTCGCCTGATAGATCGCGTAGGTCTCAAGCGCCGACTCGTAGGAGCTGCGGCCATTCTCCACCCACGCGTCGGTGAGATCCCAGAGCGCGGGCAGATACGGCGGCTCCGTCTCGACGCAGGCGAACCAGAACGGGCAGACGTCCAGCCCCAGCGCAGCCGCCGCCATGTCTCCGTAGAACGCCGCCTGGATATCGTAGCGGAAGGCGCCGATGGACCGGGCGAACCCATCGCTTGACGCGTCCTTCGTGGTCTTGAGGTCTGCGGCGAAGGCGTCCCCGAGGAGGTCCAGCCGTGCCTTGACCTTCATCCCCGTGGCCGCGTGCGTGCCGGTGATCACGACTTCCTTTCGTGCGGAGGCGAAGAGGCTCTTGAACTCGGAGTTGGCGGCGTCCTCGATTGCGAGCGCCTCCGCAACGTCTGAGCGAAGGACACACTCCCGCCCCTCGATCGCCGCTTGCTCGGTGTCAGCCTTCCACGCCTTCGTCCTTCGGCTGTCCTCTTCGCTCACCAGATACTCGGCGACGAACTGCTCCGGGGTGAGCACCAGGGAGTGAACCAGCGAACCAAGCTGCATGGCCGCGGTGCTGTGGTTCGTCGCCTTCCAGTGCTTGAACCTGTGCGGGTTCTTGACGACTTGCGCCAAGTCGCTGCGGCTCACCGCGTCGAGGGCGAAGTAATCAGCAGCCGCCATGCCCTCGTGAATCTGCGTGTCGGTGAAGGTCATTCTTCCACCCCCTCGAATGCGTCCGCCACCGCCTCTTCCGTCTTCTCCCATGGCACGGCCACGGACTGGGCCGGGGCGGTCATCGGCTGCGCCTGCTTGCCCATTGCTCCCTCGTCGTCGAATCGCCCCGCTGCCATCATCGCGGTGGACTTCGGGAGCATCTTGTAGAGCGCACGCACGGCGGTTTTCTTGCACATCTCGACGGGCCACGCGGTCCAGGGGCCGTCCTTGAACCCAGCCGTCTTACTGACGGCTTTTCGCTTCTCGATGTCCTCCCGGTCCAGCACCACGAAAGAACGCTCTGTCGTGCCTCTCAGGACCGCACAGGCGTACGCGTGGGTGATCTTGCCGTCCTTGTCGCCCGTCTTCTGGTGCGTAAATCCCCGGTGCGTTCCGTGGGTCTCCTCAAAGATGTCACCTTCACGCACCACGTCGGCCCAGATGGACAGGACAAGACCGCTGTTCATGGCGATCTGAATCATCCCCTGGTAACCGATCTGCAGGGTGGCTGTTTCCTTGTAGGGGATGACGTAGACTTGGCCCAGCGAGGGCTCAAGCCCCAGCTCCGCGCACGCCATGACAGCGAGGGCGAAGGACCGGGGGGAGCACTCCCTCAGTTTGTCGTTCCTCTCCACGAGGCCCACAGCCATCCGGCAGTATTTCGCCGGGTCCATGTTGGCGGGGAGCAGGGACTTGATATCCCGCTGCCTTGCCGCGATTGCTCCCTCGAAAACAACGATGTCGTGCATTCCCATCAGATCCCCCAGTTTCCGGCCATTGTCCACAGCGCCCACGCAATCGCAGGGACGCCAGAGAGGAGAAGGAAGGTGAAGACGCGGTCAGTCATTATCGTTTTCCTCCTCATCTGTATCTTCCCCCTCGTCATCCTCCACGGACGCCAAATAGGCCTGCAAAGCGTCGGTGTTACCGACGCGGATTGCCCTTGGCTCTGTCCATCCATTGGCGCGGCAGATCTCGTTGAAGGCTGCGGCCGCGCTGCGCCGGAGGCGGAACGGGTAGAGCGGGCACTTAGGGGCGGTGCATTCCGCCACCTCTGCCAGCATCCCGCCCATGCACTCGAAGCAGAAGGACCGCACCACGCGGGCGAGGCTCCCAGACTTCCAGGCTGCGTCTCTCTTCGCTACGACTGCTTCAGGCCTGTCCATCGAAGGCCTCCTTGATCCGATTCGCCTCCCCGTGGAGATACACGAGGCTGACCCCGAGGGCCTCCGCGATCTTGTGGAGCGTCCTCGTATTGCCCCCGTTGTCGAGGAAGCGCCCGAGCGTATTCGGCGCCATGCCCGCCCGCTCAGCCAGGGCCGACTTCGTGGCGATTCCGCAGACAGCCATCTGCGCCAGGATCGCCCGCTTGATTGACTCGTCGAATGTCATTTCCGCCTCCTGGCAGTCGGAGCACATCTCGGCTCCGGGTTTGTACGCGTCGCATCCGTCGCAGAGGTCGAGGTCGTCGAGGTTCATTGATCCCCCTTGCTCCCTCAAGGTAGCAGTCCTGTGGCGCCTGTCAACAAAAAAGATTCGTGGGAGTAGAAAAAAGATTAGGGGGCGGGCGATGCGGACGTTTACTTTCGGTCGAGAACCAGTGTCTCTCTGTGTCCGTAGCGGGAGTCGAACCCAAGCGACTCTGAGCGGCGATAGCCTCCGCGGGAGCAGATTCTATCAATGACCTTTTCCCCGATCGTCCGGTAGTCGGCGTCGAGGCCCACGAGGAGGTCATCGGTCCACCGGGAGCTCCCCGGCTCTGGGAGCTCGATAACCTGCACCGTCGCGCAGCGGGTGCCGTCGATCCAGTCGTCGAGGGCCTCGACGTCCTTCGCAAGGTGGTGGTGCGTGGACAGGCTCACGAGTGCGTCAAACTGCTCGGTCGGCGGGGCGTGCCCGCGGGTCTCGTCGCCGGGAGAGAAGAGGGCGACGTCCACGCCGTCACTCATTAGGCTGGTGGGCGTCTCAATGCCCGCAGCGGCGAGCGTCGCCCGCAGCTCCACGAGCATCGCCCCGTTGCAGGCGAACACCACGGACGCACGGCGAGCGATTGGAAGGAACTCCTCGGGGTGCGCCTTCCATGTCTCGTGATCGTAGAGGCACGCCATAACCGTCATCTCCTTCGGGAGTCCGCCAAGTACCGGCGTCAGACTACGCCACCACGCACCGACGATGGTTTGGACCCCCCGGGAGCGGGAGATTACTCCCGGGAGGTCCGCAGCGGACACCGCCGACGCTCGGCGCCCGCCGGTCTCTATGGTCTGCACGAGTCTATCGGCGACGCGCTGGATGGGTCGGCCCTCTGCTCCGTACGCGACGAGGGTCACGGAACTTGAGTGCCGCCCGGGGCGGCTGTCTCGACGGCGGGGGTCGCTGAGCGAACAGCCGAGAGTCCGCCGCCAGCACCGAGCGCACCGAGGGCGAGATAGATCAGGGCGCGGATCCAGGGCGGGATGGTCTCCCAGGCGACGGTGATCGGTCCACCCTGGCGCCGGTCAATGACTGGCTCCTCGTGGGTGATCGGCTGGGAATGGTACGGGGTCGCCGCTATGTGGTCGATCCTGGTCGTGAGCACAGCGATTGCCGTCGAGTTCTCCCCCTGCCTGTGGAGTACGCGATCCAGCTTCCCGTCCATGCCCTTGACCAGGTCGTTGGTGCTCTTCATTGCGGCCGAGATTTCTCCCCGATCCTCCTTGCGCTGCTGTTCGAGGTTCTCTAGACGCACGCGCGCGGCCTCGTCGTTACATTTATGCGTGGGCGGGGTGGTCTGGTCAGGCATTGTGTCTCCTACGGCAGCGCGGGCCATGCAGCATTGTGGTATGGAGCCAGATAGATCATCAGCTCAAGGATCTGGTATGTCAGCGTGGAAGCGCACTTGAAGTAAAGGTCGACGGATTGCGGCTCGTTTGAAATGGTCACCGCCATAGGAGAATCGGGCTGCGCAACAACGTTCGCCTCGTTGGTCCAGACCCACGGGAGCTTGAGCGCCTTCGAGTCGTCTGAGTACACCGACGCGGGACGGCCCTGCGACTCCTGCGTGAAGGTAAGATAGTGGTCCCAGTCTACCCCGTCCGGGCCCCAGTAGAGGACGGCGTTCAGCGCCTTGTTCGCCGCGTTCTGAACCTTGGCGAGCGCGCCGACGCAGACGCCGCGCGTGTACGCAGGGATCGTGATCGTGTGCTTCCAGTCCGTAGCGCCCGACCAGTAAGAGTCATTCGCCCCGCGTCCGAGACCCATTGGAACGGCCAGTCTACGGGCTGCGGTCCCCAGCCTGTCTTGCGACGCGTCGATCGCTCGGAAGTGGATATACTCCGGTCGCATCCCGTTGCGCCATGTGCGGGAGTCGAACGCGCTGTCTGGCGTGCAGATCGTGCCCATCAGTACACCTCCCAGAGCGTCAGCCCCATCATTGCCTGTCCGCGGGTCGTCGGGCTCAACATCTGGACGTAGACCGTAGCCCACCCCATTTTCCCGCCCGTCTCCTCTTTGACTGCGACGGTGCCGGTTTCCCACTGCGTCGGGTCCGTCGGATCCCAGGTTCCGATCGGGTCATCGAACGACACTGCCGAGGGCAAGATCCCGCTGTCTTTCTGGTAGTCGGACAGTAGCCGGAATCGGTCGTCCGCCTGGTTATAAAACCCTGTGACGGCGAAGCCGAGCGAAGACACCCCCGGCATATACGGCACCGGGATAACTGCGACCGTCTGCCAGTCTGCGGACTCTGTCGGCGAGACGTAGACGGCGGCGGCCTTGTCTGCTCCGAAGTCTGAGAAGGCGGCGAAGGTCGAAAGTTTCTCCTCTCTGAACGCGTCAAGGTTGTCCTGGAGTTGGTCCATTCGGTCCACCGGCAACGGGGACTGAGCGTTCCATCGCTGCCAGCACTGCGGGATATGCCCGTCCCCGCGTACACCGGACGTCAGTTCGTTGGAGCCGTCGTCGGTCGATTCCACGGTGAAGCACTTGACCTGCGCGTGTGTCCCGAAGTCGAGGTAGACCGCCCACAGGTCGATGAAGAACGGTGCATCCACCCCTGCGGTGTCCTTGAAGGCCTGGATCTCCGCAGCGGTGAACTCAAGGACGATGTCCGTCCACGAGGTCGAGGCGATGGCGAGTGTAGTGTCGATGAGCGCAGAGCGGTCTGCGTCGTGGATCTCCACCTCGATGCGAGTGTCCGCCGCCGAAGAGGTCTTGCACCTGATCGTCGCTTTGAATCCCTGGCCGTCGAGGAGTGCTGGGACATACCAAGTGCCAAGTAGGAGCGACAAGCCATCTACGGCCTCGTCGTACTCGATATGTCCTGCGTCGGCGTCAGACGTGAGATCCTGATAGACGTAGGTCTTCGTTACCCGCTTGTGGAGATAATTCGAGTTGCATGCCAGATCCACGAGGCCTTTTGTTGCTGCGTCCATCCCGGCTGTCGGGTCGTCCTCTCCTTCGACGATGACGTTTCCCGGGTAGAACACGGCGTCTGGGATGATGGTGTAGCCGTCAGGGACGTAGAGACACGACGGCCCGGCGGCAACAACGAGCTCATAGGCTCCGATGTCCCAGCCTGCACCCTGGGGCCTGGGTGTCTCAACATAGTCGTTGGTGACGGTGCCTGTAAGGTCAGCGCCAGCGTCTTGCAGCGGAGACCCGGCGGGCCAAGTGAAGTCCGATCCCGGCGTCGTGAACTGCGGATCCCCGGACGCAGAGTTCACGGGAGCCTCGTAGTTCTGTGTGTCCGCGATATTGTTGTAGAAGTGGTTGTTGGTTGGTGCCGTCTGCGTCCCGCCCGCTGCGGACTTCGAGATCCCGTAGTTACTTGAGGAGAAGGTGTTATTGGCTATCGGCCCTGTGAGGTCAGTGCCACTGAACCGTATCCCCATAATGCAGTCGTAGAACGTGTTGCAGAGGATGCCGAGTCCGGTGGCGGAGGAGTCTACCTCAACCCCGTAATAGGCGTTCTGCACGATGTTGTTGATGAAGTACACGCCGCTCCGCATGGACCTCACTCCGATTGAATCCCGAGTTCCACCGGTGAACAGGCTGCGCTCGATCAGTCCATTGGTGATGTACGTCGCCTCGATCCCGTGCGTCCGCAGCGTGGACCCGTCGAAGTGGAACTCGCATTCGGTGACCATGAACCCGGTCACGGCCCCATAGGTGTGGATACCGCAGCCGTCCGCGTTGTCCCTCGGGTAGAAGATGCAGCGTGTAGCCGTCCAGTCTGCGAGGGCCCTCAGCCCGATCAGGTAGTACGTGCCCGTCCCATTGGAGTGGAAGAGGATATCGTAGACCTTGCATCCGCCGCCGTAGAAGTCCCATAGATCCGTGTAGTTCCCGGCGGGAACGACCTTGATCAATCCCTCATCGCCTGGGTTGACTTTGATGGTCAAGTTGGTCTGCGTGATGTTGACGCTGGTCTCGGAGAATGTCGTCAGCGCAGCGCCAGTCGCGAAGGCGATGATATTGTCCCCGTTGCCAGCCGCTGCAAAGGCGAGGGCGAAGGTGGCGTATGTTTTCCCGGAGCCTACTGTGAGATCTGCCACGTTACCCCCTACAGGTACTTGAAGCCCTCAGTCTCTACCGAGCTGAAGTCCGTCAGGTTCCCGTCGTTGTCTGCGATGAAAGCGAACTGCATCTGGACAGAGGCGATGTTCTCTTCATCCCAATCGGCGAAGGTCAATCGCGTCTCTGCTCCGACAGTGAGCGCCGGAAGCGCGGTAACGTACACCTTGCCCGTGTTGACGTCGACCCCTGCGGTATCAACCGTGAGCACCTCAGAATCTACGTCCTCTGCGCCTCGGTTATAGACGCGGATCTTCGTCGCTCCGGCAAACCACAGCGCGTCAATCACGTCTGCGGCTGGGATGCTGAACGGGTTTGGTTCTGTCGCCGTCGAGAAGGCACTCGCGGACAGGGCAAGGTAATCGCCAGTGCCGTCGGTGCCCTTCGATGTCACGGTCGCAGAGGGGGCGTAGTAGGAATAATTCCCGTCCATCGCACCGACGCCGGTGATCTTGCAGCACCAGGATCCCGAGGGGTCAAAGTAGCTCTTCTCGATCTTGAGCGCCGTCAACGTCTGGGAGGTGATTCCGCGCCCGCCTTCCTCGTTCGGGATCCCGGGGAAAGACAAGACAACCTGATCGCCGGGTCCGAATCGCCACGCTGCCCGCGTCGTGTAGAAGGTAAACAGCGGGCAGCGGCGGCTGAACCTGGCGAGGATTCCGGGGGCGATTTCCCCGGCCACCTGGATCGCTGCGCTTTCGCTTGTCCCGAGCCCCTTGAGGTCCAGATCAAGCGAGCGCTTGACGCCATACTCGATCTGCGAATCAACCTCGTTGTAGGTTACCCGCGTGTCTAGCTGCTTCTCTGCGGCGCAATCGTAGAGCGGGCGAATAGTAACAGCGTTGATCACCTGCTCGATATCGTGGGTGATGCGGAGGCGGTCGTCTGGCGTCATCCCAGCGGGGATCACGGTCTGCCCGGTGCCGGTCTGGATCTCCAGGCCCCCGGATGCGTCGAGGCCGATAGCGGCGACCCACTGGTTGACGATGTTCCGGGTGTCGACGATTGACAAAGCGTACCCGCCCGGCGTTGGCTTCGGCACCAAGCACAGCCCGAGGATCGTCAACTCCCGGTCGATGAAGTCTCGAAGGTTCATCGGCTCCGAGAAGACGAAGGACCGCAACAGAACGGACTGGCTGTATTGCTCCCTCGCCTTGTCGAAACTATCGAGGTCGAAACATGGCCCAGGAATCGCAGCGCCCTGCCACTCGCCGACCGAGGCCACGTCATATCCGGCATAGTCCCCGACGGTGTAGCGGTTGCCTCCGGTGGAGATTGCCAGGGTGAGGATCAGGGACAGGATATCGGTATCGGCGAGGCCCCACATTAGCTTTACCGGGAGCCTGTCTGTGCTCCCGAGTTTCCAGTGGTCTGTGTCCCACTCCCACTTTAGGCAATATTCGAACACCTCGGAACCCATTGCCCCGCGGTCAAGCAGCGACAGGATCCGCATGTTCTCAAGCCAGGGTGTCGCCTCGTCAAGGGCGTCGTAGGTTGCGACTTCGATCTCGTTGATTCCGACTGCGCCAGTGGACGGAACGGACTGCGAAACTGGCCCAGACTTTGCGTCGAAGATTACAGGGAGGTACTGGCTCCCTTTGCCGAGGCGGTACAGCGTCGGTGGATCCACGGCGGAAAACTTGCAGGTAGCAAGCGCCGCCGGAGGTACCCAGTTCGGCGGCTCCGCGATGTCAAATCCGCCGGTAACCGTGTGGTCTTTGTAAAACTCCTTGTTTTCGAACCCTAGCATCAAAAGCGCCGAAGACTCGGTCGCGGCCCGCACGGTGACCGCGAGCTCGACGTATCCAACCGGCGAATCCGGCATGTCCGCAGGATCGACGGTCACCACCAGGCGCTTGCGTGTTTCCTCCGTGAGCTGGGATTCTGATCCTGCGATATAGTCGAGGTTGATGTTTTCAAAGGAGATCTGAACCAAGCCTTCGAGGGCGCCCCCAATAAGCGCCGCCATAAACAGGCCCGCGATGTCCTGCCCGAGGTTCGGAGTGAACCCGTCAGGGACGGTCACAACGACGTTATCGGAAAGCGTTGTCGGGGCAGAGTACGGGCCCGTGTCGGCAGTCCAGAGCGTGTACGTTACTGAGATGTCCATCTCGACGATGTTGTTGACCCCGTCCTCGATGAACGCGCCGTTCCATTGCTTCTTCGTTGCCGAGTCTAGCCCGCCGTATGTCTCGCCAGAGAGGAGCCGCCCATCGATCTTGTAGCCCCCGAGCTCCGTGTTCAGGCGCTCGCCGAGGTCTCGCACTCCAAAGGTCCACGTTGTCCAGTCGTCCGCGGACGGCATCGAAGAGATCGGGCCGCCGAAGATCGGCCACGGCTCCACGGACGGGACAACGATCCCATTGTGGTCGAGTAGTCCCATCCAAAGGCGACAGGTCCGCCCCTCGAAATTCACGGGCGCCGAGCGCACATAGACGCTCCCTTTATGGAGATCCTCAGACCAGACATAGGAAGACGCCACGGTGCCGCAAGTCGCCCGGGTGCAGCCCGTAAAGGACGTCGCTGTCTTGCCAGAGTAGGTGATTCGCTCCTGCCCGATATGGATCACGCCAGACGCACCAAAGGCCGCTGTGCTCGCTACGTTGATCGTGACGTCCGCCCACCCGACGGTCTCTGTGATGTGCGTCGTAGCCAGCCCTGCGGGCTTGTATGCGAAGAGCGTGCGCAGGAATCCGTCGGAGGTGTCCGGGCCAAGAGAGACAGGGACCTCCTGGACCGGGGCGACACCCTGGCGCCTCGACGCCTCCTCGACGATAGCCCGCAGCCCGTGCCCGGTCTTGAGAAGGTCTTTGACGGTGGCAGCGGAGAACCCAGTCGGGCGGAAGTCTGCGGCGACGGTCGTTATCCCCGCACTTGTGAAGATGTATGGCAGGCCGTCAATCGTCGCGTAGAACCAGACCTTGAGATCCGCCGTCTGCGGGTCGGCGAAGTATCGATCCATGCGGCTACTAAATGCCATAGATCACCCCCTGCAGATTGCGGGAGTGCCCGATCACGTTCGGGGATCCCGACCCTGTGCGCGGCGAGTCAAGGTCCCAGTCTGCGCCTCCGTCGAGATTGAGCAGCTTCCACCCCCACGTCCCGGGGTACGGGCGGCACTGGTAATTGTTGTTGTCGCCGTCGACGGTGTCCCACGCGTTCCATACTGCAGCGCGCCGTCCCTGCACCAACCACCTCGCGAAGTCGAGCCAGGCGTCATGGTCCGCATTGGTCCACGTCAGGGCGAAGGAGTAGCGGACATGACGGTTGATCAGGGCCGCGGACACCCTCCCGGAGTCAGCGAAGTTGGCGACCCTGTCCATTCCGAGGGTGTAGGATTCCGAATGGATTGGATGGTCCACCTGGAAGAAGGACGGCGGGATTCCAGTGGTATACTCTGCCGTGGTCGTGATCGTCGCTGCGGAGATATTCCAATAGTCCCGCAGCGCCGTCTGCCCCTCTGTCTCGGCGTCGGTGAAGTCGATCTGAAAGGACACCGTATCGGACGCCCAAGCGATTGTTCCGGTGGTGTAGTTCTGGGTGAGGTAGAAGCTGCTATCTGCTGGGCCGTAGGTCGTCGCCGCAAAGACGGCCGCCTCGATTGCCCGGCATAGGTGATAGTGCGTCGGAAGGATCGAATCCGTCAGCGCGATGTCTGTCCACGAGACCGCGTCGTGAGGGATCTTGATGCGGAATATCGGGATCGACTTGAGCGAAGAGAACGGCGCCTCGAGGCGGGTGACGACGGACATCAGACCACCTCCTCTGTAAAGGCGTCCCACTCTGCGATCCAGTAAGTCCGCATCCTGTCGTATTGCGTCGACACCTCAATCCGCGTCGTGTCCGGGTGCAGGTGCCAAATCGACTGCCTTCTCCCGATCTCGTCCCTGTAGTTCTCGTAGTCGCCGTCGACCTCTGCGCCGTCCGGGTCAAGCCAGGCGGTGAAGTACGAATAGGGATTCTCTGATGCGCCCCCAGGCGGGAGCTCGTCGAGTTCGTCAAAGGCGGTGCAATTCTCGATATCGGTGGTTCCGTTGTACCCGGCGTAGGTCCCATCTTGCAGTTCGAAGATCTGGTTAGCGTCGCGCTCTCCGGACAAGAAAGAGAAGAGCCTATAGAACTGTCCCGCCGTGTAGTCCTGCGCGGTGAAGTCTGCATCGGGAACCACCATGGACACGACGAACCGAGCCTGCCTGAACCCGCCGGGGCTGTCTGGGTTGACGACCTGAACCGTGTGCCGGTGCCCAGACAGGAGCGGAGATAGCGCCATGGGTGCGGACAGACGGCGGGAAAACGTCGGCGCCTCGAGGAGACGGATTCCCGGGTTGAATGTGCGGTGCGGGACTGCTCCTGCCGTGTATGAGACGACGTTCGACGCTGTCATTGAGGAGAATCCCATCAGGGCCCCAATGCCGCCGCCGACTGGGTCATTCCACGCGAAGTCAAAGTTAGCAAACTTGGACACCAGCGAGACGATTCCGCCACCGTTCAGCACCGGCCAAATGAAGACCCCGCCGATCTCTGCAACCATCTCGTCATACATCCAGATCAGGAAATCATAGACGGAATCGAACTCGTCACCGGCGGTCAAGACGAGGTGGTATGTCGCGCCGCCTGTCGGATAGGTCACGTCGATCGACTGTCCAGCCGTCAGTTTCCAAGGGAGCTGGAAAAGGGGCCCATTCACAGTTGCCCCCCGGCGCCGATTAGGCCCCTGTCAATCGTGGCGAGGCCCACGCCTGCGTTGAGGGTGTCCGCCATTCCCTTCGCCAGTTGCTTCTGGTCCGCGTTGATGAAGCCGCGCACGTTGAACACGTAGGTATTGCCAGCGGACGCAGCGCCGGCCGGCGACGAAGCGGCCTTCTCTGGTGCGCGGTAGACGGTCTGCGCTCTGTGCCGCCCTCCTCCGCCGAATGCGCCCCCCGCAATCGCTCCGTAGAGCCCTGCGGCGACGCCATGCGCTGCCGCGACCCAGGGAGTTGCGAAGGTCGCCGCCGCGTGGGCCGCTTCCATCATGGCGAGAACGACGGCCTTCCTGCGCTCGCCCTTGATCCACGCCGAAGCGGCCCCGAGGGCACCGGCGCCCGCTGTGGCGTAGCGGCTCGTTGCGCTCGTGAGCTTGCCTGTCGCCGAGTCCGTCTGCGTCAGCGCGGAGCCAATGCCTGCGATCCCCTGCCCCGTCGCCGCTATGCCCTGGTTCCACTTGCTCGTTGCCGTGAGGTTCTGCGAGGCCACGGATTGGAACACTGCGCCGATCTCGGTGGCGTTGCGGCGGGTCTCGTCAAGGCGGCGGCGGAAGTCCTCCTCTTCGCGCTCTCGAATGATGCGTCGGGTCTCCTCATCGTACCAAAGCTCGATTGCCTTCTTTGCCGCCTCGTAGTTGTCCAGACTGGCGAGGCCGCCTTCTTTCGTGAGGGCGGCGATGCGCTTGGTACGCTCTGCGGCGAGGACATCCTCCTCGCTTGAGCGCTTCCCTGCGAGGGCCTGCTCGAAGTCGTAGATTTGCGCCTGGATCGCCTGGGCCTCCATGGCGACGCGCTTGACGCGCTCGGTGTCGTTGGCTGCGGCCTGGTTCTGTTTCTCCTCGCGGGCGGAGTATTCCGCGTTCGCCGCGTCGATCCTGGCGCCGAGTTCCTCTCTGGCCTGCTCTGCGAGCTCCGCACGCGAGGGCCCGGTGCCGGGAGTCTTGTCTTTGGTGTCTGACTTTTTGCCGCCGATCCCGAGCAGCCCCTTGAGCGCGTCGCTTGCCGTGAGCGTCGACAGTTTCTTTACCGTGTCCAGAAGGCCGCGGGCTTTCTCCGCAATCTTGCCGAGGGCGTCCTGCGCCCGTGCGTTCTCCCACGAAAGGAACGTCTCCTCCGACGCCGTGCCAAGCTCGACCATGTGCGTCGCCTGGAGCGCCAGAAGATCCAGCCTTGCGCGGTCCTCGGCGTTCAGGCTTGCATATCCACGGATGGACAACTTGAGGATATCATCCTGGAGCTTCCAATACTTTGACAGGTTGGCGAGCCTCTTCTGTTCCAGCTTGACTTGCTCGCCGATCTCGTCAGTTGCCACCGACGCCCCGGTGTTATAGTCCTTGAGCGCCTCGATCTGCGCCTGCCTGAACTTCGTCACAACGGACGCAAGCGCGGTGATGGTCGCGCCATAGGACATCCCGAGCCGCTGGGCCTCTTCGAGTGCCCGCTTGACTTCCATCCATTCCGCGGTTTGCCTGGAGACCCAGCGCCAGGCGCCGACCTCAGAACCATAGACGGACTTCATCAGGCCAGCGGCAGACTTGATTTCCCCCGAGTGTTTCTCCGCGTATGCGATGACTTTCTCGTAGGGCTCTGCCAAGTCGTTGGCGCGCGCAATGATTTCGTCCAGTTCGCGCCCTGCGCCGATGTGCGCTGCCTGCGCCCGGGAGTAGGTGTCGATCAGGCCTTCGAGCTCTTTCCCTTTCTGCTTGCGCTCGATTCTGTCGATCCCCTCAGCCCAGTCCATCAGGAACGACCCGAAGCTTGACGTCGTCTGAGCGATGGAAGATCTGAGGTTTGCGAACTTGGTCTGTAGCCGCGTTACGCCGTCTTCGAGAGGCGCGGTGTCTACGCTGCCGAACTGCCGCTCTGTCTCTGCGAGGGCCCCGTTCATGGCCGCGGTCTTCTTCTCCGCCTGGGTCAACTGGCTTGCAGTCTTGCCGAGGGTCGCTGCGTATTCCGCCTGTACCTTCTTCGCGTCAACGACGATCCCGAGGCTCGCAAGGGACGCCGAGCGCCCGGTGACGATTGCCTGCGTCAGCCCTTCCAGGGTGGTCTTGTAGTCCTTCCCCGTTGCGGCGGCGATCTTGAGCCCAGCCTCGGCGACGCGCCCCATTGTCTCGGTGTCCTTCGTCACCGAAGACAGCTTGTTTGAAATCATCTGAAGCGTGGTGTCGTCGAGGATCCCGCCGGACTTCTGGCGCATCGTTGCGAGGAGCTTGACGCCTCCTGCGTTCAGGCGCTCGAAGGCGGCTTCTACGGCGTTCGCCTGGGCTCCCTCTTTGGCGAGGTCCAACACCTTCTTGAGCGCCATGACGGACGCAGCGACGGCCACGAGGGGCCCGAGCATGGACTTGAATCCGCTTGACGCAGTAGCGCCAGCCGTCGCCCCCGCCTTCCCCGTGCGCTTGATGTTGTTCTGCAGGTTCGTCAGGACTTGCTTCGTGCCGTCCTTGGCCGTGATCTCCTGCCTGAATTCTGCCTTGTAAGCCATCAGTCGCCCCCGCCGTCTCCCTCAAAAATGAGCTCGATATCGCGAGCGTGCCGGATGTCGTCCGCCATGTGGATAAGCGTCAGCTCACCGGGCGGAATTTCGTTGATGTTCACTGCCCCGTGCTCTGCGGCGAGGGACATTCGGATCGCGTAGTCTGTCCAGGCGACGGCGTCCGGTGCGCTGTCCCGGAGGATAGCGACAGGGCACCGCGGGAAAGACACCTCGTTAGTGTGCGTCTTCTTCTTGATCCGCCCTCCGAACACAAACTTGAGCGGCTCTGCTGCCACCGCCCCGGGCGCGCAGCCCATGTCGGCTTTGACGTCCTGCGGGCACTCGCCGCAGCGCCATGGGATGCGCGACTCAATCTGCGTTTGTCGGAGGGCGATCATCAGTTTTTTTCCACTTCCTCGGCCAGCCCATCGGCGGCCTGCTCGAAGTTGCGGAGCCAGAGCACCATGGCGAGCTCCCGCCCGAGTTCCGGTCCGACGAACTCAAGCACTGCGTCGGACGCCACGCGGTGGAAGCCAACGCGGCGGGTGGAGAACGACGGGGCGCCCTTGTGTGGATCCTTCCACCCGCGGAGCCCGACGGCCACGATCGCACCGTCGAGGCGTGCGTCGCGCTCCTCCTTTGGCTCTGCAGGGTCGCCGCCTCCGAAGAGGTAGTCCCTGTCCGCCTTGGTGAATTTCGCCAACTGGAAGCGCGTCGGAGTGCGCTTAGGGTCCAGCACGAGGAGCGACTCGTTGCCGGTGCTCACGTACTCGGCCACAGTCTCTGGGGTCATCTCGCCGTCGAGGACCGCTGGGTCCATCGGCGAGATATACTCGAAGGTTTCGTCAGGTGTGCGATTTGTGAACAAGGTCTCCCTCCTTGTTGCGGGCCTATCCCCAGAAGACGAGGACCTCCTTGTCCGCGGGGTCGGCGTCGGTGTAGGTGTCGGACGTGATTACTGAACTGCGGTCGTTGCCGATAGTCTTGAAGGTCAGCGCCTTGGCAAGTTTGCTGTCGCTGTCGGCGTCGGCAGGGGTTGCCATCTGCACGCAATTGGTCACGACGAAGCCATTGATCTGCCCGGCGGTGGTGCCGGTCTGCACGAGGATGGCGTATTCCTTGCCCGCCTCATACTGGAAGTTCCAGCCCGCCGCCGTGGTCTCGGTGCCCTGCAGGGGGTCGATCGTGATGACGGCCTGCATCTTCGTCTTGTCCCACTCGGCCACCCCGCCGACCTTGTTGGCGTCCTTCTGTGCGGAGACTTCCATGCCCATGTCCAGCTCGATCTTCGAGCAGGTCGTCTCGGTGCGGACGCCGTCGGTGATGTTGTAGATCACGCACTGCCCACCGGCCCAGATCTTCTTCGCCGGGTAGGCGTAGGTGAGCGCCTTCGGGGCGCCGCCGGTGTCCTCGCGCACCCAGGACTGCATGGCGAGCGTGAGGTCTGCGGTAAGGAACCCGCCAACCTCTGCAGAGATCTTCATCGCAGAGGGGCGCACGCCGGTACAGACGGTGTAATCGGTGGCGGCCTGGCCCAGGCGCTCGACGGACAGCGGCCAGGAGTACGTAGCGTTGTACCCGGCGATGTTGTAGACGATCACGGTGCCGTAGACTTTCGTCCCGGCTGTAGGGATCGCCGACAGCGGGATACCGAGGTCGAGGGTCTCGGGGCCTCCGGTGATCGCGTTGGTGACAAACGTCGCCTCACCGTTGACGATGATCACCTGTCCGTCCACGAAGGACGCCGCTGAGGTCACCACGAGGTGGGAGACGGTGGTCGCCAGTTCGACGATCCCTGTCCCATCGTACCCGCCAGCGTAGACCCCCCCGAGGCCCGCCGCAAGGAGACGCATATCGGGCGTGATGTCCGCGTCGGCGGCGAGGGTCGGGGCGTCGGCGACGGTGCCGGTATCGTAGCCGCGGAGCTCCACCGGGAAAGACACCGTTGACGCAGACTTGACGCCGAGGACGCCTGCGACATCCTTCGAGAACCCCTGAACCAGCGCGCTGTTTTCGTGGTACTCGTTCTGCAGATCCCACGTCGGGCGGCCCACCGTCTCGATGTAGGCAGGGGTTTCAGCCGACTTCGTTCCGAATGCCACCTTCTCGGGAGCGACCTTGACCGCTCCGACTCCAAACAGATAAGGCATGGTTTCCTCCTACGCCGCGAACGTCTGGCGATAGTCAAGGCGAAGCGGGAGACGCAGAACGGCGAAGGTGTACTCTTCGTCCACCTCAACGTCCATGTCTCCAGTCGCCCAGCGTTTATCTAGTTCAAGACTGGTGTAGCCGTCGTTCCCGTAGGTGGACGGCAGCGAACAATGATAGATCAGCGAATCAACGTCGCGGTGAATCTGCTTGAACGCGGCGAGGATGTCGCGGCCCAGCGGGTAGGCGACGACGATCACGACAACCTTGGAGAGGTAGATATCGCGCCCCATTGGTCCGTAGTCCCCGACAGCAACCATGGGCTCCACTTCGAGGGCAAAGCGGCGCTCCTGCGCTGCGACCTTCGGGGCCTCGTCCATGCTCCCGGTGTAGAGCTTCCAGGGGCGATCCGCTTCCGTCGGCGGGGCGATTGCCTCCACAGTTGTCGCCGTGTTGGCGAGGAGGTCTGCAAAGTCAGACATTACCAACCAATCCGAACTGAGGACATGGCGGGTTTGACTTCATCTGGACTGCGTTCTGCGTCGTCGCCCTTGTCGTACCACTGGACCCCGGCAAGGGCCATGTCCATAGCCTCGGCAACGCGGCGCTCCATAAGCCCGATCCAGGTTTCGAGGTCCGTATACCCGGAGGGGCGGTATCCCATCTCTGCCAGGCGCAGGAGGCCCACCGCATAGGTCGGAGGCGCGAGGCGCTCCATGCCGATGATCAGTCCGGGGCGCCAGCCCTTCGCCTCGATTCTGCGGAGGACGTCGTCCCAGGCCTCGGCGAGGATATCCGCAAGTGCGACGCTGTCGCCCTTGGATCGGGCGTATACTTCCCGGTTCGCCGCCTCGAAACCCGTGAGGGTTGCTGCCTGGTACCACGGGGCGCGCACAACGTCGTAGTAGGTGTCATGGATATAGGAGACGCCGCCAACGGTGTAGGTCCACTCTGCGCGGAAGTCGGTATCTTTCAGCGCCTCTGTCGTGTTGGCTGCGGCGAGCAGGTACGAGAGGCGCGTCCCGACGAAGGTAGCGCCGGAGCTGTAGTCGTGTTCAAGGTCTGACTTGGCGGTGACGGACACCCCGGAAGCGATCGCGTCCACCTCGACCCACTCTTTGACGCCGGTGGTGTCGGTGAGTAAGTAGGTCTGTCCGGTCGCAATCGAGGTCGTCGCCGTCAGCGGCACGAGCCGCCGGTTGTCCTGCGACGCTCCGGCGGCTGCGTCCGTGGTGGTGTTGACGGCGTCGACCGTTGCGACTGCGTCCGTGACGGCCACTGCTAGGTCTTCGTCGCCGGGGGTCTTGATCGTGATTGTGGCGGCGGATGCCCGCCCTTCCTGGGGCTGATAGTACAGAGTCGCGGCGGTGTCCTGTCTGACTTGTGCGTTCAAGGATCCCCCCGGTTCCGGGGAGGCGAGAGGGGCCCGCCTCCCCGGCTAGAATCAGCCCGTGTACTCGGCGGTCGCGCTCTTGAGCCGGAGCATTCCGTCCTGGACGAGGATCTTGGTTCCGTAGATCACGGAGCCGACCACGTCCGAAGACAGGCCGCGGACGTGCCGCCCGTACTCAAGGGAGATGTCCTTCTGGACGGCCAGCCCGATCGCGGGCTTGACGAAGGCCCAGTTTGAATCGTACCCGGCGGCGCTGGGCAGCGCGTTGGACACGACGACGGTGAAGCCGTAGATCGAACCCACGACGCCGTTGGCCGTCGCCTGCGTGTCGCCGATGTAGTCCCGGCTGATGAAGTACGCGTTCATCAGGAGCTGGCTCAGGAAGTACGGGGTGACCGCCAGGATCCGGCCCTCTTCGGGAGCGTTGGCTGCGTCGAAGGTCTGCTTGACGGTGATGATCTTCTTGTGGAGGTTCGCCACGGTCGTGAGGCTCGCATCCACTTCGGTGTTGCAGTTCGCAACCTGGCCCGCGAGGGAGGCATCGATCGCCCGCCCGAGGCACCCGCCGATCTCGGTGGCGTAGATGCTGAGGAGAGGGAAGGACGCCTGCACCGCGGCGATGTCTTCGAGGGTGACGAGCTTCGCCTTGTACTGGTCGATCAGCACGTCGACCTTGCCCTCGGTGTTGGACACGGGGGTAAGGTCGGTGTTCGCCGTCTTCGTGTCGGCGGTCAGGCTGGTGATCGTCGGGATGTGGATCGTGTCGCCAAACTTCCCGGTGAAGTCGAGGGACTGGACGAGGGGACGGAACTTCTGGGCCACGGTATAGGCCCTGATGACCATCGGCCCCCAGACCTCGGGGATCAGGTTCGCTGCGGTGGTGATCGTGATGTCAGCCATAACGGCCCTCCTGGTGTTGGATCAGCCCGCTATGGCTGTATCGTCTGCCAGGACGACCCTATATCGCTAGGGCAAGGCGTGGTGCGGTAGGATCCTGGTTGTCACGTCGAAACCTTTCCGACGTGCTCAGGATACAAAGACGGGGTCGGGGGTGTCAAGAGGTTTTGTGCATCTGGGCGAAGGCGGCCTCTGCTCCGGCCATGTCTCCCTTGGCGATGCACTCGGCGTACCGCTTCGCCGCATCCTTCGGCGTGGTAGTCCCGGGGCCCGGGATGGTGCCGGGTCGACTGCCGGTGTCGAAGAGATAGCCCCTGGATTTCTTCCACGCGTCGAGGGCCTTTCTGGACTCGTCGGTGAGTCGCCCGTTCTCCACTGCCACGAGGTCGGACGGCACGAGCGCGGCGGCGTCGCTGGCGTTGTGTGCGTCCTTGAAATAGGACGCGACGGCTGCGGTGGCGAGGGATGCGGACAGCGTCGCGTTGCGGGCGCGCTCCTCGTCTCGCTCCTTCTGCGCGTTCTCGGTGTCCCGTTTGAGCTTCTCGACGTCGGTGAGCTTCTCGGCTTCGAGGGCTTCGAGACGGGCGCGCAGGGTCGCCGTCTCCTTCTCGGCCTTGGTCTTCTCGTTGAGGATCCCGCGCAGCCGTGACGCTGGGATCATGTCCTCCGTGGTGGTTGTCGTCGTGTCGATCACTTCGGTTTCGGTGGTCTCTTCCATGATTCTCCCTTTCATGGCAATGCAGGCGGTAGGCCTGCGAGTTGACGCTCGTGGTACTTGTTATAGAGACGCATGATGTGGTCTGCCTGCTTCTTGCCGATGTCCATAAAGCGCCCGTCGGGGACGAAGTTCATGGGCCTGGTGGGCATCGGGCGCCCGGTCTTGCGGAACGACAGGATGGAGGC
>CALEMW010000185.1 GCA_937910695.1 uncultured bacterium
CTGGAGGTAGACGCGGGCGGCGCGGTTGATCGGGGTCTGCTTCTTGGTCCGCTTGGGCCTGCTCGTGGTCCTGCTGGTGGGCTTGGACTGCCTCTTGGTCTTGGCCTGCGCCTGGGCGAGCAGCTTGTTCAGATCGAGCTTCTTCTTCTGCTCGACGACCGTCACGGCACGCTTCAGGAGGGCGGCGAGGTTGAGCTTGGCCATAGGGGGACTCTCCGAGGATGGTGGTGGCGGAATCCTACCACGACGGAGAGGCACGGGTCGAGACTAATCGAGCCTCACCGCTTCATCCTGTCCTCGAGCCCTGGCGGGCTCAACACCCACCGGAGCTGGTGGAGCTGGGCGTGGCTCGGGCCGTTCCAGACGGTGCCCAGGGGCCTGGCCTCGAGCCGCTCGGTGGCGGCGCGCAGCGCGGGCAGCATCATGGCCGGCAGCATCAGATCGCCCGCCTCGTTGCCCCGTCGCCAGGTGAGGTAGCACACGCTGGCGCGACGGGCGGCCTCGAGCGGGTGGGCCCGACCGAGCCTGACCCCGGCTGCGACCAGGGTGTCCTTCACGGCCTCGAGCAGATCGTGATCGTCCCCACGCAGCACCCCGGACAGCGCGGCGACCTCCTGCTGGGTCAGCCTCAGCCGGTAGGTGTCGAGCACATGGGCTTGGCCTGCGGGCAGGTTGGGGGGCGGATCGTCGCCACCAGGGATGTCGTCCGCCTGCGGGATCACGCCCGCTCTCCGCAGCAGCTCGTCGAGGGTGATGATGGGCTGTCGCCGCTGCTGCTGCTGCTGCTGACGGGCGGCCATGCGCTGAGCTTGTTCCAGCAGATCGTGAAGGTCCATGGCCAAAGGGGCTCCTTTGTCGCGACAGGCTCACCGTCAGGGACGGGATTCTACCACGTCCGGTCGAGCGGCGGGACGAAATCTCCGTATCGTGGTGGCGTAAGGCACGTCCCGTGTTAGCGTATTGGAAACCGGAGGCAGCTATGTGCGGATACGACGAGCTTTTGATCGGAGACGAGGATCGTGAACCGGGAGCCTTCCGCAGCTTCGTGCGCCGCTCGGAGGAGGGCGCGGAGCGGGAAGGCATGGACGAGATCGACTTCATCGTCTTCGTCGCCCAGCAGTCGAGACGCGAACTCATTATGAAGCCCATGATCCGCATCGGGAAGGTCGCGAGCAAGCTCGCGAATCTGCCGTTCAATTCGACCTCGATCCAAGTCCAGAACGACATGATCGCGCTGCTCGAGAGCGCCCTGGGAGACGACTTCGAGGGGCACATCAAGATCGTGGCCGAGATCGAAACCATGAGACTGGGCTCGTTTCATCGGACGCGGCGAGTGGACGCGACGAATCTGCTGCTGGCTGAGCGTGAGGCCCGTATCGCCAAAGTGATCGCCTATCACAAGAGCATCGACCCCTACTTCGAATTGGGCTGCCTGAACGAAGACCACGCCGACGCCCTGATGCAGATTGGGGAGGCGGTGGGCTGCGACAGCCCGGCCTGGCCCGACGTGGTGCGGGCCGTGAAGGATGTCGTGGAGGAGGACGGCATCGAGCGCCTGGGCCTCGAGCTACACTGCACCGGCTCGGTGCCCGTCGCCGTGCTGCCTGTGATCGGACGCATGGTGAGGGACGCCTACGATGATGGGCGCGACCTGTTCCTGGTGATGGACCCCTCCATGCTGGCCGACAGCGGGATCTCCCGCGCCGTGCTGGCCAACTTCGACGGCAAGGCCCTGGTGCTCTCCTTCGACGCCGAGCACAACCTCGCTCGCAACGCCAGCTTCCATGAGGACGGCATGAGAGTGGATCTGAGCTTCGACGCCCTGTACCCAGGGTGCCTGCTGCCCTGGGACGCCGTCGTCCAGATCGGGGTGCTGGGGGACGCGGCGGTCGCCCTGCCCGAGGGCGACGACGACGAGGAGCCAGACCTCCCTGGTCGACCGTACCCGGAAGACGCTCCACCCGTGATCTGGAAGAACGCCCGTGTGTTCCACGAGGACGACGGCGAGGTTCCGTCCGACTGGCGGATCGTGACTTCCCCCGGAGAGGACGGCTGTTTCCTGATCGTCCCGATGGAGCCTGTCACCCCACACCTGAGCCTGGTGGAATGATGGACGATCTCCCTCTGGTGCTGAGAGACGCTCTGTGCCTCTACGAGGCCCTGCGGAAGCTGGACTACCCGCCAGAAGCGATCTCGCTGATGGCGCTCGGAGACGGTCGTCTGTGCGTCCGCCTGGACGAGAACGACGACGCCTGCGCCTTCGTGGCTGGCGTTCGCCCGACCGATCTGGACGACACCGCCCTGGCGGCGCTCTGGAGAGAGGCCGTCACCGCCTGGAACAACGCATCCTACGAGCAGAGCAGTCTCCTGTGGGAGGACTTCAAGACCCGGTACAACCTCGCCAGCATGATGATGCTGCTCACCGCGAAGAAGCTGTACCCTCGCAAGAACAAGGTGTTCGTCGTGAAGAACCAACCAGGGGAGGCGTGATGCTCTCGAAGACCATCGAAGCCGTGAAGGCTCACCTGAAGCGTGGCTACACCTACCCTCACGAGGAACAGTGGCGCGACGATCTCGAGCTGCTGATCGCGGAGATCGATCAGGAGCTTTCCGATCACGAGCAGGACGATCTGCTGGCCATGGCCACCGTCTTCGAGGTCGGCCCCCTCATCACCAGCGGCATCCCCGTCACGGTTGAGCGCCGCATCCAGCGGGACGACAGCGTCCGCTGGGCGGTCAAGAGCGGAAGCTACGTCTTGGATCGACACACGGGCGTGCTCGAGTACGAGCCCACGCCGTCCAGC
This sequence comes from uncultured bacterium, assembly GCA_937910695.1. Classification (GTDB taxonomy): domain Bacteria; phylum Krumholzibacteriota; class Krumholzibacteriia; order LZORAL124-64-63; family LZORAL124-64-63; genus CALEMW01. The sequence continues at coordinate 2,805 of CALEMW010000185.1, forward strand.
CGGGACGACGACTTCGTCCATCGCTTCCGCTTCGTCGATCTGAACGAGGCGCTCGAGGCGGGTCGCGAGCTGATCAGGACCGAGAATCAACGTATCCGAAAGGCGATCAGGGAGTCATGATGAAGATCGATCTGGATCGTGTGAACAGCCGGTTGGCGCTCCCCGAAGGGTGGTCCTCCAACGTCTACGACGAATGGAAGGATGTCCATGACGCCTACATGGAGGTTGTAACCCCTGGCAACGAGGGCGCTGGGTACGTCGTCTTTCGTGTGAGTGATGACGGCTCCATCAGCTCTGTCAGGAGTGGCTCGAGGCAGGACATGCCAGAGGTTGGACAGGTACTCGAGAGCCTGCAATCAGAGATCGAGGTCGAGCGCCGGCTCGTCCACCTCCACGGCACCGTCACGGTCCCCAAAGGCGATAGCCTCCCGACCGACGACATGCACTTCGAGGCCGACAGCGACCGGCCTGGCACATGGAGTGCCACCTTCACCGGGATGAAGTTCTGGCACCTGGACCCCCGGCCCGACGAGGTCTGCCTCGATGACGTGGCCCACGGGCTGTCCCAGCTCTGCCGGTTCTCTGGTCAGACCAACGTGTTCTACTCCGTGGCCGAACACAGCGTGCGCTGCGCCGAGCTGGCCATGAGCAACAAGTCGTCGGACAAGATCGCCATGATGGCACTGATGCACGACGCGGCGGAAGCCTACTGCTCCGACGTGCCCAGGCCCCTCAAGCTGTTCCTGACCGGCTACGCCGAGATCGAGGCGTCCATCCAGGCCGTGATCACGGCGAAGCTCGGGGGCACCATCCCCAGCGACACCGAGGCCCAGATCGTGAAGTGGCTGGACAACACCCTGCTGATCACCGAGAAGCGGGATCTCATGCCTCGCTCTCCAGCCTGGTCTGCCTGGACTGGGATGCCTGAGCCGCTCGAGCATCCCATCAGGCCATGGTCCTGCCGGGAAGCCAAGCGTGAGTTTCTCCAATGCTACACAATGCTTCACGACCGGATCGCCAAGCAGGAGAACCTCGATGGCTGACGCCGCCACCATCCCCCATCGTTACCCTGGGCACGCCAAGCAGCGTGACGCCATTCAGCACCTGGGCACTCAGCACATCGGTGCTTTCATCG
>CALEMW010000186.1 GCA_937910695.1 uncultured bacterium
ACGAGTACCTGGCAGACGCCCAACCCGACCTCGTGCTTGTCCAGGGCGACACAACCACGGTGTTCTGCGCGGCGCTGGCCGCCTTCTACCGGAACATCCCGGTGGGCCACGTCGAGGCGGGGCTGAGGACTTGGAACACCCGCTCGCCCTTCCCCGAAGAAGTGAACCGCGTGCTGACGTCGCGGATCACCGACCTCCATTTCGCGCCCACGATCACCTCCCGAGACAATCTGCTGAAAGAGGGTGTGGACTCCGCTCGAATCCATGTGACCGGCAACACCGTCATCGATGCCCTGCTGATCGCCAGAGAGCGCGTGCTCGCCGCTCCCCCCGCGGTCCCCGGTCTCGATGAGGGCCTCGTGGGCGGCGACCGCCCTCTGGTGCTGATCACCGGCCACCGCCGCGAGAACTTCGGCGAGGGTTTCCGCTCTTTCTGCCGGGCCATCGCCAGGCTGGCCGCCCGGTTCGACGATCACACCTTCGTCTATCCGGTGCACCTGAACCCCAACGTGCAGGCGCCCGTGCATGAACTGCTCGCCGACCTCGCCAACGTCCAACTGATCGCCCCGCTGCCCTACCTCCCGTTCATCCGCATGCTGGACCGCGCAACCCTGATCCTCACCGATTCCGGCGGCGTTCAGGAAGAAGCGCCGTCTCTGGGCAAGCCGGTGCTCGTTACGAGGGACACGACCGAACGACCCGAAGCCGTGATAGCCGGAACAGTCAAGCTGGTGGGAACGGACGAGGAACGCATCGTGGCAGAGGCGACGGAATTGTTGGAGAATCCCGCCGCATATGAAGCCATGGCCAGAGCGATGAATCCCTACGGCGACGGATTGGCGGCGGGGAGGATCGTAGAGGCTTGTCGGAACCTCCTGACTTAAGAAAGTTGCGTAATCCGCTCCTGAAGGCTACATTGCTCCACGCGATCGGGCGCCAGCCCGACAGCGGTGAACAACAGGACCTCTCTTTTCGATTTCCCCCAGGTCACACCGCCAACGTCACTCCCTCTTGCCCTTCACTGTTGTCAGGGTCGGAAACGTAGATCCGTACGTACGGGCTCGCCCGTCTGCGTATGGTGGAAACCAAGGTATTCATGTCCAGCTCCGTATCCACATCGCCGACCGGATTCGACCGGTTCGGCCTCAACGAACTCCTCTTGCGCGGCATCCGCGACGCCGGCTTCGAGAATCCCCGTCCGATCCAGAACGAGACCATTCCCGCCGGCCTCGACGGCCGCGACGTCCTCGGCCTGGCCCAGACCGGCACCGGCAAGACGGCGGCCTTCGCGCTGCCGATGCTCCACCGGCTTCTCAACCATCCGTACCAGGCGCCCCGTGTCCTGATCCTCGCCCCCACCCGGGAACTTGCGACCCAGATCGCAGGCGAGATCCGCACGCTGGCCAAGTACACACGCCTGAAGATGGTCACCATCTACGGCGGCGTCTCGATGCGCAACCAGATCAACGCCCTGCGCAACGAGCCGGAAATCGTGGTCGGTTGTCCGGGCCGCGTACTCGACCTGCTGCAGCAGGGTGAACTCCATCTCGGCGAGATCGAGACCCTCGTCCTCGACGAAGCCGATCACATGTTCGACATGGGTTTCCTGGTGGATATCCGCAAGATCCTCGCCTCGTTGCCCGGGAACCGGCAGAACCTGCTGTTTTCGGCGACCATGCCCAAGGAAGTTCGTCGCCTGGCCGACGAACTGCTGTCATCTCCCCACGTGGTCGAGTTGGCCGACTCGGCGCCGGCCGCCACCATCGAACACGCCCTGGTCATGGTGTCGGAGAGCCGCAAGCGCGATCTGCTCGAACACGTCATCGGCGAACCCGAGTTCGAATCGGCCATCGTATTCACGCGCACCAAGCACCGCGCCAAGCGCCTGGCCGAGCAGCTGAGCAAGGCTGGGCACCGGGCGGTGGGCATTCAGGGGAACCTGTCCCAGGCCCAGCGGGACCGGGCCATGCGGGGCTTCCGCTCACGGCAGTTCAACATCCTCGTCGCAACCGACATCGTCGCCCGCGGCATCGATGTGAGTGGTGTCTCCCACGTGATCAACTTCGACGTGCCGAACACGCCCGAGGCGTACACCCACCGCATCGGCCGCACCGGCCGCGCAGAGTGCGAAGGCATCGCCTGCACGTTCGTCACTGGTGAGGATCACAGCTGGTTGCGGGCCACCGAACGCATGATCGGCTCGTCCATCACGCGTCGGCAGGTCGAAGGGTTCGCACCCGACACGACCGTCAGATCCGTGCCCCGCGCCCCCGCACGCAACCAGGAACGCTATGCTCGTCCCGCGGCGCAGCCGCAGTACGGGCGGTTTGATTCTGGCGGACGGGGTCGAGGCCGCAGACGGGCCGGCTAGAGAAGTCGGCGGTGCCTCGGGTCAGCTTCTAGAGTTCGTAGGTGCGCCCGTATCCCACAGCTTCCACGTCACGCACACCGACGCCCCGCAACACCTTTTCGAGGTGGAGCTGGGCGTCGTGTTCTCCATGCACAAGGAAGATCTTCCGCAGTCTCTTCAGATCCAGGCGCGCCACGTAATCTCTCAACTCGCCGTAGTCGGCATGAGCGCTGAAGGCTCCGAGTTCCTCCACCTGCGCCCGCAGAGTCATGGTTTCGTCGAAGATGCGCACCTCCTTCTGCCGCTCCTGGATCCGTCGGCCCAGGGTATGCGCAGCCATATAGCCCACAATAAGGATGGTGTTGCGTTTGTCCTCGATGGTGTTGGCCAGGTGGTGACGGATACGGCCGGCTTCGCACATGCCGCTGGCCGAGATGATGATCGCCGGACCCTGATGCTCGTTGATGCGCTTGGAGTCGGCCAAGCTGGAGGTGTAGCGCAGCGCGTCGAACCCGAACGGATTCTCGTGGAGATCGAGGAAGTCGCGTTTGGTTTCCTGATCGTAGCACTCGGGATGAACCCTGAAGATGGACGTGGCGTTGGTCGCCATGGGGCTGTCCACATAGATCGGGATCTCGGGGATGCGCCCTTTGAGGCTCAGCAGATGCAGATGGTAGACCAGCTCCTGGGTACGGCCGACGGCGAAGGCGGGAATGAGCAGCTTGCCGCCGCGCGCGGCCGTCGTACGTACGATCTCGGCCAGGTGTTCGATGGCATCATCGTTGGTTTCGTGGAGCCGATCGCCGTACGTGCTCTCGAGCACCAGGTAGTCCGGATCGGGAACGAGTTCCGGGTCACGGATGATGGCCTTGCCGCAGCGTCCGACATCTCCGGAGAACACGACACGCAGCTCGCGGCCTTCATCCTGCACGTCGAACACGGCCATCGCCGAACCGAGAATATGCCCAGCATCGGCAAACGTCACCTGCGTCCTCGGCGTAACGAGCATGGGCCGGCCATAGGACACAGTGACGAACTGATCGCCAGCTTTCTGGACGTCATGCTCGTCGTAGAGGGGCTTGTCGGTGAAGTCCTCGCCCTTGCGTCGTTTCTTCTTCGTGAGGTACTCGATGTCGCGCGCCTGGATGTGCGCGCTGTCCATCATGATCAGCATGGCGAGATCGCGGGTGGCCGGCGTGGCGTAGATGTTGCCCCGATAGCCGCCCTTGGGCAGCAGGGGGATCATGCCGCTGTGGTCGTAGTGCGCATGGGTGAGCACCACGGCGTCGACGTGGCCGATGTCGTCGACGATCGCCTTGTTCTTCGCTTCGGTGTCCTGCCGCTTGCCCTGGAAGGCGCCGCAGTCGATCTGGATGGTCGAGTCGCCCACAGCGAGGTAGTGGCGCGAGCCCGTGACTTCACCGGCGGCACCCCGAGAATACAGTTTGACGGACATCATGGCTCCTTACTATCGATGCTCAGAATTCGAGGAAGAACCCCGCCCCCAAGCCCATCTTCTCGTAACCGTCGATTCCCTCGCCCAGATCCAGCCAGCCGGCCTGCAGTTTCACACCCATCCTCGGCGCCAGCCATCTCTGCCAGCTCACGGTGATCTCGCGGAAATCGTGATCGACGGTCTGATGCGGCGCGACCCAGGTGGCCGTGTACAGCTCCTGCCCCTGGGTCAGATTCACGAAGAGCCATACGCGCCCCTCCTCGCCCCAACCGAACGAAAGGGTGTGCTTCCAGCTCACGTGCTCGCCGGGGTCGCTGTGGGTCCTCGTGGCGCGATACTCCGCGATCACCGGACCGCGCCACAGCCGGGGACCGAAGGTGAGGTTCCAGTCCTCATGGCCGACGAAGTCCTCCGAGCGACCGCCCCCGAACACGAGGATCACCGGCCCGGTATTGTAGTGAAACGAATGATCCCAGCGGAACCGGGGTTGGTAACGCGATTCGCCGCCCCGGGTGAAGGCCGTGTAGGTGTACAGGCGCGAGGTCCAGTCGGCATAGGTGCCGAAGGTCAGGCCCGCGTCCACATCTTCCCGCTCGAGCAGTCCCACCTGGATGAAAGGCGTGAACCTCGGCAGGTGTTTGATGTAGAGCGTGGCCGTGGCGGTGGCCCAGTCGCCATACAGGTCGTTGGGCTTCAGGTGGTCGTAGAGCAGGTCCACGTCCAGGCGGTAACGGTGGCCTTCGCGCAGGCGGGTCCAGTCCTGGGCTGAGTCGTCAGCCGCCGCGAAGGCGGCGCCGGCCCATGAGAGCAGGACGGAGGCGGTCAGCAGGGCGAGGATCATTCGTGTGTTCAAGGCTCCATCAACTTCCTGGTGAGGTCGATGATCACGCGCTGGGCCGGGTCACGTTCGATGGCGACGGCCGCACCGTGCCGATGCTCGAACTCTCCCCACAGACGCCGGGCCGTGGGCGAGTCGACGTCCACGACACCGTACAGGATCGGGAAGACCTGGGCCAGTGCATCCGGATAATAGCGTTCCCAGTCGGAGGGATGCAGGTGGCCGGCGACGTCGGCCCAATGGAAAGGCTGGTCGGCGGCAGCACCCAGCGTCGAAATCACAGCACGGCGCACGTTCTCGGCGGCCTCCCTGTAGCGGGGGCCCTGATTCCAGCCCCGACGACGCGACAAGACTTCGATGGCCAACAGGCCGCCGTAGGCCTCGCAATTGTCCATGAGGTAACGGGCATGGGTGCCCGGATGGGCTCTCAGCAGCCCGTCGGGATCCTGGAGCAACAGAAGCAACCAGGCCACATCCTCGATGCGGGACCGGTTCGCGTCGCAGAAGGCGCCGTCACCGCTGATCCGTTCGTAAGATTCGAGGAGCACGAGGAAGACCGCGGCGTAGCCGTCGGCAGAATCGTAGGTACCCGTCTTGCGCATGCGGCCGCCGTGGTGAACCTCCATGTCGTCGATGGTGCCGGTCAAACCGTGGCTGTCCGGGTAGTTCAGGTTGTCGAGATACCACTGGAGGTAGGGTCGAACCCTCGCCGCATCGCCTCCGTCCTTCAAATAGGCTTCGGCGTAGAGGCAGGCGAAGTAGGGATTCACACGGCGCAGCCCGGCATCGATCGGCTCCTGCAACGACACGATATCCAGGGCGGGATGCAGCCGCGCCGCGCAGCCGGCACCACCGATGAGGCCCGTCCCCAACACCAGGGCGCTAGCGGCCACGGCAGTCCACCACGACATCGACCGTCTCATCTTCGATCACCACCACGTGCCATGCATCCGAAGTGACGGTGCGCAGACCCTCTCCGGAGGGCGGCTGGTATCTCGCAGCAGGCAGGGCGAAGGAGATGCCGGCAAGGCCTTCCTCGCTGTGGAGTTCCACACGCAGACCGCCCCGATCGCGCACCCAGCGGAACTCGACGTTGAGCATGCGCTGCAGGAACGCGGCGTGGTCCTTCATGGTCGTCATGGACAGCAGGCCGGCGTCGCGCCGCCGTTCGAGGTCGTCGAGCCAGGCGGAGAAGGCGGGCCGGTAGTTCAGGTCGCCGTGGTACTGATACAGGTTGTAGGGATGGGAATACACGAGGCGCACGGTACGCTGATGCTCACAGAAGTCGCTGACGCCCTGCAGCCAGTCGGCCACCTCGGCGGCCGCGAGACCCGGCCCCGACTCCATTTCGCCGAAGCTGGCGACGTCGCGCAGGGGCATGACCGGAAACGCGATCAGCTCGGTCGAGAGCATCGCTCCGTCGGCGAAGCTGCGGTTGGGAGCACTGCCGCCGTCCCCTGTGAAGTAATAGCTCGTGAAGCCGAAGTCTTCGAGGATTCCCGTCATCAGCTGGGGTGGATGCACTCCCGCCGGAGCGGAGTACTCGACGATCGGACGCGAAACGACACCGCTCAGACACTCAATATTGCGGCGCAAGGCGTCCCTGACTTCAGACTCGCCCCAGCGGCCCGACGCCACCTCGCGGGCGAAGAGGTTATGGCTCCAGCCGCCGTGGGATCCGATCTCGGCCAGAGGCGCCAAGCGCTCCAGATAGCCCCGGCCACGGCCCCCGGCGTCGAAGCCCATGGCGTCGCCGGGCTCGTTGAGATCGGCGCCGGCACAGACGTGCACCGAGGTCGGCAGCCCCTCGCGCACCAAGCCGTCACGCAGCATGGAGTCGATGACCGTCCACTCGCTGTTGGAATCGATGTGCCAGTTGAAGACCACGGCCCCGACGCCGTTCTCCACGTTGAGCAGATGGGGCAGGCCGAGTTCGTCGAAGAGCCACCAGCGCAGCAGAGAACGCAGGGGCAGGTCGTCGGCATGGGCCTTGAGATGTCCGAGGGGCAGGCTTACATAGCCCGCCAGACCTTCGCCGTGACGGCGCACGGTCACGGCCGGCAGATCGCCTGCGGGTGTTTCCGCCCAGGCGAGCACGTTCAGACCGTAGGAATCGATCACGCGGCTGCCGGTTACTGGATATTCGAGCCGTCCGTAGCCGTAGCCGGTCAGGTGCAGAGTCTCATCGAGTTTGCCGGGGGGAATACCGCAGAGTTCGGCCGCCGCGGCATCCTCGAAACGGATGGCAGCGGTAGTGAACGAGGCGTCGCCCAAGTCGTTGTAATCCACCGCAAGCACGCCAGTCACCCCTGCGAGCCAGGAGCGGGGCAGGTATGCCCCTTTCTGGCTCCGCACGCCGGCATCATGGACCGCGAGAATCGAGCCGCCGGCCTGGAGATACGATTCGACCCACGGCCCGAACGAGGAGAAGAGACTGCGGCAGACGCCGTCGGGCAGAATCAGAGCGGGAGCCGAAACGGCCACCGCGGAGGGGTCGGCATCCTGGAGCGTGTACATGTCGAGGACCTCGACGGCAACTCCCTCCTCCTCCATGACGCTGCGCCAGGCGTCAAGCACGTAACCGTACTCGTCGAGCATGGACGGCGCATAAGCGAGCAGAACACGCAGATCGGTGCGGTCAGCCACACGATCGGTGCGGTCGACGGTGCGCAGGCCGTGCCAGGCCACCAGGAGGCAGCCGATCACGACCAGGACGATCATCACCGTTCGCCGCATGCCACCTCCCCCGCGCCGTCGGTCAATACGTAGCCGTAGACTGCAGCGGCGCCGCCGAGAGTCACGTTCTTGCGAGCCACCACCGAGGTTCGGCGCGCGGGCGAGCCCACCCGGGCGCCCCGCCCGAGCCACACGGCCGACTGGGTGAAGACGTTGCCTTCGACAACGGACCCCTCGCCCAGTACGACATCGTTTTCAGCGAAGATGTCGCCGAGCACCACGGCACCCTTCCCCAGCTTGATGCCTCCGTACACCTTGATCGGTGCGCGGAACACCACGCCATCGCCGATCTCGCAGTCGCCGCGCACGACCAGTGGGCGCACCGGATCGTTGGTCACGAGATCAAGGAGCAAGTCGCCGTCGTGCCGGGTCACGTGGTCGTCGATGTCGGTCTTGCCCGTCGCATCGTGACGCGGTACCGCAGACGGAACCTGTGGTTTCGGCGGCGCACCGTCATGACCCTCGGTCAGGATCGGCGATCCCCAGAGACGGCGGAATTTGGAGCCGTCGCCCAGACGCAGGCTGCCGCCGGAAGCCGCCGAAATGCCGAGCGTACTGTCGCGGCCGATGACGATGTCGCCGTCGGAGTCGATCCAGCGGACGACGTGGACGCCCTTTCCCAACTCGATGTCGCCTTGAGCTACGACCGAGCGCAGAAAAGATTCATCGCCGAACGTTACGCCGCCGTCCACATGGATGTCCTCTTCACACCGCGCACCCTTGCCGAATACGGCGTCGCCGCGCACCCAGGTCAGCAGATCCAGGCGGCCGTTGTCGGCCAAGTTCAAGCCGTCATGGATCTCGAGGACTTCCGGCTTGGACAAGGTCACCTTGTGACGCCCCGGATCGCGCAGCGCGTCGCCGAGTCCGCCGAGCAGCAGCCTGCGGGCGCTGCGCCCCATGTAACGGGGGTCCTTGGTGTATTCGAGATCGATGGGCAACGGATAGCGGTCTCGGGGCACCGCCACCTCCAGCAGACCCGGCACGAACGGCAGCACCATCAGCAGGACAAAGGCCGAGATCAAGAGCCAGCCGCCGTCCTGGGCCGGAGGCACCTCGGGCGAGCGCATTTCAATGAGCCCCTGGGCCAAAGCCGTCAACGACACCGCAGCCAAAATCAAAACGAGGACCGACCCCGCCAACATCATACGGCGGCTCATGCCTGATCCTCCTTGCGGAAGCGCTGCGTCTTTTCCCATTCGGCTGTTCGGCTCTGCAGCTTATCCAGAACCGCCATGAAGAACCCGCTGGAGATCGTCCAGATGTTCAACAGGAAGTAGAACATCAGAAACGGCAGCAGACGGACGCGATGGCTCACGCCGTCCAGCAGCGAGGCCGTACCGATCTGGTAGAAGGGCGCGAAGTTGCCGAAGGAGTTGTACGACGCCACGAACAGGAACACGAAGACACTCTCGATGATCTGCATTTCGCCCATGAAGAACAGTAGGATCGAGTCGACGATGCCAGTCAGCAGAAACACCGGCACCAGGTAGATGAGCAGCAGCAGCATGCCGTCGAGCTTCTCGCGCCGATTCAGGTACGGCGACTTCAGCAGGGGCAGAAAGTGGCGGAACATGACGGAGTTGTGCCCCCGCGACCAGCGCCGAATCTGCCGCGAACGCACCTGCCAGGTCTCGGGCACCTCCTCGTAGCATTCCACGCGATTGGCGTAGACGATCTTCCAGCCGGAGATGTAGAGCCGGTAGGTCAGGTCGGTGTCCTCGGCCAGCACCGTCGGATCGAAGCCGCCGAAGGCCTGCACCAGATCGCGGCGGTACGCGCCCACGGTGCCGCCGTACTGGGGCATGAGCTTGAGGTTGTGCCGTGCCTGCTGGTCGACCTGATAACCGCCGCTGCGTTCGAGGTCGAGCAGACGGGTGAGCAGATTGGCCTCGGTGTTGATGGGCACGACGCGGCCCATCACCGCCCCGACTTCGGGATCCTTGAACGACAGGGCGAGGTCGCGCAGGGCACCGCGGTTGGGCAGGTAGTCGGCATCGAAATTGATGATCACGTTGGAGCGGGAGATCTCCAGGGCGTCGTTCAGGGCGGCGGGTTTGCCGCGCAGCCCGTCGTGGCGGTGCAGCGGCGTGACGATCTCGTGCTCGGCGGCCAGCTCGTCGAGGATCTCTCCGGTGCGGTCGTCGGAGTGGTCGTTGATGGGAATGATCTGCATCAGCTCACGAGGGTATTCACAGCGCAGGATGGCCTCGATGGACGAGCGGGCCACCAGCTCCTCGTTGTGCATCGGAATGAGCACGGTGATGCGGGGCAGGTCGTCGTCGACCAGATCCTGATAGTAGAGCCGCTGCTCTCCGCGCAGCCTGTTCACCGTGAGCCAGTAGTGCCGGATCGCATAGACCGACATGACCAGCACCACGAGAATCACGTAGAGCTTGAGGATCAGAACGACCAACGCCACACCTCCGGACGATCCCGCAGCCGCAGCGCCACGATGTTCACGTAGATCGCATAGATCGAGACCATGTACACGAAGTCGATCAGCGGACCGAGGGCGAAGAACATGGCCGCCATGGACAGCACGGTCAGCTTCTGCAGCAGGAACAGGAAGCTGGCGTAGCGGATCGCCCCGAAAACGGCCCCGTAGGCGACGGTCGCCACGATCACCAGCAACTTCTCCGGTACGGGCGAAGGCAGCGACGACAAGGCAACGCCCATCACGATGGGCATCAGCAGCCACATGCCGAACTGGGTGCCCATATAGAGAAGGGAAAAGTCCACGACGTCGTAGGGGAACCGATGCGGGAAAAAGAGGAAGAAAATCGCCGAAGCCGTCATCAACAGGCTCAAGAACGCTACATAGACCCGCACCACCTTGGGCACGGGTCTCAGCCGGGGCACGATCACTACCACGAGAACGCCGAGCACGAAGGTGATCAGAGAGAGCCGGTACGAGGGAAACGAGGCCGGCGCGTCGAGGACGGGCATCTCGGTGACCCAGACCGGCAGGAAACGCCAATGGGTAACGGCAGTCGGTACACCGGCCAGAGCCGCCAGTTGGCCGACCTGGGAGACGAATCCATCCAACAACGGCTTGTAGAACACGGCGATCAGGACGTCGCAGAGAGCCACCAAGAGCAAGAAGATCGTCGTTGAGATCGGAGGCGCAGCAGCGAGCCGCTTGTAGGCCCGGTGGAGATGAATGCGTTCCTTCATCGTGATGTGGGTCCTCCGGTTGCGCCGACTTCACTGACCAGGACCCGCCTACGTCGCGGTCCGTCGAACTCACAGAACCAGATGGTCTGCCACGTCCCCAGCACCGGACGGCCGCCGACGACGGCCACCAGCTGGTCGCAGCCGAAGAGACTGCTCTTGACGTGGGCCGCCGTGTTGCCTTCGGCGTGGCGCCATCCGCCGTCCCAGGGTACGAGCCGGTCGAGGGCGTCGGCCATGTCGCGCACCACGTCGGGATCGGCGCCTTCGTTCACCGTGACCGCTGCGGTCGTATGCGGCACCCAGAGCATGATCGTGCCATCGCTCAGGCCCAGTTCAGCGATCGCGGCCTGAACCCTCGCGTTCAGGTCGACGAAATCGGTTCGTCCGGTCGTGCTGATCTCGAATTCGATCATGACCACCTCGCCGCAACAAAAATGGGCCGGGCTACGGAAGCAGCCCGGCCCATTGTCCACGAACATACCCTACAAGTCAAAGTACATGGTGAATTCATAGGGATGGGGTCGGCGGTTGATGGCCTGGATTTCATCGCGCTTGATTTCGAGCCAGCGACGGATCAAAACCTCTGGAAACACATCGTTGCGCAACAGGAAGGCGTGATCCTGTTCCAAAGCGTCGAGGGCGTCGGCCAGCGAACGCGGCAGAAACGCCACCTCGCCCCTGCGGGCGGAGGAAGGAGCGTCCTCGGGATGGAATCCCTCGGCATAGGGGTCGATCCCGTTGACGATGCCGTCGATACCCGCCATCAGCACGGCCGAGGTCGCCAGGTAGGGGTTGCATGTGAAGTCCGGTGGCCGGTACTCGATGCGCCTGTGCTGCGGGTCGGCCACATAGCTCGGGATGCGGATGGCCGCGCCGCGATTGCTGCGACCGAAGGTGATGGCCGTCGGCGCCTCGAAGCCGGGCACCAAACGCTTGTACGAATTGGTCGACGGATTGGTCAGGGCGCAGAGCGCGGGACTGTGCTTGAGAATGCCTCCAACATAGTGCAGGGCCGTCTTGCTCAGACCGGCGTAGCCTGCCGGGTCGTCGAAGATGTTCTGCCCGTCGGCGTCGACCAGGTACTGGTGCAGATGCCAGCCGCTGCCCGCGTTGTCGTAGAGGGGCTTGGGCATGAAGGTGACCTTCAGACCGTAACGTTCGGCCGCATTGAACAGGATGTACTTGGTCAGCACAGCGTGGTCGGCGGTGGTCGGCAGGTCGGCGAACCAGCCCTCGATCTCCTGCTGAGCCTGGGCGCCCACCTCGTGGTGGTGGTAACGCACGGGGATGCCGAGGTCCTGCATCAGGGCGCAGACCTCGTCGCGGAAATCGTCGTGGCGGTCGTGGGGATTGCAGGCGTGGTAGGCGTTCTGGAAAAACGCCTCTTCGCTCTGGACCTTGTAGCTGGCCTCGGCCACGCCGCTGCGGTACTGGGCCTCGTCGAAGATGTGGAATTCGTACTCGGGGATCCAACGCGTCGAATCGGCGATGCCCAGATCGCGCAAAGCCTGCTCCGCCGCCTTGACGATGCGGCGGCCGTCCTGGGCGAAGGCCGTACGTTCGGCGTCCACCAGCCGTACGTCGGCGAACATCGACAGGGTCGGCCGGGTGCGGAAGGGATCGATCTGGGCCGTGCCGTAATCGGGCAGCAGCACCATGTCGCTCTCCTCGACCTTCAGGAACCCGTAGCTCGAGCCGTCGAAACCGATGCCTTCAGCCATGATTTCGGGGGTGAAACGGTCGAAGGGGAATGTGATGTGGTGCAGGCGGCCGACGAGGTCCAGGACCTTGAAATCTACGAACTCGACACCGCGTTCCTTGGCGTCGCTGTGCACACGATCGAACTCTGGATGCATGATCCCCTCCGGGCTGATGGGCCGAGCGGTCCGGGATGGCCCCGGATTCCTGAAATATAGTCGGCGACCGCACCCTTGAAAGGAGACTTTCGACACCCGACGCCCCCGTCCTTGCCCCCCCCCGATCCCCCGTCTATGTTTGCGATTCCACCGGATCAGGCTTGCAAAGGAGAGGCTCCGTGTCCGACTCGACGGTTACCATCTTCTTCGAGGGCCGCGCCGTTGCGGCCCGCGCCGGAACGTCCGTGGCCGCCGCCCTGTGGGAACACGGGGTCGCCGCCCTGTCCCACTCCCCCAAGTACGGACGCCCCCGCGGCGTGAAGTGCGCCCGCGGCCACTGCATGAACTGCCTGATGCGCATCGACGGCGTGCCCAACGTACGCGCCTGCCTGACCCAAGTCGCCGACGGCATGCGCGTGGGACGTCAAGACTCCGGTGCACCCTACGGAGCCCCCATGCAGAAGGTGCTCGACAAGGGCGGCCATCTCTTCCCGGTGGGCTTCTATTACAAATGGTTCACCAAGCCGAGCGCCCTGTCCCGGATGTTCATGTCCGGCCTGCGCCCGTTGACCGGCGTGGGCCGCCTGCCCGAGCCCGCCGCCTGGGCCGATCACGGCGACACCCCACCCGCTCGCGACCTGGGCCACATCGAGACCCTGGTGATCGGCGCCGGTATCGCCGGCATGGGCGAAGCCCTCGCCGCCGACGGCGAGGTGATGCTGGTCGACGACTCCCTCCGTTGCGGCGGACAGCGCCGGGCGGCCTTCGATCTGGTCACCGAGAGCGCCGCCGACGTGCTCAACGGCCTCGAGCACCTGGCGGCCCTGCGCGCCCGGCTAGAGAACCTCGCCGCCCGCGTCGAGGCCGAGCCGCGTATCGAAGTGCGCACGGGCACGACCGTGGTCGGCGCCTGGCAGCCCGACATGCTCCTGCTCGAAGACAGCGAGGGCCTGGCCGTCGTCCGCGCACGCCACATCTGCTGGGCCGCCGGCGCTCTCGACGCCGCACCCCTGTTCGACGACAACGACCGCCCGGGACTGATCGGCCCCCGCGCCCTCTACCGCCTGCTGGCCCGCGACGGCCTTGACCTCGCCGGCCGGGCGACCCTGGTGGCCGGCCGCGGCTTCGACGCCGTCTTGTCAGCGGCCCTGCTCCACACCGCCGGCGCCAAGGTCACCGTGGCCCTCGAACCCGGGCGCACCGGCGACCCCGCCCTGCTGGCCACGGCCAACCGACTCGGCTGGAGCCTCCACACGGGTCAGACCATCGCCGCCGCCCACGCCCAGAACGACCGGCTGGCGTCGGTGAGCCTGGCCTCGACCGACGGCGGCACCACCGAAGTGCCCTGCGACCTCGCGGTCATCGCCACCCGGGCCAAGCCCGCCTACGACCTGGCCTACCAGCTGGGCGTCGACCTGGTACTCGATCCCGAACGCGGCGGCTACGTACCCCGCGGCGCCGACCTCGGCCGCCTCGAAACGACCACTCCGGCCGGCGTCGGGTTGATCGTCGCCGGGGAGGCCGCAGGCCTCAGCCCCGAAGCCCTGCTTCAGGAGGTGTCGGCGTGAGCAAGCGCATCCTCTGCACCTGCGAAGACGTGACCGTCGAGGAGTTCCGCAAGGCCCACCACGACGGCTTCACCGAGATGGAATCGTTGAAGCGCTTCACGGGCGTCGGCACCGGATTCTGCCAGGGAAAGGGCTGCCTCTGCGAGGCGGCGACCGAGCTCGCCCGGCTGCGCGGCATCGATCCGTCGGCGATCCCGCTGACCAACATCCGCCCCCCCACGCGCCCCCTCACCTTCGGCGAACTGGCGGGCCTGGACCTGCCGCCGTTGATGGAGGAACTGGAGCGTACCGCCGGCACGAACGGTGATGCTGAGGTGACCCCATGATCCCCCTGCCCAGCGGACCGGTGCCTTACCAGGCCGACGCCGTGATTATCGGCGGCGGCGTCAACGGCCTGGCAGTGGCCTACGAGCTGAGTAAGCGAGGCGTGAAGGACATCGTCGTGCTGGAGAAGGCTTACCTGGGCAGCGGCTCGACCGGGCGCTGTGGTGGCGGCATCCGCCAGCAGTGGACCACCGAGGCCAACATCCGCCTGGCCCAGGAGAGCGTAACCGCCTACGAGAACCTCGCCTCGGAGCTGGGTCTGCAGACCTTTTTCCGTCAAGGCGGTTACCTGATGGTGACCGACAATGAAGCCCATCTCGAGGGCCTGCGCAAAGCCGCCGCACTGCAGAATCGCTGTCATGTGCCCACGGAATATCTGCAGCCCCAGGAATGTCTGAAGATCGCGCCCAACCTCGACATCACGAACATCAAAGGCGCCACCTTCTGCCCTAAGGACGGCACCGCCTACCCGTTTTCGGTGGTTTGGGGCTACGCCAGGGCCTGCCAGCGACGCGGAGTGAAGATCTTCATCCGCACCGAACTGAACGACGTGAAGCTCGAAGGCGACCGCGTGACGGGCGTGAGCACCAGCCGCGGCGACATCGCCACCCCGCTGTTGATCAACTGCGCCGGGCCGTGGGCCCGCACCCTCGCCGCGAAGGTGGGCGTGGAGCTGCCCAACCGGCAGGAGCGCCACGAGATCATGGTCAGCGAGTCGTGCAAGCCGTTTTTGGACCCCATGGTCATCTCCATCAGCAACGGCATCTACTTCAGCCAGAGTATGCGCGGTGAAATCGTGGGCGGCATCGGCGACCCCGACGAACCCAGCTGGGAACGTCCCGACCAGTTCGACACCCGCAGCCAGCTGCGTTTCGCCGTGCGCTTCGCCAAGGCGCTGATCGGCTACTATCCCCCCGCCCGCGCCATGCGCATGATGCGCCAGTGGGCCGGCATGTACGACGTGACCCCCGACCACCGACCCATCCTGGGTGGCGTCGAGGGTCTGGACGGCTACCAACACATCTGCGGATTCAGCGGACACGGCTTCATGCTGGCGCCCATGGCGGCCGCGCGCATGGCGCAGATGATCACCTCCGGGGAGCCGGACGAGATCATCGCATCGCTTTCTTTGGCGCGGTTCGCGAACGGGGATGTGGAGGCGGATGCGTTCGTGGTCGGTTGATCGTGTCGGGGCCTAGCGGAACTGCCGCTTGAGTTCGCTCCAGGTCGCCTGCTCGGCGGCGACGGTCTGCGAGTAGCTGGTCAACCACAACGTGTATTCCAACACGATACCGATCCCCTCGGAAAAGAAAATCGAAGCGGGGCCATTGTCCAGAGCTGAGAACTGTGGCGTCCACTCGATATCGACTGCGCCCTCTGGGGGATCCGGATTCACCCAGAACCATTTGACCAACCCATAGGCTTGACGCGTTCCGAAGTTCAATTCGAAAAATTTATCTTCGTCGACTTTGTAGGTCTCAATGAAATGCCAGATAGGTGCGCCGCCCACTTCCAACCCCAGATAACTGGTGGATCGTGTGGACCACAGCGCTCCCATGACCATCGGCTGATCCAGGACCAGGACCGGCGGGTCCAGCGACACCTGTCTCTCTTCGCCCTCGTCAATATCTTCAAACCCGTGCATCCAGACGTCGCCTTCGGCGTTCTTCGTCAGAAAGTAGTGAGCCCGTTCCAGCCCACCGATCTGGTCCAACTCCTTGAGCAACACGATGCACTCGACACCTCGCACAACCTGGGTCTGCTCGAGAACTTCGACATACTCACTCTGTCCCTGGTAATCGCTTTGGTAGGTCCACGACCAGCCCGGGTACAGAGGCCAACGATCGGCCTGAGCTGTGCCCGTCATCAGGAACAGCAGCAGCAGCACACATGTGGTTCGAGCCATGGACAGCCTCCGGAGCAGAAATAATGTTCACATGGGATCAAGATAACGAACAAGACGCCATACGTCCTCACGGACTCATTCTAACAGGTCCGCCAGTGACCGACGCAGATCCTTGTGTTCGAAGGCGAAGCTTTTGGCTCTCAGCGCCTTAGGGACGGCTCGGTAGCTGGATAGAACCATGTCGGCCATCTCACCCAACAGCAACCGGAGCACCCAGGCCGGAGCCGTCACGCGGGCAGGACGTCCGAGCACCTCTCCCAGGAGAGCAGCGAATTCCCGTTGGGTCGGCGGGTCCGGAGCCACGACGTTGACCGGGCCGATGAGATCGTCCTGTTCGATCATGTAGAAAAGAACACGCAGCACGTCGTCGATGTGGATCCAAGGCAGATACTGCTTCCCGTTGCCCAGGGGACCGCCGAGTCCCCAGCGGAACGGTACGGCCATCCGCGGCAGGGCACCGTCGGACGAGGCCAGAACCACACCGAAGCGGGCCAGGACGATGCGCGTCGCATCGGCCGCCTCGAGGGCGCAGCTCTCCCACTCGTGGGCCAGCCGTCCGAGGAAGTCGCCGGAGGCCTGACGCTCCTCGTACTGGGGTTCGCGTCCCCCGTCGCCGTAGATACCCACGGCCGAGGCGCTGATCAGCAACTTCACGCGGTTGGAGCGCCGCACCCCCTCGACGACCCTGCGGGTGGTTTCGAGGCGGGAACGCCGGAAGCGTTTTTTTCGTCTTGAGGTCCATCGGCCGGATGAGAGGGGCTCACCAGCCAGGTTCACCACTACGTCACAGTCGGCCACGCTGTCCTGCCAGCGTCCGGCGACTGTGGGATCAGCCTCGAGCACCGCCACGCCGGGGGACAGCTTCAACCTGGCGCGCTCCGCTTTTCGCGACACGCAGATCACCTCGTCGCCCCGCTCGACAAGCGCGGCGGAGAAGTGACGGCCGATCAAGCCGGTGCCTCCGGTCAGGACGATCTTCATGCAGCAGCCTCCTTGGTCATCATCACGTCCGGAGCCCAGGATACGGGCCCATCGGTGCGGTGTCCACCACCCGGCGCGACCGCGTTGACTTTCCTTCCCCCCGTAGCTAACGTCCCCAGAACGGCTCCGTAGAGAGATGGTGCCCGCAATCCTGAGAGGATCCCATGAACTACGAATTCCTCGACTGCGACATCCGCGACAGCGTGGCCCATGTAGCCCTGCTGGGCACCGACGGCATTCCCGCCGGCGAATTCTGCGACGAGATGGTCGACATGCTCATGCGCCTGCAGGACGACCGGGCCGTGCGCGTGGTGCTGTTGACCGATGCAGGTGGGCCCTGGGACATGGCATTCGATGTCAGGGCCATCGCAGAAAGTTGGCACAGCGGTGACGGCCCGGGCCTTTCGGCCGGCAACCTCGACACCATCCGCCGCCTGACGACCATGATGAACGATCTTCCGAAGCCCATCATCGTCGCGGTGTCAGGTGATGTGCGCGACGACGGCTTCGGCCTGCTGATGAATGCCGACGTGCGACTGGCCGCCCCCACGGCCACCTTCACCGCCGGCGATATGATCACCGGCATGCTTCCCGACTGGGGTCTCAGCCATTTGCTGCCCCGACGCATGGGCACAGGCCGCACCCTGGAGATGATCTGGTCCGGCCGCTCGATCCCCGCCGACGAGGCCTACACCATCGGCCTGATCGATCGGCTCGTCCCTGGCGACGCCTGGGAGGAAACCGTGGGCGAACTGGTGCGCCGGATCGCCGGTCTGCCCCAGCCCGCCGTGCAGATGAGCAAACTCGCCGTGCAGCAGTCGGCTCAGTTCGACTTGACCACGGCCATGTCGCTCGAGTACGAAGCCCAAGAGAAATGCTGGGATTCCGAGGAAACCGCGGCCGCCTTGGCAGCTCATCTGGATGGTCAGGTGCCGGACTTCTCCGTGATCCTGTCCGATGAAGACGTCTGAACCGACTAGGACCCGGAGGTCGTGACGTGGGCCTGACCCTCATAGAAAAGATCATCAGTTCGCACTGCGATCGGAACGTGAAGCCCGGCGACACAGTGGACATGCGCGTGGACGTGCGCGCAGCCCGCGACTTCGGCGGCGCCAACGTCGTGAAGAACCTGAAGGAGGCCGGCCTCGTCGTGGACGATCCCGGCAAGACCGTCTTCACCTTCGACTGCAATCCCGGCGGCAGCGACCAGGGCTACGCGGCCAACCAGCAGATCTGCCGCACCTACGCCCGCGAGTCGGGTGTGGCCCTGCGCGACGTGACCGAGGGCATCGGCACCCATATCAGCTTCGAAGACGGCCTGGTCGTGCCCGGCTCGACGTTCGTCAGCACCGACAGCCATGCGAACATCATGGGCGCCGTGGGAGCCTTCGGCCAGGGCATGGGCGACCAGGACATCGCCTACGCCTGGGCCCGCGGCAAAGTGTGGTTCAAGGTGCCGAAATCGGCCAAGGTCACCCTTACGGGCACACCGGGTCCGCACGCCCGCCCCAAGGACATCGTGCTGAAGATGCTGCAGCACCTCGGAGCCAACGGTCTGCTGGGCTATGCGGCGGAGATCTACGGCGACTGCGTCGACGCGCTGGATCTCCCCGCACGGGTGACCATCGCCTCGATGTCCACAGAGATGGGCGGCATCATCTCCCTGTTTCCACCCAACGCCGCCGTGCTGGAATACTGCTCCGCCGCCGCCGGCCGCCCGATCGAAGGCATCTACGCCGACGCCGACGCCCACTACGACCTCGAAGTGACGGTCGATGTGGACGGCCTCGAGCCCATGATCGCCCGTCCGGGTCATCCAGAAGACACGGTGAACGTGACCGAGGTCGCCGGACGCAAGATCGATTCGGTGTTCATCGGTTCCTGCACCAACGGCCGCATCGAAGACCTGCGCGCCGCTGCGAAGGTCCTCGCGGGACGCAAGGTGGCCCCGGGCGTGGTTCTGAAGGTCGTGCCGAGCACGCGCAAGGTCTGGGAATCGGCCCTCGAAGAAGGCCTGGTCAACGAACTGATGCGAGCCGGCGCCCTGATCGGCAATGCCGGCTGCGGCGGGTGCGCCGCGGGACAGATCGGTCAGAACGGTCCCGGTGAAGTCACGATATCCACAGGCAACCGCAACTATGCGGGCAAACAGGGCAAGGGCGAGGTCTACCTGGCCAGTCCCGAAACAGCGGCGGCTTCAGCCGTGGCCGGGGTGATCTGCACCGCCGATGCGATCCCGGCGGAAGCCGTGACTTTCGCGCCGCCCTCGGCCCAGATGGCTGCGGCCATCGCCGAGGTGATCGCCGAATCGACGACCGACAAGCCCACCGTCCTGCGCGGCCGCGCCTGGATCGTCGACGAGGACAACATCGACACCGACATGATCTTCCACAACCGGTACCTGGCCATCACCGACCCCGCCGTGATGGGCCAGTACACCTTCGATAACCTCACCGGCTGGGAGGACTTCGCGAAGAAAGCCAAGCCCGGCGACATCGTCGTCACCGCCAGGAATTTCGGTTGCGGCTCCTCGCGGCAACAGGCCGTGGACTGCTTCAAGACCCTCGGCGTACAGGCCCTGGTGGCTACGAGCTACGGGGCGATCTACGAACGCAACGCCATCAACGCGGGGCTGCCGGTGGTCGTGGCCGAGGCCGTGAACGCAGGCATCAAGAACGGTGACGAGGTCACCGTAGACCTGGCGACCGGCCTCGTGAGCTGGGTCGGCGGCGAGGTGACCGGCGATCCCTGCAGCGAAGTTCAGATGGAGATCTACCAGCGCGGGGGACTGCTCGCCAAGTAAGCGTCGTCGGATTCGAAGAACGCCCGCCGCGACTGCCTGAGCCGTCACGGAGGGCGTTCTTCATATCCCCCCTCCCGGAACCCGGCTCCACAGATCGTGTAGACGATGGCATCTCTCCCCTGATCCGTCCCCATACCCTGGAGGGAACGCCATGACCACAGGCCAACGCAGATCCCAAATGTCCATCGCTCCTGCTCTGATGATCCTCCTGATGACCGCCGTGAACGCCTTCGCCGGTTCGGTCACGCCCCGCGTGGACCTGGACCACCGGGCCGTCCTCGCCCACGACGACGTCGTGGTCTACGCCCTGATCGACTTCGACGTGGCCGATGCGCCCCACGACCGCGACGCCCCACGACCGCGGCTGAACCTGGCCCTGGTTCTCGACCGCTCCGGGTCGATGGACGAGCGCGGCAAGATGGCCTACGCCCGCGACGCCGCCAAGATGATGATCGACATGCTCGGTCCGGGCGACCGCCTGGCGGTCGTCGAGTACGACGACGAGGTCACCGTGCTCTGGCCTTCGTCGTTCGTGGATTCGCCCGGTCCCATCAAACGCCGCATCGACGGCCTTGAACCCCGTGGCAGTACAGATCTGTTCGGCGGCCTCATGGGTGGGGCCGACGAAGTCCTGCCTCATCGGGACGGCTGCGACATCACCCGCGTGGTCCTGCTCTCGGACGGCCTCGCGAACCGGGGCCTGACCGACCAGCGCGAGATCGTCCGCCGTGTCCGCCGCCTCGGCGAACAGGGCGTGTCGGTGACGACCCTCGGCCTGGGCCTCGAATACAACGAAGACCTCATGGAGGCCATCGCCGGGGCCGCCGGCGGCAACTACGCCTTCATCGAGAACCCCCGCACCATGGGCCGCATCTTCGCCGACGAGCTGCACACCCTGACGACCACTGTGGCACGGGATGTCGCGGTCGACTATGAGCCCGCCGGCTGCGTGACCGATGTGCAGGTCTACGGTTATGAGACGCGTGATCGCCGTCACGGGCTGCACATCCCCATGGAGGACATCTACGCCGGCGAAACCCGTTCCTTGCTGCTGCGCCTCGAGATCGACACTGGCCGCCCCGGCCGACTGGAGCTCGGGAACCTGCGCCTTTCCTATGTCGATATGCTCGAGGATCGCACCGTCGAGGAGGATCTGCCCTTGTCGGTGCGTGTAACCGACGACCGGCATCAGATGGAGATCTCGCGCAACGACCGTGTGACGGTGGAGGCCAACCTCATCGATGCCGACCGTCGCCTCGACGGCATCGTGAGGATGTACGACAAGGGAGACCGGATTCTGGCGACCGAGGCCCTCAAGACCCTCAACGACGACATCATCGCTCTCAACAGTTCCGTGCCCGACGTGAAGCTGAGCGCCAAACTCGAAGACCTCGCCATCCAGCAGCAGGACATGGACGCCGCCGCCGACGATTCCCGCGCCGCCGAGTCCTACATCAAGCAGCAGAAGGCCAATATCCGGCTCAGCAACAAGGGCAAGCAGCAGCACTTCATGCTGACCGACAAGGACCGTGGCCCGGAAGTGGTGCGTCTCCAGGAGGCGCTGCACACAGCCGGTGTCTACGATGGTCCGATGGACGGTGTATTCAGCGACGAGGTCGGCGCCGCCATCAAGGAGTTCCAGAAACAGCGGGGTCTGACCGTCGACGGCATGGCGGGTCCGAAGACCCAACGGGAGCTCAAGCTGCGCTGACGTTTCCGCAGGCCGACACAAGAGCGCCCGTTCCTCTCGAGGCACGGGCGCTCTTGTGTCGGCCTATGTTTTATGGCATCCTGCCCCAACTCATCTCCCCCGCCGGGAAGGAGCCCGCCGTGTATCGACTCGTCTCGGTCGCACTGATACTGACCGCCGCCTGTGCCTTCGCCTCCGTCGAGGTCCCCTCGACGACCAACGCCCCGATTCTCGACGGCCGTCTGGACGAGCCCTGCTGGGCCGCAGCCGCGAGCCTCGACCTGGCCTGGGAGATCGAACCGGGCGACCGGACCCCCGCCGTGGCGGCCACAACCTGCCTGATCACCCACGACCGCGACCACATCTACGTGGCTTTTCGCGCCTTCGACTCCGACCCCGCTCACATCCAGGCCAACCTGGCCGACCGTGACGGTGCCTTCTCCGACGACTGGGTCGGCATCGTGATCGACCCCTTCGCCGATCGTCGCCGCGCGTTCCAGTTCCTCGTCAGCGCCGCCGGCGTGCAGATGGATCTGACCTGGAGCGAGACAGCCGACGAGCCGGACGATCCCTCCTGGGACGCCGACTGGTCGTCGGCCGCCCTCATCGACTCGCTGGGGTATGTCGTGGAAGTCGCCGTCCCCTTCGGCTCCCTGCGCTTTGAAGCCTCCGAGGGCGAACAGACCTGGGGCGTGCTCGCCTATCGCCACCATCCCCGTTCCCTGGAGCGACTGACCTGCTCCTCGCCCCTCGATCCCAACGTCGGCTGCGAACTCTGCCAGGCCACCGACCTCGTGGGCTTCCGCGGCATCAGCGCCGGCCGCAACCTCGAACTCAACCCCACCTACACGGTCAGCCGCACCGACATGCGCCGGGACTTTCCCGACGGCGACCTCACCGCCGGCACGCCGGTCTGGGATCTCGGCCTCTCGGCACGCTGGGGCGTCACACCCAACATCAGTCTCGACGGCGCCCTGAATCCCGACTTCTCCCAGGTGGAGAGCGACGAGCTCCAACTCGACGTCAACACGCGTTACGCCCTGTTCTACGAAGAGAAGCGCCCGGTCTTCCTCGAAGGGGCCGACATCTTCGAGACCTCCGTATCCGCGGTGCACACGCGCATGGTCGTTTCCCCCGAGTGGGTCGTCAAAGCGAGCGGCAAGAACGGCCGCGACGCCGTCGGCGCCTTCGTGGCCCGCGACACCTGGACCAACCTCATGGAATACGCCGGCGGCCGATCTCGTCTGCAGACCCTGGAACGCGACAACACCTCGGCGGTGCTGCGCTGGCGGCGCGACGTCGGCGAGGAATCGACCGTCGGCGCCGTGATCACCTCCCGCGAAGCCGCGGGCTATCGCAACACCGTCGGCGGCCTCGACGCCGTCTTGCGCCTTGCACCGTCCCACGCCCTCGACGCCCAGGTCCTGGCCTCTCGCACGATTTACGAGGGGGACCGCGAGGGATCCGACGTCTCGCTGCTCTATGGCCACGACTCCCGCGACTGGAGCTGGCTTGCCGCCTGGGAACGCGTGGGCCGCGACTTCCGCGCCGACATGGGCTATATCCCCCGCGTCGATATGGAACAGCGAGATCTGGGTCTGTGGCGGAGCTGGTGGCGTCCGGCCGGCCGCGGCGCGCACTTCATCGGCCTGGGAATCCACGGCACCGAAATCCGCGACACAGGCGGCCAGCTGACCGACCGTCAGGTCCAGGCCGAGCTCAACATGATGGGACCGCGGCAATCGCGACTCTGGCTGGCAGTGGATCGTCTTCGGGAACGCTTCGCCGGCGACGACTACGATCAGACGATCCTGCAGGGCAAGGTCGGTGCCCGCCCCTTCGAGCAACTCAAGGGCTGGCTGATGTTCTGGAGCGGCGACGAAATCGATTACGACCACGGCCGCCCCGCCACCGATTGGGGCTTCGGGCCCGGCCTGACCTGGACCCCGTCGCCTCGTCTCGAGATCGTCTCGAGCTGGATCCGCACGGCCCTGTCGGCGGGCGGAGGCCGCATGTTCGCCGCCGACCTCGTCGACGCCCGGGTGCAGTTCGCCCTGACGCGCCGCACCCATCTGCGCTGGACCGTCCAGGCCCAGCTCTTCGATTTCGATCCCACACGCTACGACGATCCGGGCGCCGTTCCCGAAGAGTACCGCGAAATCTTCTCCCAGCTCCTGTTCAGTTTCCGCGCCAGTCCCGAGACGGTGGTGTTCGTGGGCACGACGGACCACCACCTCGGCGATCACCTGACGCCGTCGACGGTCCATGACCGGACGTATTTTCTGAAGGTGGGTTACGCCTGGCGGCCCTAGGACTCAGGGACAGGTGCGATTCAGGGCCCCGGCAAACTCGACGAGATCGGACAGGTTCAGCACCCCGTCGTGGTAGTAGTCCACGGCGATGTGGTAGGCCGGATCGTTCCAGTAGAGATCGACGAACGCGACGACGTCGCTCAGATCCACATCTCGATCCCCGTCCAGATCCGGTGTGAGCAGGTAGACATCGACCCGAGCGGTCGGGTCAGTATAGCCCCCGACGACGAGCTCCAGCTTATCCCCCGCCGTGGGATCCATGCCCCCGCCGACCAGGAAGGGTCCGCTGAACGTCGTGCGCCCCTGGGCATCGGTAGGTGCATCGGCCACGGTGCCCATCGTGCAGAAGACGAGGGCGTCCTGGACGCTCTCGAGCCAGATGTCCTCGAGGGGATAGAACGAGACGGGTGTGCCGAAGGCGTCGTAGAGGGTGGCGGTGAGGGTGGCGTCGACGACGAGGTGGACACCGGCCCCATACACCTGGGCTTCGGTCAGATCGTCGCCCGATCCATCGGGGACGCAGAACAGGACGACGGGAAAGGCCGATTCCGAATCCAGAGCCAGCATCGGATAGGGAGGAACCCCAGCGCGCGCTTGGACCGTGAGCACCAGCACGACGCACAACACGATGATCATTCGCATCCCATCTCCTCCTCCACGTGAACAGCCGCGACGGCATGCGGATGAAGATCCTAGCATGAATGAGAATACGATATCATCGCATCAGGAGCAAAGAATCAGCAGCGCCGCCTTGTCCGTCTTCCCCGCCGCACTGCGCGGCAGCTCCGCCATCACCTCGACCCGCTGCGGGATCTTGAACTGCGCCAAGCTCTTCTGGCAGTGCCGGAGCACGGCCTGCACGTCGAGTTCGGCCCCCGGCCGCGGCACCAGGCAGGCCACGATGGCCTCGCCCAGCAGCTCGTCGGGCACGCCGAGCACACAGGCTTCGACCACGTCGTCGAGTTCGAGGATGGTCTCTTCAATTTCTTTGGGACTGACGCGGTTGGCGCCCGCCTTGATCATGTTCTTCACACGGTCGACGATGAACAGAAAGCCTTCGGAGTCGCGCACGGCGAGGTCGCCGGTGTGCAGGCCGTCGTCGAAGAGCACGCCAGCTGTCTCCTCAGGATCGTTCCAGTAGCCCTGCATGATGTTGGGACCGGAGGCGACGATCTCGCCGGTCTCCCCCACCCCGCACTCGCTGCCGTCGGCACGGCGCACGGTGAGCGACACGCCTGGAATCCCCACGCCGATCGAGCCGATCTTCTCCGGCAGCCGCTCCGGCGGCAGCCACGACAGGCGCGCCGAGGCCTCGGTCTGGCCGTACATCACGAAGAGCTTGATGCGCTCGGGCAATGCGGTGTGGATCTGGCGCGTCAGGGCCGGGGACATGGCGCCGCCGGCCTGGCTCACGTAGCGCAGATGGGGCCAATCGCGTGTGAGGAAATCGGTGCGCGCCGCGAGGATCGCGTAGTGGGAGGGCACGCCCGAAAAACCGGTGCAGCGTTCGGCTTCGAGGGTCTCGAGCACCTTCTGGGGGAACGCGAAGCGGTTGTCCACCACCACGCGGCCGCCGCACTGCACGTGGGTCAGCAGTAGGGAGTTGCCGAAGGAGTAGTGGAAGGGCAGCACGCAGCAGACGCTGTCGTCGGCCGTGAGCTTCAGGTAGGCGAGGATCTGCCTGGTGTTGGCCGTCAGGTTGGCATGGGACAGGGTGACGCCGCGCGGATGACCGGTCGAACCGCTCGTGTAGAGGATCAGGGCCAGGTCGTCGGGGCCCACTTCGGGCAACGGCAGATCGGGACCGTCGAGCAGGTCGTCGCCAACGACCAGGTCGATGCCCGGCAGTTTCCACTCGGGGTCGGCCCGGTCGACTGCGACGGTCAGCACTTCACCGGCTCCGGCCACGACTTCGGGCAGCTGGCGGGCTTGGGCCGCACGGGCGATCAGGACCACCGCGCCGCTGTCGATCAGCATCTTGGCGTGGCTCGCCGCGGGATTGGCGTGGTTCAGGGCCACGACGCATCCGCCGGCGCGCAGGGCGCCGAAGAAGGCGGCCACGTAGGGCCGGCCGTTCTCCATCAGCAGGGCCAC
>CALEMW010000187.1 GCA_937910695.1 uncultured bacterium
TGGCTCCTCGGGTAGGGCTCGAACCTACAACCCTTCGGTTAACAGCCGAATGCTCTACCATTGAGCTACCGAGGAACCTAATGCGTTATTGCCCGGCCCGAGGGGGGCCGGGATGTAAGGGCGGAAATATAGACGGCCCCCAACGCCGTGTCAAGATATCGACCGCTTATGGGCCGGCTTGAGAGTGCGGCCGCCCTGGCGCCGCCGGGGGCATTTGAAACCCGGGCACAAAGACGGCGTATGCCCCTCTCGTCAAGCTCATCCCAATCGAGAGGCCCTCTCCATGTCATCTCCCTTCTCCCGTAAAGGGTGCGCTCTCGGCTGTGGCGGTGCTCTGGTCGTTGCCTTGGTGCTGATCGGGTTTTCGGTGATGCAGGTTCGTCAGATCAATCAACGCGCCTTCGAGGCCGGCGATGAGATCGACGCCCGGTTCGGCACCATCGACGACTTTCGCCCTTCGGCCGGGCCGGCGATCACGCCCGAGCAGCTCGAACGCTTCATCGAAGTGCGGTTGGCCGTGATGGGGGTTTGCGACGAGTTCGGCGGCATGCATGCGGGGATGATCGCCATGACCGAGCCGGGGGCGAGCGGTGGCGCGAACCTGTGGAATAACATCAGCAGGGGAATGCATCGGATCAGAGCCATCGTCGCGGCGCCGGGGCTTCTCGGGGAGTTCGCCGGCATCCGGAACGAAGCTC
Source organism: uncultured bacterium (assembly GCA_937910695.1). GTDB lineage: Bacteria > Krumholzibacteriota > Krumholzibacteriia > LZORAL124-64-63 > LZORAL124-64-63 > CALEMW01. The sequence continues at coordinate 699 of CALEMW010000187.1, forward strand.
TCCTGGAACAGAATATGGGGATGGGCGAGTACGTCTGGATCTATGCCCTGGTCTTCTACACGGCCTTGGGCGAGGAGCCGGTGCTGAACAAAACCGAAACCCGTCCCGGCAACATCGCCGACAACGCCCGCTTTGCCCTGATGGGAATGATGGAGCGCAGGGCGAGCGCACTACGCTCAGCCGGGTTGGATGAAGAGGCGGATCTCTGGGAGCAGGAAAAGACCCTCATGATCAATGAGCCCCATCGCGTTCCGTTCGCAGACGGCGTGCCCGCGGCCCTGGCCACGGTGATCGAGTCTCGACGAGAGGTGCTCGCCGCTCTGTTCTGCACGCATACGGATGCCCTTGAGCTTATGCGCTTGAGTCGGAATCGGTTGGGATACGAGGGGTGATGGCTTGTAGTGATTCGAACCCTATGCGTCGCTTCTCGGGAATTTCCTTTTTTGTGATGAACGACTTGATAACCCGGACAATCGATACGAGCTGCTCATCGTGCATGACCAGCTTTTTCTCCAAGATGTCCAACTTACGTCCCATTGCTCGATGATCGAGAACAACGCGACGGAGACTCACAAATGCACGAACGATGTAGATACCCATTTCGATTGCTCTTGGCGAATTCAGAACGTTTGAAGCCATGATTGCTCCGTGCTCCGTAAACACACACGGCAACGCTTTTGAATATTTGAGTTTACCGAGGTGGTCGCAATTTGCGACCACCTCCTCTTTCTCCTGCTCCGTCAGCCGGAACATGAAATCATCCGGGAACCGCCCTCCGTTTCTCTTCACTTGTTCGTTGAGTCTTTTTGTTGAGACTCCAAATAATTCCGCAAGATCGACATCGATCATGACCCGTTTATTGCGAATCAGCAGGATCCTGTTCTCGATTCTTTCGACTGGAATAATCAATTCGGCCCCTACCACCACTCCATAGCCACCACAACCCGCCACGGCTCATCGTCCATGTGCTGCCCCACCGGCCGCGCCATGTACAGCCGCAGCGACTCCGGACCGCGCTCCCCCACGCCCAGCACCCGGCTGAAACCGAAGCCCGCGTCGGCCCGCCATCCTGGCTCGGTCCACGGCGCATCGGGGCCGTCAGCGTTCCACGTGCGCCCGGCTTCCACGAACGTCACCGGCTGCAGGCCGAACTTCTTCAGCAGCGGCACGCGCAGCGTCTTGAACAGGTCCACATTCCAGCGCGTGTCGAGAGACACCCAGCCGCCGCGGTCGCCCACGAGTTCACCGGCTTCGTAGCCGCGCAGCGAACCCCAGCCGCCCAGCCATGTTTTCCATTGCACCGGGGCCTGATGGTCCACCGATGTCCACTCGCCGCGCACGACCCACTCGTTGTGCAGGTGATCGTGACGTGTGGCTTGGGCATAGCCCTTGAGCTGGCGAAACCAGGTCACTGAACCGTTGCCCGTTCCGGTCGCGCCGCTGGTGACACGGTGCCAGTCGAGTTCCGCCCCCACGGTCGAAGCGTGGGTTTTCCACTCGAGCGACGTCGAGACCGAGCGGCGGGCCACCGCCGCGGCGCGGATGTTGTTCGGCACGTCGGCCTCGTCGCCGAACAGGCTCCAGCGCGTGGCGACGGCCAGGGGGCGATCGTCTGCGCCGCCGACGCCGGCGGTCAGCGCGAGTCCCGGGACGGGCCGGGCTCGTAGACGGGTCTCCCACCATCGTTGCTCGAAGTAACTGCTTGGGTCTTCGCCGCTGAACACGGACTCGAGATCCCTTTCGAATCTGCTGTCGCCGGCGAACCAGCGGGTGGTGCGGCCGCCCTCGGCCTCCAGCGCCAGACTCGTCCAGGGGGCGGCGCGGTAGCGTCCGCGCTCGTCGCGGGGACGTCTGGTGAGCAGGGGGATCGCGAGGGCGGACTCCACCGTGGCCCGCTTCCAGGCCATTCCATACGACGCCCGCGTCGTCCACGACGGCTGGCGCAATCCCGGACGATCGACCTTGAGCTGTACGGACGTAGCAAAACCCTCGACACGGTTGAAGTGCAGGCCGGCCAGCGGCTGGAAGTCCACGCGCCACGGCCGTCCGTCGATCATGCGGATGAGTTCCGAGTCGCCGAGGCCGGACAGGGAGTCGAGCCGGCCGCGGGTGAGCATGCCGTCGAGGTCGTCGATGGTCAGCGGCCGATACCAATCGTCTTCGAGATTGCGCCAATAGCTGTTGAGCGAATCGATGGCCGCCGTTTCGCTGATCCAGATCAGGGAATCGAGGGGGGCTGCGGCAGGGGCCTGATCGTCGGCAAACGCGGGTGCCGTGCCGAGCAGAACGAGCGAGAGGATCACCCGGCGGATCATCGCGACACCTCCGCGACGGGGCCGAACACGAAGTCGTCGAGACTCACAGACAGCTCGATCTCTTCGGGTATGCCGGGCAGCACGCTGTTGAGCAGGATCGTCGCCTGGATGGCCTCGGTCACCCAGTTGCCTTCGACCTGCTTGAGAGTGAAGGCGAACCGGGGCACGCCCTTCATGATCAACGGTACGGGCATGGGGCCGACCAGACGACCGGACATGCGGCGGATCACGAAGTCCGAGTAGTCGATCCAGACATCGCCCTCCAAGCCCGGTTCGAACGCACTCTTGGGTGTGAAGCCGATGCGGAACACGAGGTGCTCGCCGATCAGGGTGCGTTCCTTGATCTCGTAGCGGTAGGCGTTGGCGGCGAGCAGGGAAAACGGCATGTCCATCATCTCCTGGGCCACCTCCTCCTGCCACTCGCGGGTGATCTCGGTGTCCGTCTCGTCTTTGTCGAGTTCGCCGGCCTTCCATTCGCGTTCCCGCTGGAAGAGACGCGACGAACGCTGTTCGCCGAATTCGTCCACATGGATGCGCCAGGCCTCGGTGAGCTCCGTCCGCTTCTCCTTCTCGGCGTCGCCGCGGCGGGTCCAGAAATCGACGCGCTGCAGCATGGTGAACGTCTGTTCGCCCATGTTGCGGGACATGTCGTCCATGGTTTCGCTCACCCGGCGCACGACATCGCTGACGCGCAGGCGAGGGGCGGCGATGCGAATCGTGTCGGCCTCGGCGTCGGCCACCGCGAACGTGGTGTCGGGAGCGACGATCACGGCGAAACCTTCGGCCAGCAGGGCGTCGATGTCGATGAGCCAGGGGTCGTCTTCGGTACCGGCGCCAGCGGCGATGGCTGTGGTGTCGGGGAATGCAGCGGCTTCGGCGTCTGCGGCCCGAGCTGTGGCCGTAAGGCAGATCAGCAGCGCAAGGAACGGGAGTCCAGCCTGCGGTCTCAAGGTCATGGTTTGCCCTCGCATCGTACGGGTTCGGGTGGGTCCGGCGGCGTCGGCCGACCCCCTTCCAACCAGGAGTCGCGTCGTTCCGAGGGGCCAGCGGATCCGTGGTGAAGTCGGAACGATGCTGACGATCCCGGCGCTCGGTTGCGTCGACCCTCGTCTCATCCGGGTCGGCCTGCCGCCGTGATCTGCTTTGGCAAGGACGGGGCCAGGGGGCTTCTTCTTGCCATATGCTTCATCAACGGACATACCGACAAGGGGTTGTGCCGTCGCGCCCATCCTCGACAGGCGGCGTCCTTCAGCAACGCGTGCTGTGAATCGTCTCCCCGGGACGACGACATCCGTGGTGATTGCGCACGCCCGGCTGCGCCATGACGACCGTATCGCGATGTGATACCCTACCGCCACATCAGCCTCGACACCACTACGGGAGACGTCATGACGACCCACAGTCCCCTCGGGCCACAACAGCTCCTTGATCAGCTCTTCACGGCCGCCCCGCTGGGTCTGGCGTTCCTCGACACCGACCTGCGCTACCTGCGAATCAACGACACCCTCGCCCGCTACAACGGCCGCCCCGCCGACGATCACCTGGGGCGCAGCGTAACCGAAATGCTGCCCGAACTGTCCAAGCTGGTGCTGGCCCATTACCGGCGCGTGCTTGAAACCGGCCTTCCCGTGATCGACGTTCAGTTCCAGGGCACCACTCCCGCCTACCCCGACCACGAACGCAGCTGGCAGTCCAGCTACTTCCCCGTACGTGATGAACACAATGCCGTGGCCGGCATCTGCACAATCGTGCAGGACGTGACCGCCCGTACCGTGGCCGAAGCCGGTCTCCGCGACCGACTGCGTTTCGAAATGCTTCTCGCCGAACTGACGGGCGCCTTCGTCAGCCTACCTGCACGCGAGGTGGACAAAGCGATCACGCGCCACCTCAAGGATGTCGCCACTTTTCTCGGGGCCGACCGCTGCGTCTTGTGGACCATGGATCACGAACGTGTCGAGTTGCTCCCCACCCATTTCTGGCACGCACCCGAGGTCCCGCCGCCGCCCATGGACCGCACCTCGGCGGACTTTCCCGACACCGTTGAGCGTCTTTTCGACGGCGAGGTCATCTCCTTCTCGACCCTCGACGAACTGCCCGCCGACGGAGCCTCACCGACCTACCTGGCAGATCAAGGCATCAGGTCCGGCACTCTGCTGCCCTTGACGGTGGCGGGAGTGGTCGAAGCGATGCTCGCCTTCGGTTGTCTCATTTGTTCGCGAAGCTGGACAGACGAAGACATCCAGCGAGCCACCATTCTCGGCGGTGTCTTCGCCGGCGCCCTGCAGCGTCGTCGCGCCGAGATGGAATTGCGCGAGGCCCTCGGTCACAACGCACGTCTGCGGGATCAGCTCGAGGCCGAGTGCACGATCCTGCGGGAAGAAATCAGCCTGCAGGGAGAGCACGAAGAAATCATCGGCGACAGCGAAGCCCTGAAGCTCTGCCTGTTCCGCGTGGAGCAGGTGGCACCGACGGACGTGACCGTCTTGATCGAGGGCGAAACCGGGTCGGGCAAGGAACTGATCGCCCGGGCGCTGCACCGGATGAGCCGCCGCCGGAACCACCCGCTGATCACCGTGAACTGTGCGGCGCTCCCCCCCACGCTCATCGAGAGCGAACTCTTCGGCCATGAGCGCGGCGCGTTCACAGGCGCCGATGCAAGGCGGGCGGGACGATTCGAAGTGGCCGACGGCGGCACCCTTTTCCTCGACGAGATCGGAGAACTGCCTCCCGACCTGCAGGTCAAACTGCTGCGAGTGCTGCAGGAGGGGGAGTTCCAGCGTCTAGGCAGTTCGCGCACCCTCAAGTCCGATGTGCGGATCATCACCGCTACCAACCGCGACCTCGAGACAGCCGTCCGCGAGGGACTCTGGCGTGAAGACCTCTGGTACCGCCTCAACGTGTTCCCCATCAAGGTGCCCCCCCTGCGCGACCGCAAGGATGACATCGAAGCCTTGGCCTCGTTCTTCGTCAAACGCTTCGCCGGCAAATCCGGCCGGAACATCACATCGATCTCCAAGGGAGTGTTCGACGCGCTGCGCGCCTATGACTGGCCCGGCAACGTGCGTGAGCTCGAGAACGTGATCGAGCGGGCCGTGATCACGTCGCCAGGGCCGCGCCTGTTGCTGTCGGACCGGCTCGTTTCGAATGCAGGGCCCGGATCCGAGGAATCAGATCTGCGGAGAACTCTCGAAGAAGTTGAGCGGGATTACATCACTCGTGTCCTGAGCGCCAGAAAGTGGCGAATAGAGGGAGAACAGGGCGCTGCACGCGCTTTGGGTCTGAATCCCAGCACACTACGAGGGCGGATGAGGAAACTGGGGATTTTCAAGCAGTAGGGCTTTCATATTTGGCGACACTGTTATATATGACGGATCTCCGGCGCTATGTGTCTCTTGACAGTGAATGTACCTAGCTGTCATATAATGAGTTACCATTGATTTTGAGGATCAACGTTTTGGCATAAACCTTGATGGTATTCACAAAGCAACCCCCGCCACCCTAATCTCCTTAGGGAATTGGAGCTGCTGCTCGAGCTGGAACCACCCCCGATGTTTCCCTCCTCTGGCTCGAGCCAAGGGGAGCCGCCCTGCGGCTCCCCTTTCTTCATACCATTGCGCACGATCCGGTCTGCCCTTTATTGTGTGCCCCGATCGATTCGAGACAGAGAAACGCTGGGCATCATGACGATACGGACATCGCCGCCATGGATAAAAAGCACCTCAGCCACGAAGCCGTGATCCTCGTCTGCACACGCAAGGACGGCCGTTGTTTCACGAAAGGCGCCAAGCTGCGTGCACGCCTGCGCAACGAGCTCGAGCTCCAAGGACTCCATAAACGTGTGAAGGTCGTTCCTGCCGGCTGCCTCGGGGCCTGCGGCAAGGGCCCTGTCGTGATGACCCCCGGCGACTCTACCCTCTGGACCGCCGTGAAGAAATCCGATGTCGGAGACCTGGTGGCCGCCGTGGCCGCCGGCCTGCCCACGCCTCGAAAGGACGATGCATGATCAAGCGCCCGGCCCCCTTCGAACGTATGGCGTTCGTGTGTACCTTCGAGCGGCCCGAGGGCCACCCCAAGCCGTGCTGCGGTCACAAGGGAAGCGCCGACCTGCGGGCGCGCCTCAAGGACATGGTTGCAGAGCGTGGACTGCAAGGGCAGGTGAAGGTGTTCCAGAGCGGCTGTCTGGGCGGCTGCGAGTTCGGGCCGGTGGTCATGACCTTGCCCGAGAAGCAGATGTATTTCCAGGTGGGGGAACAGGACCTGCCGGAGATTCTAGAGGATCTGAGCCGGGACATCACGCCGCTGGACACTCTTTAGCGGCCAGACACCACGGCGATGGACGGCGGGGCTCAAGTCCCGCCGTCTGTGCTTCGGGGATCAGCGGTTGAAGAAGGCCCGCACGTCGTCGAGGGGTCGCGTATTCAGGATCTGCCGACAGCACAGGCCCGCCTGACGGGCGAGTTCGACACCGTGACGATAGTCGGCGAGGCGGGCGGCGCGGTGGGCATCGGAAGCGATGATCAGGGTTACGCCGTACTCCTGGGCTTTGGCGCAGTGGGTCCAATCGAGGTCGACGTGGCAGGGGTTGGCATCGATCTCCACTGCGACCTCTGCTTTGGCTGCCGCGGTCAGGATGGTTTCGAGGTCCAGAGGGACGCCGCTGCAGGTGGTCATCCAATCGCCGCAGGGATGACCAAGGATGTTGACGAAGGGGTTCATGATCACGCGCAAGGCGCGGGCTGTGAATCCGGCGGCATCGAGTCCGTGATCGTCCTTGAGGGTCGCCACCACGTAGTCGAATTCATCGAGGACATGATCGGGCAGCGGGAGCGAGCCGTCGACCGCCGCTTCGACCTCGATGCCGTGGAGAAGGACCAGGTCCTTGAACTCCTCGTTCAACTCCCTGATCTCGGAGCGCTGGTAGGCGATGCCTTCGAGGCATAACCCTTCGTCGGCGTCGTCGATCTTGGCCTTGTCGGTCACGCCCAGGTAATCGAGTTCGAGGGCGCGTGCAGTGTCGACGATGCTGCGCAGAGGGTGGGCGCCGCCGGCGTAGTCGGTGTGGCAGTGCAGAAGACCACGGACGTCGCACTGCCTGACCAGGGAAAAAGAACGCACGTCACAGTCGTCGGCACAGGCCCATGTGTCGATGTGACAGTCCGCAGCCGCGTCGTCGTTGTTCGGGTCCCGGGCGAAGGTCATGATTGTCCCCGATGCGTTCCTGGTGCCGTGTGATCAGGTCAACACGGATACGAACGTGGACGAGGATTCGCAAGCGCGGATGGCGGGAGCAGCGAAGCCGCTCCCGGTGGGATCAGTTGAAGGGGTTGGGGTAGGGATCACCCAGTCCCCAGACGGGTTCGTCGAGGCTCTGCACTAGTCGGGTCGAGGGGGCACGGGACTTGGAGGGCGGGGAGTCTTCTACAACCAGATCAGAGGTATCGTAGATGATCCGGACGGGATTCGGACCGTAGATGACGGCGATCGTCTCGGAAACCGACGGTTCACCGTCACGCCACACTGTGATCGTCGCGGTTTCCAGGACATTGAGAATGCCGTTGCGTTGCCCTGCTGCATCCGTGGCGATCATGTCTTCGAGGAAGTACAAGCCCGGCAGGATTCGCATGTCGATGGTGCTGTAGACTCCATCGATGTCTGTCATGCCCAGCGTGAAGGACGCCCTGGTGCGCCTCAGAAATACATCGACGGTGCGGCTGAAGAGGGGAACATTGCCCTCTGCGGGAAAGGCGATGACCGACAGGGAATAGCGGCCGGACGGCTGCGCGATGCCGTCGTCGTCGCGTCCATCCCACTGCACGAGGTTGCGGCCCGCCGACATGCCGGTGCTGACGACCGTGCGCAAGGTGGCGCCCTCGATGTCCAGGACGCGGACCCTGACGAGGGAGGCTTCGAGGACCTGGATGGGTAGTATAACCATGGCGTCGCCCGGATCGTCGCCTACATCATCGACCTTGTCCGCATCGACGAACACATCGTTGACGATGTTCACGTTGATGCCCTCGACGGGTGCTCCGGCGGCATCGACGACCGTGACGGTCACGCTGTAGGATGTATCTTCAGGGGTGACGGGATCGTCGCCGCCGCAACCGGCGATCAAGCTCGCGAAGACCAGACATGGAATCAGGGATCTCACGGTACGCTCCTCCCGGTTCGTCGCAGCGATGGTTATAAGCTAGGGTTTTTTATACCGCGGGTCCAAGGCCGGCCTCAGGCCAACAGACCGGCCAAAGCACCGAGGTCGATGTTGCCGCCGGACAGGATCACTCCGACTCGCTTCACACCCAACCCACGCACCTCGGCGGACAGCGCGACGGCTACGGCCGTGGCCGAGCTTGGTTCGATGATCAGCTTGGTGCGTTCGCAGAACAACCTCAGCGCCGCCAGAATGTCGACATCGTCCGGGGTCACGATGCACTCCACGTGATCACGGATGATCGGCCAGGTCAGATCGCCGAGGCTGGTCAACAGGCCGTCGGCGATCGTGTTCGGCCCGGTCTGGGGAATGAGCTTGCCCGCCTGGAGGGAACGCGCGGCGTCGTCGGCTCCTGCGGGCTCGGCGCCGATGATCCGCAACTGGGGATTCAGACCGTGTCCGGCGATGCAGGTGCCGGACATCAGCCCGCCGCCGCCGACCGGGGCGATGATCGCATCGAGGTCGGGAACTTCGGTCAACAGCTCAAGGGCCGCGGTACCCTGGCCGGCGATGATGCGGAGATCGTTGTAGGGGTGGATGAACGCGGCACCGGTCTCGGCAGCGACAGCGGCCGCCATGGTTTCACGGGCCTGAAGGTTGGGTTCGCATTCTACGATGCGCGCGCCGTAGCCGGCCACGGCCGCCCGCTTGACCGCCGGGGCCCCGCGCGGCATGACGATGTGGGCTGGTACGCCCCTCTCACGCGCCGCCAGCGCCAGGGCCTGGGCGTGGTTGCCGCTGCTGTGGGTCACGACGCCGCGGGCCGCCTCGTCTTCGCTCAGCTGCGACACGGCGTTCCAGGCGCCGCGGAACTTGAAGGCGCCCACGCGCTGCAGGTTTTCGCACTTGAAGAACAGCTTGCAGCCGGCGGCCTCGTTCATCAGGCGGCTCGTGACGACGGGCGTCACGTGAGCGACGCCGCGCAAACGGTGGGCGGCGGTGCGGACATCCTCGATGGTCACTTCTGACATGCTACTCCTCCGAAGGCCGGGAAGAGGGAGGACCGGACCCTCTCGACGGAGCGAGTTTTGCCCGCAGGGCTGAGCGGACACGAGGGAGTCCAAGCCCCTTCGACGCACTACCGACTCAGCACGGCGGACACGAAGTCCGGCAACCCCTCCAGGTCGGTCTCCCGCTCGACGACGATGTTGTGGCACGCATCGCAGTCCTGGCTGATGACCCGGCCGTCTTCGTTCTCATGGGAGTCGTCGTGGCAGCGGAAGCAGCCGCCGTTCTCCTGGTAGTCGCCGTCGAGGCCCATGTGGCCGACATGACTGGGGTAGGTCCCCCAGACGATCTCCATGTCGGGGAAGATGTTCCGTTCGAGGATCACCGCGAGGTGTTCCGAGGCGTCGGCGAGACCGGCGCGCAGGGCGTCGAGGTCCTCGGGATGGTCTTCGGCGTAGGCCGACTCGAGGAAGGCCGCGATGGCGGCGGGCGTATCCTCGTCGGGCTGGACCTCCATGAGGGCCCGCTCGGCCTCGCGGCGCAGCCACGGGATGCCCGCGTCGAGGAAGCCGCCGGCAAAAGCCTCGTCCAGGGCGCGGGCCGGCGTCTCGAAGATGTGGGTCGGGCGGTTGTGGCAGTCGATGCAGTCCATCACGCGCCATTCGCCCTCGGTGTTCTCGGGGTCGGCCCAATCGGCCAGGTAGCGCACCTCGCCGTCCGGGGTCTTCTGGATGACCTCGGCGATCTCCTCACGCTTCTCGTCGACCGAGCGGTAGCGCACCTCGTTGCCGGGATCGACGTGCCAGTGCACGCCGGTGGCGCGCAGGCCGGGCAAGGGCTGTCCGCCGACCTTGAGCACGACCGCGGTGACGCTCTGGGTGTTGTCGCGGTCGGTTTCGGTGTGTTCGCGCACGATGAGCTCGGAGCCCTGGAACTGCTCGGGGCGGTGGCAGCTCTCGCAGGTGTCGCGGGCCGGGCGCAGAGCATGGACCGGGGTGGGGATCGGGCGCTCGTAGGTGCCGCCCATCACGGCGAAAACCTGGCGTACACCCGAGATCTTGGCCTTCACGAACCAGTCGGCGCCCGGGCCGATGTGACACTTCACGCAGGCCACGTTGGCGTGAGGCGAGCGTTCGTAGGCTACGCCTTCGGGGTTCATCACCGTGTGGCATACCTTCAGACAGAAGTCCGTGGAATCGGTGTAGTGATACGCCTCGTAACCGAAGCTGCCGAACATGATCAGCGCCACCAGAGCCAGAAAACCGACGAGCATGGCCTTACGGATGAATTCCGGACCGCCCACCTCGATGGCAACCGTGTGCTTTTTCGGCTCCTTTTCCCGCCGTCTCTGCACCCACACGCCCACGCCGACCGTCACGAAGCCGAACACGACCATCGCCGGCAACAGCATGAACGTGACCATGTTCACATACGGATTGGTGTGCCGACCCATCCCCATGTTGACGAGATGCCCGACCAGGGCCGCACCGAGCAGCGCCACGCCCACCATGGCCAGAACGCTGCCGAGAGACGTGATCCAGTTGGCGTAGTAGAAGCGGATGCGACCGGAGAACCAGTTGCCGAAGCCGCTGAAGATGGACTTGCGGGGAGCGTCGCTCAAGGGGGGCCTCCTGACAGAAGAACATGCGGCGCCGGACGGGCGCCAAGCCCCGCTAAGTTAATAGGCGTTTACGGATCAACACAAGTGATAACAGATCTCAACTGGCCGGCCGGAGCTCGTTGTAGAGGGTATCGCGGAGCACGGGCCTCAAGCCCGCAGAGCGGATGAACTCCTGGATGTCGTCGACGGTCATGCCCTTGCCGGCGGTGCCACCCGCTGCGTGGGTCACACGTTCGTCGCTGATGGTGCCGTCGAGGTCGTTGGCGCCGAAGCGCAGAGCGACCTGGGCCACTTCGCGACCGAGCATCACCCAGTAGGCCTTCACGTGGGGGATGTTGTCGAGCATCAACCTCGAGATGGCGATGACCTTGAGCTTGGTGGCCATATCCGGACCCGGTAGATGAGCGAACTTCGTGCCCTTGGGATGGAAGGCCAGGGGAATGAAGCACTGGAAGCCGCCGCTGCGGTCCTGCTGCTCCCGCAGGCGGACCAGGTGGTCGACCCAATGGCGCGGTTCCTCGATGTGGCCGAACAGCATGGTGGCGTTGGATTTCAGGCCCGACTCGTGGACCAGGGCCGCCACTTCGAGCCAGCGGTCCGACGACATCTTCTTCGAGGCGATGGCTTCGCGCACGGTCTCATCGAAGATCTCGGCGCCGCCGCCGGGGCAGCTGTCGAGGCCTGCGTCGCGCAGCGTTTGGATGCACTCGGGTACGGTCAGCTTGCCGATCTTCGCCAGGAAGTCGATCTCGACCATGGTGAAGGCTTTGAGATGCACCTCGGGGAAGGCGCTTTTGAGGGCCTTGAGGATGTCGATGTAGACGGGGAACTTCCAGCGCGGATGCAGGCCGCCGACCATATGGAACTCGGTGGTGCCGGGAATGAAGTCGCGACGGGCCATCTCCACGCACTCCTCGGGGGAATACGACCAGGTCCCGGGAGCGTTGGGGTCGTCGGCGTAAGCACAGAGTTCGCAGCCCACATAGCACACGTTGGTGGGATTGATGTGCCGGTTGACGTTGAAGTAGACCTTGTCGCCGTGCAGGCGTTCGCGGGCCGAATGGGCCAGCAGGCCGAGGGCGGGCAGGTCGTGGCTCGCAGCCAGCTGTAGACCGTCGTCGACCGACAGGCGTTCGCCGGCCTCGACCTTGCGGGCGATCGCGGCCAGGGGATGGCTGGAGGGGATCATGGGGACTCCTGGGACTGCGGCCGAACCACGGTCAGCGCGCGTCGGCTTTGGCCGACATCTTGAGCTTGGGCAACAGGCTGACGTCGAACATCTTCTTATCGCCTGCCTGGACCATTCGGATTTCCTCCACACCCCGCCGCAATCCGGCCAGGACGCTCGTCACCTCTAGATTCTGGTGCCGATACCCAAAATTGCGCAATTTCTCCATGGCCGCCACCAGCAGGGGGTCGGCTTTCTTGAATTCGTCGTCCATGATCAGGGAAAATCCGGCGCAGGTTTCGCGCAGACCCATCCAGAAGAGCTCGTCTTTACCGACAGCGGTGTCGAGCATGGTGGCTGCAATGCGTTCCGCTGCATCATAACGTCGTCCGTTGAAGGTCTCGACCAGTTGGTTGAGGACGTCGTAAGTGGTGTCGTTGCTCATGGATTCCTCTCCGTAGGATGTAGGACGTCAGACGTCGCGACCGTCGATCATCGTATCGATGGGCAAAAAACGTTCCGCTTCCGACTCGAAGGCCAACCGACGCATGTCCTTCATGCGGTCCAGGAAGAGTTTACCTTCCAGATGGTCGCATTCGTGCTGAAAGACCACGGCGGGAAAGCCCTCGAGATCACGCTCGACGCGCTCGCCGTCGGCATCGAGATAAGCCACATGGATGGAAACCGGCCGCTCGACCCACCCCCGCAGTCCCGGCACGCTGAGACAACCCTCGTACATGCCGAAGAGGGTGTCGGTGGTCGGAGTGATCACCGGGTTGAAGACAGGACGTACGATGGGATTGCCGTCGTCGTCCTCGTCGCCGCCGACCAGGGCCAGCTGCAGGGATACATGAACCTGAGGAGCGGCCAGGCCCACGCCGTTGTACTCATACATTGTCTCAAGCATGTCTTCGATGAGATCCTGCATCTCCCCGCTCTTGATGTCGGCAGGATCGACAGGTTCGGCGATCTGCCGGAGGACCGGGTGGCCCATGCGGGCGACTTTCAGGATGGACATGGTCACCGGTTCCTTTCCACCGGGCCCGAAAGGCTGCGGCGGCTTGGCGAGGGATGCATCCGAACACGGAGCACAGTAACGAAAACCCGCCGAAGGTGCAAAGCGAAGGAAAGGCGGATCGATATTCCGATCCGCCTCCGTTCAACCCGCAGAGCGGGATTGTTGGCTAACCGTGGGTGTGGCCATCGGATTCGTCATGGACATGACCGTCGTCGTCCGAACCGGCTTCACCCTCAGGCAGGTTGGCCGCGCAGCCCTTGCAGTACCACTGACCGTCGTGTGCGGTCATCTGGTCTTCGGGCCAATCGGTCATGCCGCAGCCCCCGGCACAGTCGTGACGGGCCACGACGGGCTCTTCGGCCTTCTTTTCGGCACAGCCGGCGCACATCATGGCATCGCCCATCATGGTGGCGTCTTTGGCGTCCATTTCCGCACCGCAACCGGCACAAACCGAGGCTTCGGCCTTTTCGCCGCTGCAGCCGACGGTCAAGGCCAGGACCAGCAGCATAACTGCCGTTCCAATCAGCAACACGTTCCTTCGCATAGGGGTACCTCCTGGTTCGGGGGCGTCGGGTCGTCCGTCGCCAACTGCGCGATTGTGGCAGGGGGACGACGGCACGGCAATGACGTTTTGACTCGGCCCTGTTCCTGGGATACTTTCGCGGCGACCGTGACCCCACCGGGGCACCACTTCACAGGTCGTTTTACCGAGGAATGACATGACTCTCCACGATACGACGATCGCTCCCGACCCGGGAGCTCAGAGCCGATCTCTGCCCACCCCCTTGCGCATTCTGGCCCTGCTGGCCCTGCTCTGGGTCTTCCTGTTCGCCATCGCCTTGATGGGTACGGCGTTCAAGGTCTTCGGCAAGGACTTCAGCGAGGCCCTGATCACAACCACGACCAACCCTGTGATCGGCCTGATGATCGGCCTTCTCGCCACATCGATCATTCAGAGCAGCAGCGGCACTACGTCGATCGTCGTGGGACTGGTGGCCGCCGACGCCCTGACCGTGTCGGGCGCTATTCCCATCATCATGGGTGCAAACATGGGCACCACCGTCACGAACACCATCGTGGCCATGGGATCGATGAACCGGCGCACCGAATTCCGCCGCGCCTTCGCCGGCGCCACCATGCACGATTTCTTCAATCTTTTGACGATCATCGTGCTTTTCCCCCTCGAGATGTCGACCCACTATCTCGAACGGACGGCGACGTGGCTTTCGAGTCACCTCGTGGGGGCCCAGAGCCTGGAATACCACAGCCCGGTCAAGGCGATCGTCAAGCCGGCCACCAAGGCCCTCGATCACCTGCTGACTGACGGGCTCGGCCTGTCCGGCTCGATCAACGGCATCGTAATGCTGATCTTCTCGCTGGTCTGCCTGTTCGGGGCCCTGACCCTGCTGACCAAGCTCATGCGTTCGGTGGTCGTGCGCCGCGCCGAGGGGGCGTTCAACAAGAACATCGCCAACAACGGTATCCTGGGGATGATCCTGGGTCTCATGGTGACCGTCCTGGTGCAGAGTTCTTCGATCACCACCAGCCTGCTGGTACCGCTGATCGGAGCGGGCATCATCCCGCTGGAGGGTGCCTTTGCGGTGACCCTGGGCGCCAACCTCGGCACCACAGTGACGGCCCTGCTGGCCTCTCTCGCCGGCAACAATGCAGCGGTGACCGTGGCCCTGGTTCATCTGCTCTTCAACATTTCAGGGATCTTGATCTTCTACCCCTTCAAGCCGTTGCGGATGATTCCCCTTCGCCTGGCCCGTATGCTCGCCATGCGAACCAGCCGCAACCGCTGGTTCGCTCTGTACTACATGATGGGGCTCTTCTTCGTGCTGCCCCTGATCTTCGTGTTGATCTCGCGGGCCCTGGGTTCCGCTTCGTAAGGAGAATGAGATGAACGTGTTCGGATCGATCCGCGATATGTTCCGCAATGACAACTGGAGTCAGGGCACCAGCGCCCGCGTGGGCGAAATGCTCGACATCTGCGTGAAGATGAACAAGTTCGTCTACCGCGTGCTGATCGAGGGCATGAGCCACGAAGAGGCCCAGAAAAAGCTCTACGACCGCGACCGCCGCGTGAACAACCTCGAGCGTGAGGTGCGCCGCAGCGTGGTGACCCACCTGGCCGTCGAAGGCGCCAGTCATGATGTTCCGACCGCCCTGATCTTCATGAACGCGGTCAAGGACGCCGAACGCATCGGTGACTACATCAAGAACATCTACGATGTTGCCCACGAGCTCGTGCCCGAGAGCGCCGACCGCTCCCTCTACAAGGAGAAGCTGAGCGGCTTCGCCGACGAGATCCGCACCCTGATGCTCGAAACGGCCGAAACCTTCACCGAGAGCGACGAAGTCCGCGCCCGCATCATCATCGACACCGCAAGGAGCCAGAGCGTGGCCTTGGAGGCCGCCATCGCCGAGATCACACGCAGCACCTTGAAGACCAGCGACGCCGTGTCCCTGGTGCTGATCATGCGCTTCTACAAGCGCATCTTCAGCCACCTGTCCAACATCGCCTCGACGGTCTGCATGCCTGTGGACCGGATGGACTTTTACGACGAGTAGGCTCGGAACAGCCGTGACGTAGACAGGGCCCCGACCTCATGGTCGGGGCCTTTCTCGTGCCGGCCACAAGGACGAACATCCTAGATCACGGGCGGCTAGATGCAGGAGTCCAGCGACCCGCCGTCCAAGTGCAACGCTGACGACAACGGCGACTGCAGCAAGAGCCAGAGTCGCAAAGGCGTCCACGCCGGGAGGACCGTTCCAGAGAAGGCCCGCGACACCACGCAGTCGCCAAGGCAGGGCCGCAGTCACCAAGGTCAACACGATCGCCGCCACAATGCGAACGCCGGCGGCGGCCCGACGCCGGCGACGGCCTGCATCACGAGGAAGGGGCGCCTCGAGATCCCTTAGGCCGACGAGGTCGGCCAGGACCCAGGCACCGTCGGTCCGCAACAACGGCAGAAGACTCCAGGCAACGGCCGCCAGCACGGCCTTCACGGCCAACACCGCCGATGGGCCGTTCCATACGGAAACGATCGCACCCGCCGCACCCGCCGCACCGATCTGCCACGCCACTCCCGCCAAGTCGACCCGCACCCGGTCACGACGGACCAACAATGCCGCCTCGGACACGTCGCACCACAGTACCGGAACGACGAACATCACACCCACGCCGATGTCCCCCGGTTGCCCCCCGCCCCGGATCAGAGCCGTGGCGTGTCCGAACTCATGAGCCAGAGCACAGAAGGCCACGAGCAATCCGACAACCACCGGATGAACGACACCATCCCTGACGTTCGCCTGCAAAAGGGCGATGGCGAGACCTCCCGCCGTCGTCAAAGCCAGCAGAGCCGGCCATGAGGCGGCAGCCTGAACCCGGTCGGCTGCAGCGACGACTATTTTCCCTGGAAGCACCGTGCGCTTCCAGCGGGGGCCGAAACTGCGCCGCTGTGTTCGATCGGCGCACATGCTGAACAAGGCGTCGAGCTCGGGTGCCTCACCGGCATCCACACGCCGCCCGAGTTCGCTGGGTAAGACATATCTCCTACCGAATCGGCGCAGAAGCCAGCGACCGTCCGGCAGAGCTCGCAGACTCCCCACTTCCATGTCAACTCGCCTCCCGGATCTCCAGCAGCCCCAGCAGGACAAGCCGAAGTCCGTGGAACTCCACCCAATCGCGGCCACAGGCGTCGACAAGTTCGGCGAGGGTGGGTTCGGCACCGTATCGGAAGAGATCGAGGGTCTGATCACGCAGACCTTCAGCGGTCCAGAACCGCTGGGCGACCGGGTCGGCGAGCACATCCGGCTCCCAGACTTCAGCCGGGCGCACCAGAGACAAGCGCGTCCCGGTCGGCCGATCACGGAGGGCAGCCTGGTAGGTCCGCCAGCACCGCTCCCGCTCTACGGGATCGGGGTCCAGCTCTTCACCCACCGAGGCGAAGGCATCGCTGGCGTGGGCCAGCATGGACCAGAAGGTCCATTGCTCGGGGGACCGCGCCACTTCGTCGAAGAGCCAGTCGTGGAGCTGGCGGGTGATCTGGCGATCGCTGGCGGCGACGTCCCAAGTGCCTGGACGGACACAACGCCAGTCCAATGTCGAATCGCGACGCCAACGAACCGTCACACCGTGGACCGTGCAGCCGGTCCTTCTTACTAGGCGCCCCAGGCCGGTCCGCACGCGGATGGTTCGGCCCGGCAGCCTGTACGGCATGCCGCGATCGCGCGTGGCCTCCATGCCTCCCCCGCCGCTGTTGCCGTCCAGGTACACGAGCACCGGGCGGCCGACCCGGAGCGCCTTGAGAATGCGACCCGCGAAGACGGGTCGGTCGGTGGTGATCCATTCGATGGATCCCGGCAGACCCAGAGCCCGCTGCCGGTTTTCCGCCTCGGTACGCAGTTCGGCGTGAGCGGTGGGATCGAGCACGATGGCCGGCTCGAAACCCGCCGCCAGGTAGAGGGCCGGCAGCAGCGTGTAGGGCCCAACGTGCAACGACAACACCAGGCCGGAATGGATTTCGGTGTGGGCGGCGAAGAAGGCTCGAGCATCGCTCACCAGACGAGTATAGGCAGGGCCGTCTTGCTCAAACACGGTACGGTTCACGGCCTCGAATTCGGCGCGGCGTTTTCTCAGCACGGCCAGCGTGCGCTCGGTGGCGTCGGGCACGAGGGCCCGCAGATTCCAGAGTTCCCAGCTCTCGCGAGCCGTGAGACGGCGTTCCTCCATGACGGTTCTCCTGGTCGGGGCGGCCCGGAGTTCCGGCTCCGGGCCACCGATCCGCGGCTGCCGGACTACTTGTTGAAATACTGCTCCTGCCAGGACATGTCCTGCGGCATCGGTTCGACCTTGCAGGTGCAGAGGTTGCAGCAGCAGCCTTCGCCGTCGACCGTCTCGCCGCCCGGGGCCAGGACGGGGGTGAGTTCGAGTCGTTCTTCCAGTTCCTCCACCCCAAGCCGTTCCAGGGTCCGTTCCACACTGCTCAGATCCGTCTCGCGCATCGTGACACCTCCTGTGTCCTGAATTCCGTCGCGGCCGACGACCGCGCTCTGCGGCTCCATTGCAAACCCGGTTCCGACGGGACCGGAGACGGCAAATCCCCGCCGAAACACACGCTGAGGGAATTCCAGGGCTGGACGAACCGCCGGTGCGGGACGATCGTGTGTGGTCGGCGACACGGTGCAGGACGGAGGTGTCCACGTCGAGCGACGCGGACCACGAGCGGCGCGGATGACGGACGCCGCCCCGCCTGTTACCATCGCGGCGCCGGAAGGAGCAGCATGATCCGCCTGCAGGAACGACTGGGCCTGTACTATGGGATCCTGGTCACCCTGATCCTCGCGATCGGGGTGTGGTGGGTGTACTACCTGAGCCAGGAAAGCCGGAACTACGAGCGGTTCCAGATCCAGCGCTACACCACCGATCAGCTCCACGCCGTCTATCTGATCCAGACGGTGCCGGAGGTGGGCCGCAATCCCATCGGCATGCTCCAGGAGTCGTTCCCCCACCTCGTCTTCATGCCCAACGGAGAGAACTGGAAGGTGACGGTGGACCCGGCCGCCCGCGAACGGGTACACGCTGAGGGCACACGCCGCCGCACCATGTTCATCGCCGAGGGTGTGACCTTCCTGGTCCTGCTGCTGGCCGGCACCACGATCCTGACCCTGGCCTTCCGCCGCGAACGCGACTTCAAGCGCGCCCGCGAACTCTTCCTCGCCGGCGCCACCCACGAGTTCAAAACGCCCCTGGCGAGCCTGCGCCTCTACACCGAAACCCTGAACCGTCCCGAACTGCAGGATGAGAAACGCGGTCCCATCCGCGCCTCGATGCTGCAGGACGTCGAACGCCTCGAGGGCATGGTGGAGCAGATCCTCGCGGTGAGCCGCGAGGAGGAAACCGGCCGTGGCCCCGACACGGTGCTGGACCTGGCCCACGAAGCCCAGCTGGTGCTCGAGGACATGCAGCCGTTCCTCGAGGGCCACGGCGCCCGGGTCACCACCGAGCTGCCGGAGGGCCATCGCATCCGGGGCGACCGCAACGCCCTGTCCGTGTCGCTGGGAAACCTGATCCGCAACGCCGCGCTGTACAGTCCGCCTCCGGCGCGCATCGAAGTGGCCGTACGGCGCAACGGACGCCGACATGTTCTGTCGGTGAGCGACCAGGGGCCGGGCATTCCACGGCGCGAACGCCAGCGCATCTTCGAGAGTTTCTACCGGATCGAATCGCCGTCCGGATCGCTCACCAAGCGGCCCAAGGGCTCGGGACTGGGTCTTTACCTGGTTCAGCGCAACGTGAACGGCCTGGGCGGCAGCGTCGAACTCGAGAGCGAGGAAGGGCGCGGATCCACGTTCACCATCTCGCTTCCCGTCTGTGAGGAGAAGGCATGAACCACCGCATCATGGTCGTGGAAGACGACGAGCATCTGGCCGACGGCATCCGCCTGAACCTGGAGCTCGAGGGGTACGAGCCGGTGATGGCCGCATCCGCCGAGGAGGGCCTTCATTTCTGGAAGCGGGGCGGGATCAACCTGATCCTCCTGGACGTCATGCTCCCGGGCATGGACGGCTTCGAATTCTGCCGCCGCATCCGCGACACGGGCGACCACGTGCCGGTGCTGTTCCTGACCGCCCGCGGCCGCGACGAAGACCGCATCCGGGGCCTCGAAACCGGCGGCGACGACTACATCACCAAGCCCTTCAACCTCCAGGAGCTGCTCGCCCGCATCAAAGGCATCTTCCGGCGCCAGGAGTGGGTGCGTGACTCGTCGGTGTCGAAGCTGCTGGTCATCGGCGACTGCCGCGTCGACCTCGCCGCCATGACGGCATCGTCCCCCCGCGGCACCACGGCCCTGAAGGAGAAGGAGACCCTCATCCTGCGCGTGTTGGCGGAGAAGCGCGGCGAGCCTGTGAAGCGGCGCACGATCCTCGACAGGGTGTGGGGCTACGACGCCTACCCGACGACACGGACGGTCGACAACTTCATTCTGAACCTGCGCAAGGTGGTGGAGAAGGATCCGACGGAACCCCAGCATATTCTTACGGTGCATGGGGTGGGGTATAAGTTGGTTTATTGAAGAAGAACTCGTAGGTGGCGCATCGCACGGCGATGACGCCACCGGCATCAACGCGCCAGCACAACCTTCCGAGTCCAATTCTCCCCCTCGACCTCCAACCGCAAGAAATACGACGCCGAAGGCAGCGCCCGGCCGTCGTCTCCCCGCCCATCCCAGCGCACCTCGTGATCACCCGTCGGCAGCCTCGTGTCCACGAGCGTGCGTACGACACGGCCGCGTACATCCAAGACACGAAGACGAGCGAGGCCTTCCTCGGCGAGTGCGAACGCCACTGTGGTGCGGGGGTTGGCGGGGTTCGGCACCGGCGCAGCGAGACGCGTGGGGGCGGGCGAGGGGGCGAAGACCCCCACGGTCGCAAACGCGCGCACGGGGCCGAACCACACTTCTTCGCCGGCGGGAGGTCTGGCCTGGAGCCAGTAGCTGTACTCTCCGCCGTCGGGTGTCTGGTCGATATACTGGTAGACCGTCTGTCCTGTCAGAGGGTCGAAGGTCAGAGGAAGAGGTACGCAGCTGTTCGCGCCGCCCGAGCGAAGGAGCCAGAACTGAGCGGCGCTCGATGATGCAGGAACCTCCCAGTCGACATGCATGCCGTCCAACGACTCGAAGGCCTCGAAGGCGGTCAAATCTACGGGGAATGTCACGTTGGAGTCGGGGCGGATGTCGAGGAGCATGCGTTCGGCCCAGGGATTCGCCGACGTCTCGATGTCGTCGAGGGTGTACCAGTTGTCCGACGCCCCGCCCCAGCCGTAGTTCAGATGGATCTGATTCATACCGTCGACCTGTCGCCAACCGTCGCAGACCATGGTGTGGATGATGGTGCTGTAGATGACAGGCTGGCCCGCATCGACGTCGTTGCGGATCTCGTCGAACCAAGCCTGGTCCGTGTAACGGAAACGCGTGACCTCGCGGATCCCCTGGGCGTAGTAGAAGAGGTTGCGCAGGGCCGAGCTGGCCAGAGACTGGGAGGCCGCCGATCCGCAGAAGCTGAAGTCCATGCGGCAGGCCACCGCCACTTCGTAGTTGAATTCTGCGAGGGCGTCGCGTTGTTCGGGCGTGGGGGTCCAGCCGGGCTCGTCGGGCATGAGGGACCAGTCGTAAGGATTGCCCAGGTCGACTTCAAGGTACTCGGCGGTCGGCACGTCGTCGCAGTTGTCCCCGTTCCACGTGTAGCCGTAGACTCCCGTACCCATGGGCGGCCACTGGTGATAGCGCATGAGCTGGGCGGTGGCGGTGGCGGTGCAGCCGACGAAGGTCCGCCCGCTCGCGGAGATGGGACACTGGTTGTTGAAGGGATAGTCCTGATGCCAGCGCGTGGTCAGCAGCGGTCCGGCCGAGGTGATAACGTCGAGCTCGCCGTTGTCGACCATGGACTCGAACTCCGTCGAGACGGCGGCATAACGCTCCCACCCATCGTGAACAGGATACTTGACGACCGCCGACTGGCGCCGGGATGATGCGTCGCTTTCATTGATGTTCAGTTGTCGGATCTTGGGCGCCAACACGTCGCGCGCCACCAACAGGAACGGATTGTGGCGCTGTCCCGGCCAGGTTGCCTGATCGCTCGCAGCGAAGATGGGAGGCAGTTCGTCGCGGGCCGGCACAATGACATAACCACGCGGTCGCAGTTCGAAGTGCCAGGCCAGGAGCGTGTCGCCCTCGGTGACGCTGCTGATGCTGTAGATGTGGGGATTGGATAGAACAAGATCGCCCGTGGCGGACGCACCGAGATACGTCAGCCAGTTCTGGCAGACTAGTTTGGCTTTCTCCCGATCGACCGTCTCACCCGAAGCGGGGAGTGACAGTGCGAACAGGAGGGTCACCAGGAGGAGTCGCTGGGCGAAGCGGTATCCCATGGTCCCTCATGTTGCTGTGTCTTCGATGTTCGACGGTTCCCGACACCCCTCCAAAGGCCGGGACTCCAGGAGAGTCTAGCATGATTCAAGCCCCGAATCACATATGCCCTATAGAAATTTCACAAGTGATCAACACGACATCATGACGCATCGATGACACAATCACACCTTTCGTTGCCTACCTTTTTTGGCGATCATTCGAGTCGAGACCGCCAACGACCGAGGAGAATCGAGGAGAACCCCGTGAACCCCAACGACCAGACAGCCCCCAGCCCCCGCTCCCTGCGCATCGGCACCCGAGGCAGCGACCTCGCCCTATGGCAGGCCCACCACGTCCAGGACCTGCTGCGCGTCATGGGCGCCGACACCGAGCTGGAGATCATCCAGACCCGGGGCGACCGTATCGATGACGTGCCGTTCTCCAAGCTTGAGGGCAAGGGCTTCTTCACCAAGGAGCTCGAAGACGCCCAGCTCGACGGCCGTGTGGACCTGGCCGTGCATTCCATGAAGGACCTTTCCTCGGAAATGCCCCCCGGGCTGGTGACCTGTGCCCTGATCGGACGCGAAGACCCCCGCGAACTGCTGCTGATCCGGCCGGAAGCCGTCGATGAGGCCCGGCTTGCCGCCGGCGATCCGATGCCCGTGCGCGAAGGCGGCAGCATCGGTACCAGCGCGGCACGGCGTCAGGCCCAGGTTCGCGAACTGCGCCCCGACCTGGAGATCATCGATCTGCGGGGCAACGTGCCCACACGCATTCGCAAACTGCGCGAAGGGCAGTACGACGCCATCCTGCTGGCCCGCGCCGGCGTCACGCGCCTGGAACTGGACATCTCCGACCTGCATGTCGAAGAACTCGACGTCGAGGTGTTCGTACCCGCGCCCGCCCAGGGCATGCTGGCCATCCAGTGCCGCGACGACGCCGAACTGATCGACTTTCTCAATGGTCTCGAAACCGTAGAAGCGGCCCGGGCCGTCAAGGGCGAGCGCCGACTGCTCGAAAAACTCGACGGCGGCTGTCAGCTGCCCTTCGGCGTGAACATCCGTCCCCACGACGGCGCCTTCCGCCTGGTCTGTTTCTGGAGTCCTGCGGCCGACGCCGACGATCCTCTGCGTTTCGATCTCGAGGGCCCCGACCCCTTGGCCCTTGCCGACGAAGCCCACACCCGGATCCTGAAGGCCAAGGAGAACCTGGAGTCGTGAACACGCCGCGGCGCATCATCCTGACTCGTACCCGAGAGCAGTGCCGTCCCTGGCGGCACGCCCTTGAGGCCGCGGGTTGCGACGTGCTTGAAATGCCGCTGCTGCGCTTCGCACTTTTGCCCGTCCCTTCTAACCTCGACCCGGCCTCCTTCGACTGGATCCTCTTCACATCCCCCCAGGGCGTGCGCGCCTTCTGCGACGCCGGCCTGCCGACTGGAGACGCCCGCCTCGGCGTGCTCGGCGACGGCACCGCCGCCGCCCTGCGCGCCTGTGGGCGCGAAGACGATCTCGGTGCCAGGGAACGGGACGGGGCCGGACTCGCCCGTGTCTTCACCTCCAAGGTGGAGGCTCCGGCCTCCGTCCTGCTCCCCGGCCCCGAGCGGCGCCTCACCGAACCGCGGGCCACCCTAGAGGCCGCCGGCTTCGCCGTGACCGAACTGCCCCTCTACCGCACAGACGCAGTGCCGCCGTCCGAACTGCCCGAGCGTCCCTGGCAGGACGGCGACCTCGTATTTTTCGCCAGCCCCACCGCCGTGCGCGCCTTCGCTGCGGCATGGGGTCCGGCCGTGCCTTGCATCGCCATCGGCGAGACATCCGCACGCGCCGCCAGCGACGCCGGGTTCTCCGTGACCACGGCGGCGTCCCCCGATCTGCAAGCCATGGTCCTGGCCGCCGGCCTCGACCGAGTCCTCGAACCCACGCCTGAACCCAGGGAGTCGGAGTCATGAACCTGCTCAACCGTCCCCGCCGCCTGCGCACCTCGCCCTTGATGCGAGAGATCGTCGCCGAAACCGACATTTCGGCCCGCCACCTGATCACGCCCCACTTCGTGGTCGAAGGCGAAGGCGTGCTCGAGGGGATCCCCAGCATGCCCGGCGTCACCCATGTGTCGGTGGACAAGCTGGTCGAAGAGGTGGCCGCAGACGTGGCGCTGGGCCTGAAGTCGCACCTGCTGTTCGGCATTCCCGAGCACAAGGACGAGACGGGCAGCGCCGCCGTCGACCCGAACGGCGTGATCCCCCTGGCCCTGCGCGCCCTGCGCGCCCGCTTCGGCAAAGAGATCATCCTGATCACCGACGTTTGCCTGTGCGCCTACACCAGCCACGGCCACTGCGGCTTCCTGCACGACGGCGTGGTGACCAACGACGACTCGGTGGAGCAGCTGGCGAAGATGGCCCTCGCTCACGCCGAGGCGGGCGTCGACATCGTCAGCCCCAGCGACATGATGGACGGCCGCGTGGGCGCCATCCGCGACCTGCTCGACGAGAACGGCTACGTGAACACATCGATCCTCGCCTACAGCGCCAAGTACGCCAGCGCCTACTACGGTCCTTTCCGCGACGCCTGCGACAGCGCGCCGCAAGGCGATCGCAAGACCTACCAGATGGACTTCCGCAACGGCCGCGAGTCGCTGCTCGAGGCCCTGCTCGACGTGGACGAAGGCGCGGACATGGTCATGGTCAAGCCGGCGCTCGCCTACCTCGACATCGTCGGGCGCGTGAAGGCCGAAACGCTGTGCCCGGTGGTCGTGTACAACGTGAGCGGCGAATACTCGATGGTGAAGGCCTCGGCCGCCGCCGGCTATTGCGACGAGCGGGCCATCGTCATGGAGAACCTGCTGGCCATGCGACGCGCCGGCGCCGACCTGATCATCACCTACCACGGCCGCGACGCGATGCGCGAGGGGTGGATTTCATGAGCAATGCGAGCTGGTGGACCCGGGCGCAGGCCGCCCTCCCCGGAGGCGTGAACTCCCCCGTGCGGGCCTTCAAGTCGGTGCCGGGCGACCCCGTGTTCTTCCGCAGGGCCAAGGGCGCACACTTCACCGACGAGGACGGCCGCGAATACGTCGACTACTGCCAGAGCTGGGGCCCGATGATCATGGGCCATGCCGACCCGGATGTGGAAGCCGCCATCATCGAGGCCGTGGGCGAAGGTGCCAGCTTCGGCGCCCCGTCACGCCGCGAGGTGCTGCTGGCCGAAGCCCTGCTCGAGCGCCTCGAGGTGTTCGACCAGGTTCGCTTCGTCAGTTCCGGCA
>CALEMW010000188.1 GCA_937910695.1 uncultured bacterium
TCACCTTGGCCGATCTCGACGGCCTGCCCGGTCTCGAGATTATCGCCATGGAGAAGAACTCCAAGCAGATTTACATCTACCGAAGCGATGGTACTTTGCTGCCAGGATGGCCCCAATCTCTTCATTGGAGCTGGGCCTGGACAACACCGGCTGTCGGGGACATTGATGGTGACCTTGATCTTGAAATCATCGTCAATAACTTATCTGGAGAAACTTTGGCCTGGCATCACGACGGCACCGAAGTAGCTGACGGTGATGCAAACGCAGCTACAAACGGTGTGCTCATCGTAAGGCCAGAAGGACGGTATGCTTGGGATCTTTCTGCCCCCGCACTGTTTGATCTCGACGGCGATGGGGGAGCCGAAATGATTTTTGGCACGAAATACGCTTGGAATAATATTAACAAACTCCATGCCTTCAAGGCAGACGGTAGCGAGGCTCCCGGTTTCCCACATGAAGTAGGCCTGGGTGCCAACATTCTCAGCAGTCCATCAGTAGCCGACCTCGATGTCGATGGGATCTGGGAAATCGTTTTCATCTGCGAAAACGATACTCTCTATGTCCTCGAGCAGGACGGTAGCAACTATCCCGGATTCCCCATCCATTTCGTAGCCACCGCCAGCGGTGCCGGCTGTCCCAGTCCCGCCTTGGGTGATTTCGACGGCGACGGCGAGCTGGAGATTGCGGCGATATCGGTCGTGGGCTCTCTGGACTCCTACGCCTATGTCATCGACACGGACAAAACCGGAGGGTCCGGCACGGTCCTGCCCGGTTGGCCCCGCCACATGCCCGGCAACTCCGAGTCGAGCCCGGTCGTCGGCGACGTCAACGGCGACGGTTTCCCCGACATCCTCTTCGGTATCGGTGGCGGCTCCGAGGACACACCCAACAACCTGTACGCCTTCACCCACGACGGAAACGACGTCGACGGTTTCCCGATCACTCTGTCCGGTCCGATACGGCCGGCGCCGGTGATCTGTGATCTCGACGGGGACATGGACGTGGACATCATCTATGGTGGCTGGGACCTGTTGGTGCACGTCTGGGACATGCCCTTCGCCGTGGACGGCACCACGATGACGTGGACGACGTTCCGCAACAATGTCCATCGCGACGGTGTGTATCGGGTGATCAGCCTGACCGGTGTTCCCGAGGAAACGCCGGGACCGCAGGTGCTCACGGTGAAGTCGATCAGTCCCAATCCGTTCAATCCGAGCACCACCGTATCCCTTTTCCTGCCGGGCTTGGCCGGAACCACCGATCACCTTCGCGTCGAGGTGTTCGATGTGCTCGGCCGTCGTGTGCGGACCCTCTATGACGATCAGGCTGCTCCGGGTTGGCAGAGCTTCGTCTGGCACGGCCGCGACGACCGTGGACGTCAGCAGCCGAGCGGCGTGTACCTGCTGCGGGCTCGCGGCGGCGACCGGTCCGTGAGTGCGAAGATGATGCTGGTGAAGTGACGGCGGTTGACCGGCGTCTCTGCTGGTCCTAGACTGCATCAGGGGCGCGGTTCTCCCATTGGGAGGACCGCGCCGTTGTCTCAGGGGGAGGTGAGAGATGAGGATGACCGGATGGGCGCTTCTGCTGCTGGCGGCGGCGGCCTGCTCAGGCTGCGGTGATCGCGATGGGCGGAAAGTCGCCACAGGGGATCGTGTGCCCGAAGCGGGGGGCACGGTTGTTATGGCCTTTGGAGCGGAACCCGATGTGCTCAATCCCCTGATCCATACCTCCGCGCAGGCTGGTCAGGTCATCGTCCTTCTCCTCGATGGACTCGTGGAGATGGAGGAGGATTTCCTGTACCATCCCCGGATCGCCGAGCGTTTAACATTCTCTCCCGACAGCCTCATGATTACCGTTCATTTGAACCCCTGGTGTTGGTCCGACGGAACGCCCCTGACTGCTGACGACGTGGTGCGTTCTTTCGAGCTTTTCGTCGACCCTCTTGTTGCCAGTCCCAGGGCCGGCGGCCGTCTCGCGAACGTACTCGGGGTTTCCGCCATCGACGAGCGGACGGTCCGCTACGACTTCCGCGAACGACGGGCCGACCAGGTCGCAACCCTGGGCCATGCCCTGTTGCCCGCCGCAGCTGTCCTCGAACTCGATCCGGCGGCTGTGCGTGCCTGGCCTCTCAACGACGCACCTGCAGCCAACGGCATGTTCGAACTGGAATCCTGGGAGCGAGGACGGCACTTGATCCTGCGCCGTAACGAATCCTATCCCGGCATCAAACCCCTGCTCGAGCGGATTTTGATTCGATTCATTCCCGACGAGACAGCCCGACTCGTGGAGTTGGAAACCGGCGGCGTGGACGTGGTCGACAACGTGCCCCCCCATCGGGCGGCCCGTTTGGCCGAACAGGAGGGCATCGAGGTGGCCGCATCCGCCGGGCGACTCATGGGCATGGTGTATTGGAACCATGAACTGGATCTCTTTGCCGACCGCCGCGTGCGCAAGGCGTTGTCTCTGGCCGCCAACCGTTCCGCTTTCGTAGACGGACTGCTTTCGGGCTACGGGACTCCGGCTGGCGGGCCATTGCCGCCGGTGCTGTGGGCGCATGACGCAAGCATCGCTCCCGATCCCTTCGATCCGGATGCGGCGCGCCGTCTGCTAGAAGAAGCCGGCTGGACCGACAACGACGGCGACGGCATACGCGACCGCAACGGAAAGCGGTTCAGCTTTACCCTGGTGACGCGCAAGGGTGATCCTGTCCGTGAAAACGGAGTCGTGATCCTGAGCGAAAACTACAGGGCCGTTGGCGTGGATGTGAAAACGAGGGTCTTGGAATTCTCGACGGTCATCGATCATGTTCGGCAGGGAGACTTCGAGGCCTATCTCGGCGTGTTCTCGGCGAGGCTCGCCGTGGATCCATCGGGACTGCTCGGAAGCGACAGCTTCGATCGCTGGAATTACGGACACTATGCCAACGCCTACGCCGACTCTTTGATGAATCTCGCGTTGTCGCTCACCGATCGCGATGCAGCGCGTCCAGTCTGGGCCGAATTCCAACGCCACTGCGCCGAGGATCAACCCATGGCATTCCTGTACTATCCGCACGACATCGTCGCTCACAGTTCGCGCCTCGAAGCGGTCCGACCTCACGTCTTGAGCCCCTATCAGACCATTCGCGAATGGTGGATACCGGCCGAGCTGAGACGTTACGATCATCAGTAAATCTTACAAATCTTGTTGACATCCGAACATTATGATCCATACGGTATCTGTAATATTACAGTCCAAGCCCGATCGAAAAGGAGAATGCCATGTCCAGGCGACTCGCCGATCTGACCGAGGAGCTTACGCTCGCTCAGCTCAAGACTCTGCTGAAGGTGAAGGAGGAGATGCTCGGTCTCGAGGACCGACGGGCCAAGGCCGCCGCTGAACTGAAGCGGATCGACGATCGCCTTGCTGTTCTTCGTGGCAGTATAGGCGGCACGGCGAAGCCGAAGGCTCGGGGTCGGCCCAGAAAGGCAGCCACGATCCGGACTCGGGCCGTGACCAAAAGTACTGGTCGTTCGACCGTCGCCGGCGTTGTCGCCGAGGTGATCCGCGCCAAGGGCCGGGCCATGACGTTCCAGGAAATACGGGCTGCGATCGCCGACGGCGCTCTCATCAAGACGAAGTCCAAGAACTTCGATAATGTCCTGCGTCGCACCTTGTCGACCTCGGAAGATCTCAAAAGGATCGCCCGCGGCGTCTACGGCGTGAAGGGTGTGACGGGGCTGCCGCCGGTCTCGGGAAAGACAGTCAAGGCTAAGACGACAAAGAAGGCGGCGGCGAAGAAGACCGCCAAGAAGAAAACCGTCAAGAAGAAGGTAATGAGCAAGACGAAGAAGAAGGTGACGGCGTCGGTAACCGCTCCCAAAAAGAAGGCGGCCAAGAAGAAGGCTGCCAAGAAGAAGACGGCCAAGAAGAAAGTAACGAAGAAGACTGCTGCCAAGACGCCACGAGCGGCGGCGAAAAAGACGGCCAAGAAGGCACAGACGGTTGAGTCCGTGGTGGTGGATCTCCTGCGCAAGGAGAAGGGGACGATGTCCTTCCAGGAAATCCTCAAGCGCATCACGACAGGAAAACTCATCAAGACCAAGAGCAAGAACTTCGCCAATGTCTTGCGTCGAACCCTATCGACGAGTACGAAAGTCAGCCGTCCCTCGCGAGGAGTCTACGCCCTGAAGGGATAGACTGTTAACCGGGGGGCCAGCCCAATGGGCGACCGCCGAGAACGTGGAGATGCAGGTGGGGGACGGTCTGGCAGCCGTCCTCCCCGCAGTTTACGACCCAGCGGTAGCCGCGCTGGTCCAGCCCTTCGTCTCTTGCGACACGAGATGCGGTCACGGCCAACCTGCCCATCGTGTCCGCATGCTCTGCCGAGAGGTCGGACAACGCGGCGATATGGCTCCTGGGGATGACCAGAAAGTGAGTCGGAGCCTGCGGGTTGATGTCCCTGAAGGCGAGGAATTCGTCGTCTTCGTGGATGATGTCGGCGGGGATCGATCCGGCCGCGATACGGCAGAACAGACACTCATTCATGGCGGTTCCTCCAGGCTCTGGGGATTTGTGAGGATCACGCTAACATGCTCAGGCAGGGCACGGCAAGCTCGGTGGGGAGAAGCTTCAATCATGAAGGCCCTTGTGGTGGGTTACAACGCCTGGGATGTCGTTCTTTTCTGCGATGGCCTGCCTGAACGGGACTCCAAGCGCGAGTATCCGGCGATCCGACAAGGCGGCGGCGGTCCTGCGGCCACAGCCGCCGTGGCTCTGGCCAGGCTTGGGGTCGAGGTACGCTACGCCGGAATCCTCGCCGATGACCCCTGTGGTCTCATGCAACGCGTGGAGCTGGTTGAAGCCGGGGTGGACCTCTCCTTCTGCGTTGCTGCACCAGGAGCCAGCTCGCCTCAAGCGATCATCATCGTCGACATCGGAACCGGAGAGCGCCGCATTTGCTGGAGCAGGGGTGATCTACGGCACCTGAAGGCGGGAGAGATCCCCCTCGAGGCCCTCGACGATGCCGATCTCCTGCTGGCCGATGGTCACGAACCAGAGGCGGTCATTCCCCTGGCTCGAGAAGCCTCCCGGCGGGGAAATCCCGTGGTGATCGACGGGGGGACCTACCGTGCCGGTCTCGAACAGCTCGTCGCGGTGGCGACCGACGTGATCGGGGCGCAGGGATTCGCTACCGATCTCACAGGTCAATCCGCCCACCGTGAGGCCCTGCAGGCTCTGCAGGCCCTCGGACCCTCCAGGGTGGCCACGACCTTCGGGCCGGCCGGGTGCCTGGCGTTGCTGGAAGGGCGGATCGTCCACGTACCGGCTTTCGATGTTCCGACCGTCGATACCACCGGAGCCGGGGATGCTTTCCACGCCGGTTATGCCTGGGGTCTGCTCAAGGGACAGGATTTTCGCGAATCGCTGCGCTATGGTGCCGCCGTTGCGGCGCTCAAGTGCCGAAGCTGGGGCGGACGTTCCGGGTTGCCGGTCGCAGCCGAAGTCGATGCTATGCTGGCGCAGGGCAACCCCCGCAGCAATGTTCCGCCCGTTTAAGAGATCTCTAGACACGCAGGGGGTTGCCGTCGTTGCGGTTGACGGTTTGTAATACGGACAGCTACGATGCGTCGACAGACCAAGTGTGGGAGGAGCGACATGATCACGCACGAACTGCTCAGGGGCGGATCCCGACCGTCCGACGACATCTTCGAGATTCTGGTGACGACCTTCCGATCGGGGGGCCAGTCGGTGTCAGCCGAGGACGACCTGACCTGGCGACCTCCCACGGACGTCTATGAGACCGAGGACGCGTTCGTCGTTCAGATGGACCTCTCAGGCATGGATCCATCAAGGATCGAGGTGCTGACCGACGGCGACGTGCTCGTCGTTCGGGGCAGCCGCCGGGACATCGCCCCTCCGGGCAAGAAGCACTACTTCACCATGGAAATCAGCGTTGGCCCCTTCGCCAGGCGCATTCCGATACCCGTTCAAGTCCGGGCCAAAAGCGCCGAGGCCAGGTATCGCAACGGTTTCCTTTTCGTTAGTCTTGAAAAAGGCGTCGATGGTCCGAATGGAAGCCGCAGCCGTATCGACGTGGGTCAGGGATGAGAACTCGCAGAAATCATCACCGCCGCGCATCCAGGGAAGGGGCACGAGCATGAGCTCACACACCAGCGACCAGGAACAGATCGAGGCCCTGGAGGGGACCGTTCCCGACATCATGCCGATCCTGCCGATCAGTGAAGCGGTCATTTTTCCCTACATGATGGTGCCCTTGGTCTTGAGCGATGAGAACCTCATCGAGCTCGCCGACGAGTGTCTGGCCGGGGACAAGATTCTCGGCGCCTTCGCCCAGCGCGACATCGAGGACGACGAGGACGAAGCCGACGAGGACGTGATCTACCAGGTGGGGACAGCGGTCAAGATCCAGAAGATGCTGCGCTTTCCCGACGGCAGCATGCGTCTGTTGGGCCAGGGCATAGCCAGAATCCGCACCACAAGCTTCGTCCAGAGTGAGCCCTATCTCAAGGCCCACGTCGAAGTCATCACCGAAGAGGAAAAGCACGATTCGCGCACCCTCGCCTACATGCGCGGCGTGGCCAACAATTTTCTGAAGATCATCGACGCCAGCGAAGCCCTCTCGGACGAGCTGAAGGTCGTCGTCATGAACATCGACGACCCCGGACGGCTCGCCGACCTGATCGCCACGAACCTCGACGTCGAAGTGGCAGAGAAACAGCAAGTGCTCGAAGCTGCGTCGCCCCTGGTGCGTCTGCAAATCCTCTCGAAGATCGTCGTGCGTGAATTGGAGGTCGCCGAGCTGGGTCAGAAGCTCCAGACCAACGTGCGCAAGTCCATCGACAAGGACCAGCGGGAGTACTATCTCCGGCAGCAGCTCAAAGCCATCAGGCGCGAACTCGGCGACACCGACGACACCACGGTGGAGATCGACGAACTGCGCCAGCGCGTGGCTGAGGCCACGCTCCCCGAACACGTACAGGCCGTCGCCGACAAGGAAGTCGATCGTCTCGCGCGCATGTCGCCGGGGGCCAGCGAGTACACGGTCAGCAAGACCTACGTCGACTGGATTCTGGACTTGCCCTGGCTCACGAGCAGCGAGGACAAGCTGGACATCAAAAGGGCCGAGGCCATCCTCGAACGCGACCACTACGGCCTCGAGGACGTTAAGGAACGGATCATCGAGTTTCTTGCCGTGCGCAAGCTGAAGGGGGACCACCGCGGTCCGATCATCTGTCTGGCCGGGCCTCCCGGCGTGGGCAAAACGTCGCTGGGCCGCAGCATCGCCGAGGCCATCGGTCGCGAGTTCTTCCGTTTCTCCCTGGGCGGCATGCGCGACGAAGCCGAGATCCGCGGACACAGACGCACGTATGTGGGAGCCATGCCCGGCCGCATCATCTCGGGGCTCAAGGACTGCGGCACCAACAACCCGCTGTTCATGCTCGACGAGATCGACAAGCTGGGTCAGGATTTCCGGGGCGATCCGTCGAGTGCACTGCTCGAGGTCCTCGACCCAGAGCAGAACTGCGACTTCACCGACCATTACCTGGGGCTGTCCTTCGACCTGTCGAAGGTGTTGTTCATCACCACCGCCAACATGCTCGACACGATCCCTCGGCCGCTGCTCGACCGCATGGAGGTCATCCAGCTGCCAGGCTACACCAACATGGAGAAGCTCGAGATCGCCAAGCGTTATCTCGTGCCGAGGCAGATCGAGGAGAACGGCCTCAAGTCGAAGCACATCCGTTTCACCGACGCTGGGTTGAGGTCGCTGATCCAGGGATATACCCGGGAAGCGGGCGTCCGCAGTCTGGAGCGCCGGATCGGATCGGTCTGCCGCAAGGTGGCCCGCAAGGTGGCGGGGCGCTCGCGAAAGCAGCAAGTGATCAGCGGCAAGGGAGTCATCGAACTCCTCGGACCTCCGTCCTACGATCCCGACCGCTTGCGCAGCCGGGCCAAAGTCGGCGTTGCGACGGGTCTGGCCTGGACCTCGGTGGGAGGCAAGATCCTGTATCTCGAGGGAGTGACCTTGCCCGGAGGCAACGGGAGCCTCAAATTGACGGGTCAGCTCGGCAGCGTGATGCAGGAGTCGGCCACCGCGGCCTACAGCTATCTGCGCGCCAAGTTCGGCGGCCGGGAGGATCTCAAAACATTCTTCCGGGACGTGGACATCCACATCCACATTCCCGCCGGGGCGGTGCCCAAGGACGGCCCCAGCGCCGGCATCGCCATGGCGTCGGTGCTCTTCTCGCTGATGATGGATACGGCCATCGACCGCCGCACGGCCATGACCGGCGAAATCACCCTGACCGGGGACGTGCTGCCCATCGGCGGATTGCTCGAGAAAATTTTGGCCGCACACCGTGCCGGCATCCGTCGCATCCTTCTGCCCGAACAGAATGCGAGCGACCTGGACGAAATCCCCGATGAAGTGGCGCAGGACGTCACCTTCGTGACGGTCAAGCACGTGGATGAGGTTTGGGAGGAGATCTTCCCCGACGTCTTTGAGTGACGGAGGATCACCTTGGCGACAACGCGGATGCTGGGAGGTCTGGTCGGACGTTTTCTCGCCAAGGGCGAGGAGACGTCCTTTCACGTGCCCGGCGCCCTCGGCGAAGACAGCCGTATTCTGGCCATCGATACCGGGGATCTCAGCGACCTGCTCTTCCACGCGTCTCTGTTGCGTGCCATACGAGACCGTTATCCGCGTTCGCGGATCGACGTGCTCCTGCCCGAGCACCACACGCCGCTGGTCCGGGAAAGTGGATTCGCCCGCAACTGCATCGAATACACGGCCAAACAGCTGCGGACGTGGACACCGGGCTACGTGGCCCTGGCCCGTGGCATCCGCAAGCACGATTACGATCTCTGCGTCGTGATGTCCTTCGAGGCCCATCCGGCCCTCGAGGCCATCGCTTTGGCCAGCGGAGCGCCGTTGCGGCTCGGGCCCTCACACCGTTCCTCGTACCCGGCGGTCAATTTCGAAGTGCGGGCGCCGCAGGGCGACCAACGGTACAGGGGGACCCGGCTTGCGGCGACGGCGCCGTTCCTCGGTCTCGCCGACGGCGACGTGCGGCCTGGGTGGCCGCTTCCCGAAGAGAAAGTACGCAAGACCAGGCAACTCGTGCACTTCAACAAGCCCCGCAAAGACGAAATCCTCGTCGGTGTCGATCCCTCCCTGGGTAAGTCTGGAGCAGGGCTTTCGCTGCCGAACCTCAACTTCCTGCTCAATCAACTCCAGAGCCAGATGCCCATCCGAGTCTTGCCCTTGTGCGCCGGCGGCGCCACCGATCGCCTCGATCAATTCCAGGCCGCCCTGACCCAGGCTCCCATGAATCTACCGGCCGGAACGATGTTCGACACCGTAGTGATGACCTCCCTGTGTGACCTGTTCCTCGCCGGCAATACCGATCTCTTCCATTTCGCAGCGGCCCAGGGCGTGCCGGTCATCGGATTGTTCGTGAAGGAGGACGAGCCGACCTGGGAACCCGCCCACTATGACAACGTGCGGATCCTGAGGGTGGCCGAGGGCAAGCGTGTGGATGTCGACACCCTGCTCGACGCCGTCCGTTCCGTGCGAGGCGGGCGTTGAGCAGCGGCGGCGCGAAGCGGACCGGAACCCTCATCATCGCTCCCAACTGGCTTGGCGACCTTGTGATGACGACGCCTTTACTCGACGTGCTTCGTCGGACCGACGGCTTGGGCATTCATGTGCTGGTACGCGATCTATGGCGACCTCTGCTGGAACACGACCCCCGCATCGACAGCCTGACGACCTACGAACGCAACGGCTGTCATGCCGGTATCAGCGGCGCGCTCCGCCTTGCCGGACTTGTCCGCGCCGGTCACTACGAAGAGGCTTACGTTCTTCCGCCGTCGTTCCGTGCGGCGGCTGTCGCTGCGTTGGCGGGGATTCCACGACGGGTGGGTTGGACCGGGGAAGGTCGTCGGGCATTGCTCACCGATCCGGTGATACGAGGACCTCGCGGACACCGCCATCTCTGTGCCGAGATCGTAGATCTGTGCACTTCGCAGCCTTTGGTAGCCGACACCGGAGCTTTGCCGTCCTTGCCGGCAGCAGACCGATGGCCCGCAGATCGGCGTCTGACCGCCGGCCGTCCTCACGTTGCGCTGGCCGTCGGCGCCACGTACGGCGACGCCAAGAGCTGGCCCCCCGCCTTGGCCGCTAGGTTCGCCAGGGCCTGCGCCGGCACCGGCAGGAGGGTCCTGGTGCTTGGCGATGCTGCCGCCCGCGGCCACGCCGAGGAACTGGGACGCCATCTCGAAGGTGGCTGGATCAGTTCCGATGACGACGGCGCCGGTGTGGTCGACCTTGTCGGATCCACCCGGATGCTCGAAGTGGGGGCCCTGCTGCGCGATGTGGATCTCTTCGTGGGCAACGACAGCGGCCTGATGCATCTCGCCGCCGCTCTTGGGACACCTACTCTGGGTCTTTTCGGATCCACCAACCCCGACTGGACGAGTCCGCGCGGCCTCCGTACGGCTGTGCTCAGGGCCGTCGGCTTTTCCTGCAGCCCTTGTCATCTCAGGGAATGTCCTCAACCGGAGTTCTGTCTCGATTCGATCAAGCCTGAGGCCGTTCTTGAAGCTGCGGAACAGCTCATCGGTGGTGGGAAGCCATGAATCCAGGCATTTGGAGGCTCGCTGCTGACCCGTGCCCACGGCCTACGCTGTTCCTCGATCGCGACGGCGTGATCATCGAAGACGCCCACTACCTGTCCTCCCCGGCCGATGTCCGCCTCATCCAGGGCAGCGCCGAGGCTCTGGCGGTTGCCGCCGCCGCCGACTGGCGCCTCGTCTGTCTGACCAACCAGTCGGGGATCGGACGCGGTTACTATACCGAGGCTCAGTTCCATGCCGTCCAGACACGAGTCGACGAACTGCTCGCCGCACGCGGCGTCGTCCTCGACGGAGTACTCTACTGTCCCCATGATCCCGACGCAGCCTGTGGCTGCCGTAAGCCGGCCTTGGGCATGATCGAGGCTGCGGCGTCCAAGATCATCTGGTCGAGCGGCAGCGTCATGATCGGCGACAAGGTCGCGGATCTCGACCTGGGACGTGGCGCAGGCCTGACACCAATGTTGGTCAGGACAGGTAAGGGCGCGGACGTCGAACAGGCCGGCCTGCAGCGAGGAGCCGTGGTTTATGATGATCTCGCCGCCGCCATCGTTCACGTACTGGGCGGTGGTCGCCCGTGAGCTGGTCACTCGACGGCAGGCCTCTGCGCAAGATTCTCATAACACGACTGCGCTATCTGGGCGATATCGTGATGGCTACCGCCGTCGTCGACCTTTTGAAACGGGGTGACCCGGAACTCGACATCGGTTTTCTCTGCGAAGAAGCATATGCCCCGGCTCTGATAGATCACGATGCTCTCGACCGACTCCATGTTCTGGGGACCGGCGGGACGGGAGCGACCCACCGGAACAGACCAGTCGTTCTTGAGCCGGACCGACCAAGGCAAGAAGGCTGGCTCGGCACTGTCCTCGCTCTGCGACGTGAGCGCTACGATCTGGCTGTGGATCTCTTCTTCAATCCCCGCAGCGCCTGGCTGCTGCGCTGTGCCGGCATTCCCCTGCGCATCACGGGACGTCACAATCGGCGCGCGCGCCTCTACACCCATGTGGCGGAGCTTCCCGCAGATCCCGGTTTCCGATCCTTGGCTCCCGGCGGCCTCGGCGAACACGTGGCTCGTCTCGCTCCGCTGTCTCATGTCGAGACGGGTTTGCCGATGATGGACTGGCTGGCTTCTCACGGTGGCATCGTCGGACCCAGACTTGTCGTTTCTGACTCCGCGCGCGCCAGCGCCGCCGAGAGTCTCGCCGGGGCGGGAGTTAAACCCGGCCCTTTCATTCTGCTGGCCCCAGGGGCCACTTGGGAAGCCAAGAGCTGGCCTGCAGACAGATGGCGGGCGCTGATCGATATGCTCGAGGGAGGGGGAGTGCGGACGGTCGTGCTGAATCCGCCCGGAGCCGACAGGCTGCTCGAAGCCGCTCTGCGAGACGCACCGGGAACCCGATTGCCACCGTTGCCCCTCTCCACGGTTTTCGGCGTCATCGCCGCCGCCCGCAGCGTCGTCACCGTGGACGGAGGCGTCATGCACGCAGCGGTGGCGTTGAAACGTCCCACCGTGGCCTTGTTCGGGCCGACCGACCCGACGATCTGGTTTCCCTACGACCATCTCGGCATCCACCGCGTGCTGGCCACGCGTCCGCACTGTCACCCCTGCGACCTCCACAGCTGCGATGACTGGATCTGCATGCCGGGTCTTGAGGTTACCGACGTGATCACGGCGCTGACCAAGATCCTGTTCGGAGGTGAGGTGTGATGCCGCTCCGACCGGCTCGACGCGATGTTGCACGAATCCTCGTGATCCGGCGGCGAGGTCTGGGAGATGCGTTGCTGTCGGTCGCAATGATCGAAGCCCTGGCCTCGGCCTATCCCGAAGCGATTCTGGACGTGCTCATCGACCGCCCTTTCGTGCCGCTGGTCGAACAGATGCTGACTCGCAGCAACGTCGTGACCTGGCCGCCGAGTGCCGGGTCGTCGTTGCCCATCTGGATCCGGGAATTGCGATCGCGGCACTATGATCTCGTCGTGGACCCACTCAGCACGCCCAGAACAGCCCTTTGGACGGCTCTGTCCGGGGCTCGCTGGCGCGTGGGTTTCGATCTTCGCTGGCGCTCCTGGGCCTACAACATTGCAGTCGCAAGGAAGTCGGAGTCAGGTCGCGACGTGGATCAGTATTCTGGCGAAAGCGTCCAGGACCTTACCAGGGCCATGGGGTTGGCGACACTTCCCTGGACTCCGCCCAGGATCACGGCTCAACATTCCGACGTTCTCGACGACAACTACCGGGCGTGGCGGGATCGCCTGGCTCTGGACCCATCGACAGATCTGGCGCTGGTTCTCAGTGCCGGGTGGCCCACAAAGGCCTGGCCCGTGCAGCACGTCGTCGGTTTGTTAGACCTTGCACGCCAAGGGGGTCGCCGCTGTATCCTGGTCCCTGGGCCTGGCGACGACGCCATGACCGCGAAGATCATGGCGGCCGCACCTGATGTCGTTGTAGCGCCGCCGACTGGCTTAGGCGAATTGGCGGATTTGCTCTCGCGTTGCGGCGCCTATGTGGGAACCGACGGCGGCGCTCAGCATGTGGCGACCGTGGTGGGTGTTCCCAAGGTCACGCTTTTCGGCCCGACCGACGCCCTGAGTTGGAACCGGGACCATCCGTTCCATGTTGCCGTGCAGACCGATGAACCGTGTTCGCCCTGCTCTTTTCACGAGTGCCCCGTGCCGGGACACCCCTGCATGACGAACATCATGCCGGAACGGGTCTGGACCGAGATCCTCCGCGTAACGGCCGCAGACGGCGAGGAGTACCGATGACGCAGAGAATCCACGACAGAACCCGTGTCTTGTTCGTTTCCATATGGGCAGCAGCATTGTTCATGAGTGGGACTGCTTCGGCGCTAGAATCAGAGGGCCAAGTTACGGCGATTCCGGTTCCCTTCGGCCCCGGCGAAGAACTCGTATTCGACATCAGCTACGGACCGGTCCAGGCCGGAGAAGCGTCGCTGGTGGTCAGGGGGATCGTCCAATCCAATGGTGCAACCTGCTACCATGTGGAGAGCACGGCCCAGTCGAGCCGTTTTTTCTCGACGTTCTACAAGGTCCGCGACAAGGTCGTCTCTCACTTCGGCGTAGACGATCTGGTCAGCCGCTACTTTTCGAAGCGGCTGCACGAAGGTGAGTACCGCAAGAATATTCAGGTCCACTTCGATCAGGATGAGCACAAGGCCCACTACAAGGACGGTCGCTCCTTCGACATCGCACCGGAATGCCACGACATCCTCGCGGCGTTCTACGTCGTG
>CALEMW010000189.1 GCA_937910695.1 uncultured bacterium
GGGAGTCTGCGGGCGGGGGAACGGGTCGTCGGCATTGGCCGTGACCGCTGAGAGCAGGAGCAGGATGGCGAGGAGTCGGCTCACTGATCGTCCTCCGTCTCGATGATCACTTCGTCGCAGAAGACCCAGGCGTCGCCGCCGGCGCCGGGGTGCCAGGCGGGGCAGGCGCCGACGTTGCGGGCCGTCAACCGGATGAAGCGGGCCGGGGTTCCGTCGGCCTCGATGACGGCGTCCCACTGCACCTTGTCCTGCACCTTGTTCGACACGTCGTGGGTGGCGGTGCCGAGGGGGCGGTAGGCGATGCCGTCTTCGGATACGTCCACCTCGACCGACGTGGGCAGGAAGATCCAGGAGTTGGCGTCCTGCAGGAAGCCGCCGGTGATGCGGCTCAGGCGGCGGGGCTTGCCGAGGTCGTGCACGAGTTCGAGGTCGACCCGCTCGACGCCCTGCCAGCGGCCGTCGCGGTAATTGCCGGAGCCGCGCAGGCCGTCGATCAGGGCGGTCGTGCCGCCGGCCGCGTAGCGGGGGCTGAACGCCGGGGCCGACACGGGCTCGCGCCCCACGCCGGCGTGGCGCACGAGGCGGCACACGGCGGGTTCGCCCCAGGCTTCGCCGTCCCATACGGCCTGGACGAGCACGGTGCCGGAGCCCTTCACCACCAGCGAGGTGTCGAGGTAGAGGCCGGCCGGGTCGGGGGGCGAGTCGGGGGTGCCGACGGCCAGCTGGAGTTCGGGGGCGTCGGCGTCGCACTCGAGGACGAAGCCGTCGAGGACCGGATCGAAGTGCGCGGCGATGGACACCGGCCGTCCCTCGGGGCCGGGGGTGACGCCGAGGGCTTCGAGCCGGGGCTTGTGGATGCGCCAGCGGCGGCTGAAATCGAAGAAGTCGCTGCGGTCGGCGGGCGACCACAGCCGCTCGGCGAGGGCGGCGAGGCGCGGCCAGATCTTCGTGTCGACGATCTCCTCGGGCGCATACTCGGTCCACATGTTGCCTTCGCCGCCGAGGATGCGGTCGGCTTCGGCGTCGGTCAGGCCGGGGGGCACGGGCTCGAAGGAGTAGCTCTTGCGCAGGCTCGTGGTGCCGGTGTCGTAGTCGAGGTAGCAGTGGCTGGTGGGGGACACGACGGCGTCGTGGCCGGAGCGTACCGCGGCCAGCGCCCCGTCCATGCCGCGCCAGGACTGGACGGTGGCGCCGTCGGGTAGGCCCCCCTCGAGGATCTCGTCCCAGCCGATCATGCGCCGGCCCTGCGACTCGAGCCAGTCGCCGATGCGGCCGATGAACCAGCTCTGCAGTTCGTGCTCGTCGGCGAGCCCCTCGTCGCGGATGCGGGCCTGGCACTTCGGGCACTCTTCCCAGCGCTCCTTGGGCGCCTCGTCGCCGCCGATGTGGATGAACTCCGAGGGGAACAGCTCGAGCACCTCGCCCAGGACGGTCTCGAGGAACGTGAACACCGAGTCGTTGCCGGCGCAGTAGATGTCGGCGTGCACGCCCCACTGGGTCTCGACCTCGAAGGGCCCGCCGGTGCACGACAGCTCGGGATAGGCGGCCAGGGCGGCTACGCTGTGGCCGGGCAGTTCGATCTCGGGCACGACGGTGACGTGGCGCGCGGCGGCGTAGGCGACGATCTCGCGGACCTGCTCCTTGGTGTAGAAGCCGCCGTAGCGGCCGCCTTCATCTCCGGACGAGTGAGTCGAACGCCAGGCGCCGACCTCGGTCAACTTCGGGTAGGCGTCGACGGCCAGCCGCCAGCCCTGGTCCTCGGTCAGGTGCCAGTGCAGCACGTTCATGCGGTGCAACGAAAGCCGGTCGATCGCCTTCTTCACGTATTCGACGCTCATCATGTGACGGCCGCAGTCGAGGAGCATGCCGCGCCAAGGGAAGCGCGGCGCGTCTTCGATGTGCAGCAGCGGCAGGGTGCGGCCGTCGAGCAGGAGTTGGCGCAGGGTCTGGGCGCCGTGCCAGGCGCCGGTGGGGGTCGACGCGCGGATGGCGACGCCGGTGCCGGTGATGTCGAGTTCGTAGCCCTCTTCGGGCAGCGGCGTTTCGGAGAGTGTGAGCACCACGTCGATGCGCGAGGTGGTGGGCAGGGCGAAGGTCAGGCTGCACTGCTCGGCGAGGAGGCGGGCTTCGGCCAGGAACAAGGGGTGGGCGGCCACGACTGCCTCGGTCCCCAGGTTGAGCGTTCCCTCGTGGAGTTCGAGGACGGCGGGCGCGGGGATCAGGGCTGCGGTCGGGGCGCTCATCGTCGGTCTCCCGGTGGGGGGCGTGGGGGCGCAGGCGGTCAGGGTCGCCAGCAGGAGGATTGCGGGAATGGTGAGCCGTTGCATGGGTGAAGCATGACCCATCCGGGATGTGGGGTCAAAACTCTTCATGAGGAAAAGGCGGCCGTGGCATAGGATGAACGGGACAAGGAGGCGATATGAGCGACCAGAAGAACCTGCGACGGATGTTGCGGTGGTTCGACCCGGAGACGGACGAAATGATGGGGGAAGCCGTGCTCGACGGTCTGGGCCTCGAAGAGCTGCAGCGGATGTTCGGAGTGGAGAGCGGGAATCCGATGTTCGATTCGTTCCCGGTGGGGGCGGAGCAGGCGGTGCGACTCGCCGAAGCTGGAGGGGTTGGGCTGGAGATGGAGCGGTTCGAGTACTTCGTGGAGACCGATGCGGTGGACGAGCTGAATGCGGAGATCCTGAGGTTGCTGGGGTCACCGCACAATACGCAGGCGTTTGCGGATCTGGCTTCGCTGGAGGAGAACTGGCGGAGGGTGGACAAGGGGATCAAGGTGCCCAGGAATGTGGGGATGCACGAGGGGGAATGCCCGGGGTGTTTTGAAACGGTGAGGCTGATCTTTGATAAGTTCGGAGGGGAGGGGTATGAGGTGTTGGTGGGGTGTCCGCACTGCAGAATTGAGTTGAGGGGGATTGGAGAGTTTGGTGGATATACGACAGAGGTTCGCTTGGAAGAGGTGTAGACAGAATCCAATGAACAATCCAGGAG
This sequence comes from uncultured bacterium, assembly GCA_937910695.1. Classification (GTDB taxonomy): domain Bacteria; phylum Krumholzibacteriota; class Krumholzibacteriia; order LZORAL124-64-63; family LZORAL124-64-63; genus CALEMW01. Next base: position 2,998 of record CALEMW010000189.1, read on the forward strand.
TGTGGACCTGATGCTCGATCCTATGAAGATCATGCTTGAGGTCCTTCTGCTCGCGTCGGCGCTCCTGATATTCCGGCATGCTGCAGGACGTCACGGGCGACGTTTCGTGATCGGTTTCACTGCTGCCACCCTGGTGCTCAACCTCGCTTTCTACTATTTCGCAGCCTGGCCTCTCTACGTGACATTTGGGCAGTCCAGTGGCTTTGATCGCTCCAGCCTGCACGCAATGGTTCTGTTCGATGTCCTCAAGTGGGGTGTCTTCGCTTACGTCTTCGGTCGTCTGGCCGTCGGGCTGGGGGACGCGGGCCTTGGTGGCGGCTTCGCACTCCTGCGGAGCAATCCACGTTTCAGCAGGATTGCAGGAGTCGGGATCGTCGGGGCCGCCCTTGCGATCGGCGCAGTCTATGGGCTCGGCTTCGTGGAATACCGTCTCGGATACCTCGATGCATTGCCGTGGATGTGGTTCAAGGACGATCCTGTCTCATTCAAGCTGGGGCTCTGGGGCGGACTTCGTAATCTTGCCGGCGAGGAGATCCTCGCTCGGCTGGGTGTCCAATCGGTTCTCCTCTATGCGCTTCGAAGAACCGCCGGGGCACCCGTTCTCGCCATTGTATTCTCATCGCTCTACTTCGAGATGTGGCACAATGGCTTTCGGGAGTTGTACTTTCTCAATTTCGTCGGATCGTGCGGGTTCGGCTGGGCTTACCAGAAGGGCGGTTACGAGAGCGCGGCGATCGCCCATTGTTTGGCAGATTGGCTCCTCATAGTGATTCTGCCTCGTCTGCTGTTGTAGTAGGCACAGGTAGTCCAACAAGAAGTTTCAGCGGGTATCCGTGCTGTCATGCCCGTGATTTGCGCCAGGGCGTGCCAACCCGGCCTGCAGCTGAGCAGCGGTCCTGTCATCCTCTCTTATCTCCGTCGAGGAGCAAGTGATGAACGCAAAGAGCACCATCGGGATCGTGTGCAGGATCGTCTTGATATCGGTGTGCTGGACATGTCCGGGAGCGGCCCGGATTGCGCAGGCCGAAGCGCCGCAGCATCTCCCCGCAGATCTCGAGCTGCGGGAAGATGGGCCGCAGCACTACGAGGTGACGACGGTGTGGCACAACCGCGACGCCGTGGGCAAAGCGACGGGAAAATACGTCATGAGCGGACTGTACACCCGTGGGTTGGAGGGGGGTGATGTGCGGTGGAACGATGTGCGCATTGCAGTATTCCGCGACCCGGAAGGGGCGGTCGCAGACACGCTCTTCCAGGAGACCATGGAGAATTTCTCGTACAAGTCTCCCGAGGGGGTCGCCGACCCCATGCTCTTTGCCAGGCTACCGGCCGACGAGACAAGACATCTCCTGGGGACTCTCATTTGGGATACTGTCGCGGTCGAAGCGTTCGCATGGACGTGGTTCGACAAGCTCGAGATGAACTCCCTGTACAGACCGGCGGAGTTCGAGGATTCCACGGTGCAGATGGCTGACTGGGGTACGCTGAAGATGCAGGGTCTGCGACTGCGCTGGACGGGCGAATCGACGATGAATGGCGAGAAATGCGCGGTCATTCAGTACGAATCGTTGGTGAATCCCATCCGGTCGGTGGGGATGAACGGGAGATCCCTGTATTGGGGAACGATTCTGGTATCTCTGGAGGATAAACAGATCGAGCACGGGACGCTCAACGAAGATATTCTCATCAATCGCCCTCCTTCTGGCGACTCTTCAGGCATCCTGAACATTCAGCGGGAATTCACGTTTGTTCGAGTTCACGGTTTCTCGGGTGGAGCCGGTGAGTGAGCGGTAGGGGCACGAGAGGAGAGTATCTTGTCGTTGTGATTGCTGCCCTGAATTGATCTCCGATCCACTTGCTGTTCGTATCGCCCCATTCGATGGAAAAACGGAACTCATGAAACCCGCCCAGGTGGGCCTGGAAATTCGTCTCCCAATAATTCGTCATCAACCATGCATAGGATCGCGGGGCCATCGCCTTTAGCCGCTCGCTTCCGGCCAGTGCCCGTTCTCCCGGAGAGAGATTCCCCAACTGCACAAGGGCTCCATCCTTCATCCCAACCAGAATGGAATACCCGTCACCGACCGACCCCCACCCCTCCAGCACCGAATAATAATCACACAACGTCCCCGGCACCTGATCCCCCCAGGGCCTCAACGGCCACCCCGCCCGATCGAGAATCAACTCGGCCCCCGGCCCGGCGCTGAACGGCAACGCCGCATAATAATTCTCCGGCTCCCACCGCCCCTGCGCATGGAACCGCAACGCCGCCTCCACCTTCGGCATCCCCTTCATCACCCGCACCATCAGCTCTCCGTGGGTGCACCCCGGCATCTCCGCGAACAGCTCGATCTCGGTGAACAACGGCCCGTCATTCACCAGTCGTCCGCCCAAGATCTCCATCGCGGTCGTCCGCGCATCCGGCCCCCGCCGGTCCAGCCCCATGGCCCCCCGCACCGAGCAGATGCTCTCGCGGTTCGGCACCGGCGTGATCTGATGCACCAGCGTGAACGGCGCGTGGTCCCGGTTCGGGTCGAGCAGATCCCGCCCGTCCGCCGTCTCCCACCGCACGATGCCCTGGCCGGGCCGCCACGAGATCGTCACGTGGTCGGTGCTGATGGTCCGCGGCGCGGGGGCGTCCGGGGCCGGGTAGGTCTCCGACGGTCCCGCCGTCTCGTCCGGCACGATCCGCAGGTTCCGCATCTCGCCGGGTTGGAGCTCCACCTGCACGCACACGTCCACGCCCAAGGGCACCGGGTCGAGCTGGAACGGCAGCTCCTTGCCGTCGGGGTCGAGCACCCGGAATCCGCGCTCCAGCTTACGGTCGCGGAACTCGTAGTGGCCCAGGGTCATCCGGGCGAGGTCCTGCAGCGGGGCGTCGCCGGGGTTGACCGTGCGCCATGTCAGGCCCATGCCGTGGTCCATGTCGCAGCCGCCCAGCATCTCGCAGGCCTCGTCGACCAGGGCCTGGGCCTTGTCACGGGCTGCGGCGGCGTAGCCGCGCTTGCGGCCCCCGATGGCATGCACCAGTTCGTGCCATGGCCGGCTCATGGCATCGCTGTGGGAGAACGTGTGCTCGGCGAACAGGGCGAGGTCGTCAATCAGGCCGGCGTCGTTGGGCGGACCCGGATCGTCGATGAGCTTGCGCAATCCCTTCCAGCGCCGCCAGTCCCGCAGCGCGGCGCGGTACAGGCGCACGGCCTGGGCGTCGCCGCTGGGGCCGTCGCTCCACCAGTCGGGCCAGTCGCCGGTGTGCACGGGGATCTCGGCCGGATCGTTGCGCAGGCGCTCGAAGAACGGGTCGAGGGTCGTCATCTCCACGCGCACGTCGTGGCCGTGGGCGGCGTTCCAGCGTTCCACCGCATCGAGGATGGCTTCCGAAGGCGGTCCGTTGTCCGTCCGCAGCCCCGAGATCATCAGGGGGGCGAAGTCGTAGGGGTAGCCGCGGTCGACCAGCTGGTCGCGGTAGCGGCGGATGCGGGTCTCGGCGACCCTCCACCAGTCGGTGTAGATGGCGTCGGCGTCGCACTCGTCCTTGGTGAGGTAGCTGGCGCAGGCGTCCGGCGCGAGGCCCATCTCGTTGCCCAGGTGGTAGTGCTCGCCGTTCCAGGTGAGCAGGCGGCGGCCGTCGGGCATCTCCCACCAGAACGGGGTCTGGGTCCGGCCCAGCGGATACATGCCGTGGTGGGTGTGGATGCAGGTGAAGTAGTTCTCCACGCCGTGGTCGAGCATGGCCTTGGCCCAGCCGCGGCCGACGCCGTTGATGTCGGCGGTCATGGCCGAGCGCATCGTCGTGCCCAGCAGTTCGGCGAAGATGGCGTGACGATCCAGCAGCGCCTGGATCAGGTCTTCGCTGGCCAGCTCGCTGAAGTTCAGGGCGCTGGCCGACAGGCCGATCTGACCGCTCTGGATGAACTCACCGAGCCGTTCCCATTCCTGTTCCTCGAAGTCGTAGAACGCCTGCTCCACCGGCCAGAACGTCTCGCACTGCCAGCGGAAGTCGGGCCGTCGCCCGCAGATGTCCATGGCCCGGCGCAGGTAATGCGTGTGGCGACGCAGGATGCGTCCCTGCAGGTCCGTGTAGCCGATGTCGGTGTGGGAGTGGTGGATCAGGTACAGCGTGAAAGGCTTGCTCACGGACGGTCCTCCGGCGGCTCGGGTG
>CALEMW010000190.1 GCA_937910695.1 uncultured bacterium
GGCTACGGTGGCGGCGGCGGCGGCGGCTACGGTGGCGGCGGCGGCGGCGGCTACGGTGGTGGCGGCGGCGGCGGTCGCGGCTGGTAATCAAATCAGCCCACGATGCTGATGAAAGCCTCGTCTCCTTCGGGAGGCGGGGCTTTTTTCATAAGGGCTTCCTCCGCAGAGCCGGGCTTGAGCCCTGCTGTTGAACCGTGATAGCCTTCACGGAAGATCACGACATTCCTGATCCCCGCTGGAGCGACCCGATGATTCCGACCGTTCGTCCAGGCTTCCGTTTACTGCAGACCGCCGTTTTGATCGCCTCTATGATCGGGACGACGTCGGTGGTTGCCGAAGAGCTGTCGCTCCCTCAGTTTGTCGAGGTGCCTGCGGGCTTGGCTGTCATGGGTGGCGCCGCGGACGAGCCGGGCCGACGTGGCGACGAAGAGCCTCGCAGCACCATGATGATCGCAAGAGCCTTCGAGCTGGCGACCACCGAAGTCCGTGCCGATCTCTGGTTCGAGGTGATGGGCGTATCGCCATCCTATTTCTCCGCTTGCGACGCTTGTCCGGTGGAGTCAATAACCTGGTTCGAAGCCCTCGACTTCTGCAATGTCCTTTCTGCCCGCGTCGGGCTTGATCCCGTCTACGAACAGATCGACGGTGCCATCGTCTGGAATGGCGACGCCGACGGATTCCGACTGCCCACCGAAGCCGAATGGGAGTATGCCTGCCGCGCCGGATCGCCGGCCGCTTTCCATGGCGGCGGCTGCTTGACCACCGACGAGGCCAACTACGACGGCACCCGCCCCCAAACCCCGTGCGGCCGCGGCCTGGATCGCCATGAACCTCTGCCCGTCGGTTCGTTCACTCCCAATGGTTGGGGATTGTTCGACATGCACGGCAACGTCGCCGAGTGGTGCTGGAACGGTATGTGGCGCTATGGGACCGACCCTGTCCCCGGGCCCGGATCGATGGAGATGGGCGACCTTCGTTCCGTACGAGGCGGGGCCTGGATCAGCCTCGACACCGGTTGCCGCTCCGCTGTGCGTTTCTTCATTCCGCCCGACAGCCGGTACGACTTCGTAGGTCTGCGCCTGGCCCGCAACGTTGCAACGAGGTCGCCGTGAACGATCGATCCAGACGCGAATTCCTGAAGCTCATGGGGGTCGGGGCGCTGGCGGTGTCGTGCCGTGGTTTGACGGGGTGCGCCGGCGAAAGGCCGCGGCCCAACCTCGTCGTCGTACTCGCCGATGATCACCGTCACGACATGATGGGCTGTGCCGGGCATCCCTGGTTGAAGACGCCTGAACTGGACCGCCTTGCCGACGACGGCGTGCGCTTCACCGACGCCTTCGTGACCACTTCGCTGTGCAGTCCGTCCCGCGCGAGCTTCCTGACCGGAGCCTACGCGCACATGCACGGTGTCGTCGCCAACGCGACTTCCGACCCCGACCCCGGTCTGCCCACCTATCCGGAGTTGCTCCATGATGCCGGCTATGAGACAGCCTTCGTCGGCAAATGGCACATGGCACGCTGGTCCACACCCCGCGCTGGATTCGATCATTGGGTCAGCTTCAACGGCCAGGGCGATTACGAACGCAATACGCTCAACGTGAATGGGAGCTGGGAGCTGTCGGAGCGCTACTTGACCGACGAGCTGACCGACCGCGCCCTCGCCTTCGTGGATCGCCCCCGGGAGAAACCCTTCTTACTAGTGCTGAGCCACAAGGCGGTTCATGCTCCCTGCCGTCCTGCGTCGCGCCATGCATCACTCTACGACGGTGTCGCCGTGGAGCCCGCAGGCCTCGATGACCCACGCCTCGAACGTGAACGCGCCCGCTACATGAGCGAATACGCCCGCACCTTGGCGGCGGTGGATGAAGGCTTGGGGCGGTTACGAAACCGTCTCGACGAGCTGGGGATCACCCGCGACACCGCGGTGGTTTACGCCGGCGATAACGGCTATTTCATGGGGGAGCACGGCGGCCTCTGGGACAAACGTGCAGCCTACGAGGAATCGATCCGCGTGCCGTTGTTGATGTCCTACCCACGCGCCGTCCCGTCCGGTGCGATCAACAAGGCCATGGTCCTGAATCTGGATCTGGCGCCTACTTTGTTGGCCCTGGCCGGGATCGCGCCGCCGCCGGCCATGCAGGGAACAAGCTGGCTCCCGCAGCTCGACGGCGCTCCGGGGCGCGAAGAGTTTCTCTACGAGTACTTCGAAGAACGGGGTGATGTGCCCACGACCTTCGCCGTCCGCACCAGGGACTGGAAGCTCATCGTCTATCCCGAAAACACAGGTTCCACCACCGAGATGTACGACCTTCGCGAAGACCCTGGCGAAACCATGAACTTGGCTGACGACCAGGACCATGCCGACATGCGGGCGCGGCTGACCGCGGCGCTGGCGCGCCTGTCCGAGGAGACGGGGCTGAGCGCCTCCGGCCTGCCCAACCCGGGGCTGCAGATGTGAGTCGTTCTCTGAGTCTCCTGGTCAAACCCACCGGCGCCGCTTGCAATCTCAAGTGCGAATATTGCTTCTATCTGGAACGCCCGGAGCTCCATCCGGCCGAGGGCCGCACGCGCATGTCCGACGAGGTGGTCGAGGCCCTGATCAGGAACTTCATGGCGATCGAGCAGCCGGTGCATGCGTTCTGCTGGCAGGGTGGTGAACCCACCCTGATGGGGTTGCCCTTCTTCGAACGCGTCGTCGAACTGCAACGGCGCTATGGCCGGCCCGGCGCGTTGGTGGCCAACAGCGTGCAGACCAACGGAGTGTTGATCGACGACGATCTGGCCGCCTTCTTCGCCCGCTACCGTTTCCTGGTGGGGTGCAGCATCGATGGGCCTGCCGTTGTTCACGATCGCCATCGCCTCACGGCCGCCGGTGAACCGACCCACGCCGCGGTGCTGCGCGGCATCGAGCGGCTCGACCGGGCCGGTGTACCGGTGGACGCCTTGGTGGTGGTGACGCGGGCCAACGTCGAACGGCCGCGGGAGATCTACGAGGGTTTGGTGAGCGCAGGGAAGCTGCACCACCATTACATCCCCTGCCTCGAACGCGACGCCGCCGGCGAACCCCAGCCGTATGCCGTCGACGGTGAGGCCTGGGGGAGATTCCTGGGGGAGATATTTTCGTGCTGGTCGGCCCGCGACGTGGGGAGGGTGTCGGTGCGCCTGTTCGAATCGACGGTAGCGAAGCTGCTGACCGGACACGCCGCTTTGTGCACTCAGAACACCTGCTGCGACGAGTACCTGGTGGTCGAGTACGATGGTGGCGTGTATCCCTGCGATTTCTATGTGCGAGCGGACCTGCGCCTGGGCGACGTCCGCCACGACTCCTTCGACGGTCTCCGCCGCTCGGCTCCCTACAGCGCCTTCGGGGCCGAGAAATCCAATCTCCCGACCAAGTGCAGCGGCTGCGTTCATCTGGATCTGTGCGGAGGCGATTGCCCGCGCAACCGGTCCTCCGGCGACGGGTCGAGCCTCCTCTGCGACGGTTGGTTTGCCTTTTTCGATGCCTCACGTGCTCGGTTCGAAGAACTAGCGGACGGTGTCCGCGACTATACAGGATAAAAATAATATAATATGATCGACCCGACGCTCACCCGGCCTGAAAGGACCTAAGGTGCGGACGAAGCCACGTATGCGCCCCGAGTTCAACATCGCCCTGACCGTCGCCGGTGAAACGGTTCTCGACGAGGTCTCCCAGCGTCTGCGCAACCCGGAGCTGAACCTCACCGGTCAGGTCATCCGGGGTCACGCCGTGATCATGATCCCCAAGGTGCGCCGCTCGATCCTGTCGCCCACCCTCGACCTCGAGACCGTCGCTGACGACGGCGTCGAGGTGATGAAGGGACGCTTCCATCCCCATCCCAATGTCTGGACGGGCTTCATGGCCCTGTTCGGGATCCTCGGGCTGCTCGGCGTGGCGGGGTTGATGTACGGCTTCGCCCAGATGACCGTGCACGAAACACCGTGGGCTTTGTGGGCCGGCCCCGCAGCCGCGGCGCTGATCGCCTTTGTCTACGGGGCCGCGTTCATCGGCCAGGGTTTGAGCGCCGAGGAGATGCACGAGATGCGCTCGTTCGTCGAAGGTCTGGTGCACGAGATCGATCCCGACGCCTCTATTTCACGAGGGTGACCTTCGCGGTCGCCCTCACTCCTTCGAATCCCACGCTCACGTAATACACGCCGCTGGCGGTGCGTCGTCCTTGCTGGTCGAGCCCGCGCCAGGTCCACGCCTGGTCTCCTGGGCTGTCGGCCACGACGATCTCATGGGCCACGACGCGTCCGGCGGGGTCGACCACCCACACTTCGGCGGCGCCGGCCTTGGGCATGCGGAAGTTCACCGTGGTGGTCGGGTTGAATGGGTTTGGGGCGGCGCCCAGGAGCTCGAGGACCTTGACGGTGGGCGGTTCGTCCACGACGGGAGTGGCGGTGGGCTCGTTCCCGCCGAGCCGAAGACCATGGATGTTACCGAAGGGCAGCCAGTTCATAGTGCTGCAGTCGGTCATGCCCAGCCGCACCTCGGGGGCGAGGGTGGGAACGGGGGTGAGGGTGACCGAGCCGTCGAGCACGTCGGGGGTGACGGCCACGAGGGTGAATCGCGCCAGTTGCAGGGCCTGGCCTGACGGGATGCACGGGCTCATCAGTACGAAGTGATCGGGCGGATTGCCGAACGGGTTTTCATCGAAGAGGTATTCGGCGTTCATCTGCAGCAACCCCGGCGGCAGATCAAGACGGAAGGCGAAGCCTCCTACGGCCTGCTGCGTGTTGTAGGCCGTCGCGTACACGTCGAACGGTATTCCGACGGCAACCTCGGTGAGATAGGGAGTGGCGTCGCCGGGGGCGGCGGTCACGAAGAGGGACTGGACGTCGGGGGCCGCGTCGAAGACATCGACGTGGAAATCCCGGGACACGCTTACGCCGCCCACCGCGGCGGTGATCTCGTAATCGGCGCTCGTCATGGGGAAGAAGAACGCTTCGCCCGTGACGGGCTTGTATCCACCTGGGTCGATGATCACGACCGCCGAATCGGGTTCGGCGGCCCATATCAGCACGACGGGTTCGCCCCGGGGTGTGCTTGTGGTGCTGATCGATGCGGTGGTGAGGGCCACATGGCGCACGTTCACTCTCACTTCGGCGGTCTCGGTGTAGGCGCCCTTCCAGAGCTGGAGGCTGTAGACGGTGTCCACGGCCGGCGTTACCGGCCATTGCCCTGACGATTCGTCGAAGATGATGCCGAAGGGCTCGAGGCGCAGGGAGTCGGCGTAGCTGACGTTCCAGCTCAGCATCGCCGATGCACCAGGCTGGATCCAGGCGGGCGACGCCGAGAACGAGCGGATGCGGGGAGGCTCGACGCTGACCAGGAGCGTGTCGAGGACCAAGTTGGCTCCATAATGCAGAGCCATGGTGTAGATCGTCGACTCGATGGGGTGGACGATGGTGCTGAACACGTCGCCGGGAAAATTCAGGCTGCCGGGATGGACGACCAAGGAGTCGGCCTCGCTCGCAGCGCCGGTGAGCTCGACGGGATCGCCCGGCATCACCCAGGTGGACGACGCCGTGAAGCTCAGGATCTCGGGCAGGCGGGGATTGATGTACACCGCCGCCTGGTCCACGACGATGCCCAGATACCAGAGGCTCAGCGTATAGACCGAGGGCTCTTTGGCCGTGACGACGACCTGCCCCTCGGGCTGGGTCGATGAAATGGTGGCGGGCGCGATGGTCACCGAATCGCAGGCCGTCACGCCCCAGTGCAGGGTCACGGGGTCCCCGACCACTGGGCTGTAGGGCGTGTGGTAGAATGTTTGGATCTCGGGATCGCGTGGCGTGACCGTGATGGATTGCGAATCGGAGCCGTAGGGACTCGAGCCGTTCAGGGTGAACGTTGCGGGTGCATCGCCCATCGTGAAGTTGTACGTGCCGCCCAGGAGTCCGTAGGAATAGCCGACGGGGGACAGCAGGTTCGTCTCCACGTAGGTCAGCTCGGCGGTCAGGCTGACCTGGCCGCCGACTGGCGCTACGGAGTGGGAGGTCCGCAGCACCACTTCGGGGGGCCTGGCCTCCACGACAAGGTTGTCCACCTCGAGCCGTGCGTTGCAGGTGGTGGTGCCGGGCGGCAGGAAGGCGAAGGTGCCCGAGGAGGGGATCCGGCTGCTCTGGTCGAAGCTCTTGTAGAGCCGGCCGTTGATGGACACGCGGATGGCTCCGTAGGCGAAGGAGATCTCGTAGGAGTTCCACGCGTTCACGTAGACGAGGTCTCCGCCGTCGGTATAGCAGCCGCCCCCGAGGCCCTGCACATCGTTGATGCACACGTTGTGGTCCCCGGTCCGGTTGCTCACCACGACTTCGGCACCGTGGTCGTCAGTCTGGAAGGGCAGCAGGAAGCGGAACTGGTCGCCGCGCACGACGCGGGCGACGAAGCTCACCGTGTAATTGTTCCAGCTCGACATGGTGTAGCGCAGCAGGGTGCAGGTGTTCAGGCAACCCCCCTCGTCGTAGACCAGCATGCCGTCGGCCACCGTCCAGGTCGAGATGTCGTCGTTGCAGTCGAGCACGCCGGTGTCCCATGCCGAAAGGTCGGGGTCGCTGAAGTTGTTCGTGTAGAGGGTGACCTGTGCCGAAACGTTCAACGGCAGCAGGATGGCCAGCATTACCAGAATCAATATACGAATCATGGTATTTGTCATGGCAGTATCCTCGCTGGGGTTCGGCATGAATGTGATGGGCCCCATACGTGATCGAAATGCCATTCTAACTCATACGGCGGTGCAGAGGGCGATCATCAAATGAAATCAAGAGTTCAATAATCCTGAAATACTGTGTTTTCAAGCGAAACGATGGGTTCGTGACCCCGAAACGACCCGTCCATCCGCAAGGAGCTTCGCCATGAACGCAAGTGACCGCAACCCCGCCGCAGCTGCTCTCCCCGTTGCCGTCATCCTTGTTTTGACCTTCTCGCTGCTCCTTGCGGCCGATGCCGCCTGGGCCAACGTGCGGGTCAACCAGGACGGCCCCGGCCTCGATCAGCACACAACCAGCATCACCCTGCACCCGGATCCCCAGGGCGGTCCCGATCTTCTGATCGTGGGCTACGATGATAACCCCTTCGGCTTCAACGGGATCGGCACCAGCTGGAGTCCCGACGGCGTGTCCTGGTTCGACAGCGTCATACCCGTGGCGCCGGTCTTTCCGGTGAACATGGACGCGTCGGTGGCGTCGGATCGGGCCGCCGTGGTCTACGCGGGGTTCGCCTCGTACGATGTGTTGCCGCCCTTCAACTCCAATTCCGGCATCTTCGTGTCCGCCTCCTTCGACGGCGGTCAGACCTTCAATCAGCCGGTGGGGGTGAGCGTGTTCGGGGGCGGTCCCGGCGCCATGCCCTGGGAGACCAAACCCAAGGTCGACGCCGATGGGTACCACAATGCCGGCAGCCAGTACGCCGGCAACGTGTACGCGATCTGGGAACGCGATCTGCCCACCACCGGCTGGATGAACGGACCCAGCGACGTGGGCTTCTCCCGTTCCCTGGATCAGGGCCTGACCTGGTCGCTCCCGCTGCCCATCAACGACACCCCGGGCAACGACCTGTCCTTGTGGCCCGACCTCGACATCGGGTCCGACGGCTCCATCGCCGCCGGCTGGGTCGATGCCCCGTTCTGGATCCAGCATCAGGGAACCCTGATCACCGACCGTTCCCTCGACGGCGGGGTGAGCTTCGGTCAAGACGTGCCAGCGGTGAGCTTCTGGTGCATTCCTCAGACCCTCAACGACCTCACGGCCATGCCGGGCCTGCCCACGCACGTGGCTCAGAGCTACGCCGCGATGGCCGTCGATCCCTCGAACCCGCTGCGCATCGGCGCCGTCTTTGCGGCCGACCCCGACAACGGTCCCGCCGGCGAAGCGCGGGTCGATACGGGCGACATGGCTCCGTCGTCGTTCGATGCGAGCCTGATCAATCCGTTGCGCGGCGCCTCGAACCTGGGCCAGACCTCCACCCACGCCCACGCATGCTGGATCGATACCCGCGGCTTGCCGAGAGACGTGTACTACAACCGCATGCCCTTGGGCAGCCTGCCGCCCACCTGGAGCGGTCCCGAAACCCTGCTCTCGAACCAGCCCCTCCATCAGCATCACGGTTCGAACAACGCCAACGTCGCGACCAGCGGCAGCGGCGTGTACGTGGCCTGGGACGAGTGGTCCGGCATCGACTTCTCCAACCTGATCTGGGTCAACTGCTCCAACGACGAAGGCGCCACCTGGCTGCCCCAGCCCATCGCACTCGATTCCCACGGCAGGGTTTGCTACGAGCCGTGGGTTACTGTGAATTCCATGGACTTCGTGACGGTCGCCTGGCTCGAGGATCAGCTCACCGCAGGCGACACCGACATCTATGTGAGCTACTCGTCCGACGGCGGCGCCACCTGGCAGAGTCCGGAAATCCAGGTCCCGACGGCCTATAAGGCCTTCAATCACGACATCGCATCGTGGTACGACTGGAATACGGGCAGCCATATGGTCTACCTGACCTGGGCAGAGGGCACTGCATCGGGGACAGGAAGCACGATCCAGTACAGCGTTTCAAGCGATGGCGGCGCCACGTGGTTGACGCCGCGTCGACTGGACAATGCTCCGGCCGGCTCCGAGCTCGCCTACTCCCCGAAGATCTGCACCGAGAACGGCAACGTGTACGTGACCTGGGTCGACCGACGCAGCGGCACCGAAGACATCATGTTCAACTGGTCGGCCGTCCACGGCGTGCTGGGTTGGATCGGCGAGGTGCAGCTCGACCAGCCCACGAGTCGTGGCTACTGCTCCCAGATCGCCTGCGGTCAGGGCAACGTTTACGTAGTCTACGAGAGCGACCGCAACGCTCTGGGCGGCAACGAGGACATCTACTGCAATTTCTCGGTAGGCGGCGGCAGCAACTGGCAGGGAGAGCGCCGGATCGATACCGACGCGCCCGCGGCCGGCCACTCGGCCTGTCCGCGCCTGACCGTGGGCGGCGTCGACAGCTTCCCCATGCCCTACGTAGTGTGGATGGACGACCGCAATGGTGCGGCCCCGTTCAGCGGCTGGGACGCCTACTCCAACTTCTCGGCCGACGGCGGCTTCACCTGGGGTGTCGACTTCCGCATCGACGTGGGGGATCAGCCCGGTCTCAACGACACCTGGTATCCTCAGGTCGACGGCATGAACCCCGTGTACCTGTACCGCGACCTGCGCAACGGCCCCGGCGACATCTACGGCAACGTCCTGATGTACGGCCCCGACGAAGCCGACGTGTTCTACACCGAGTCCCTCGACGGCGGCGTCACCTGGCTCAACCCGCCCCTGCGGGTGAACGACGATCCGGGCTGGCAGGACCAAACGCATCCTTGGCTGGACATCAAGCCCAACGGCACCGTCGATGTGGTGTGGTACGACAAGCGAGGCGATCCCCTCGATCGCGACACCGAGGTCTTCTTCGCAGCCCTATTGCCCGGAGCACCGACCTTTACGCTCAACATGCCGATCTCGAACCAGCCCATCGTGGCACCCGGAAGCGGGTTCTGGATGGGCGACTACATCGGCGTGGTCGTCGACGACGTGTTCGCCCACGTCGCTTGGGCCGACAACCGTCGCGAGGGCGCTCTGTTCGACGTCTTCTCTACAGCACAGGAAAATCCGCAGCTCGAAGAGTACGGGGCCTGCTGTCTGCCCGACGGCACCTGCGCCCAGCTCAACGGTCAAGACTGCGCTCAGCAGGGCGGCCTCTTCATGGGCTCGGGTGTGCCTTGTACACCAAACCCTTGTGTGGGAACGGGTCTTCTGGACGATCACGACGAGCTGCTCGGCCCAGGCGACAGCCTACTGCGCACGAACTACCCCAATCCGTTCAATCCTTCCACGACGATCCGCTTCGATCTGGGAGGCTCTTCGGCTGTGCGCTTGACGATCCACGACGCGGCCGGACGCGTGGTGACGACGTTGATCGATGCGCCGCTGCTGCCGGCGGGACGTCATGAAGCGCAGTGGAACGGACGTGATCGGAGCGGCCGCATCGTCGCGGCGGGCGTGTACCTATGCTGCCTGGACGCAGGCGGCGGGAGGGAGTGGAGGCGGATGGTTCTTCTCAAGTGACACTATGACAGTGAGATATGAAACGAGCCCCGGCTTTAGCCGGGGCTCGTCGTCATTGTGGCTGTAACGGGATCAGTCGGCGTCGAGCAATTCGCGGATTTTTCGTTTGAGCTGCTTGGCCGAATAGGGTTTCTGGATCAGCTCCACGCCTTCGTCGAGAACACCACGGGTTGTCAGAGCTTCGTTTGTGTATCCGGATGCATAGAGCACCTGCATGTCCGGATATCTTTTCTGAAGTTGACGGGCCAGTTCCGGACCACCCATGTTGGGCATGATCACATCGGTCAGCAACAGATCGAACGGAAAGTCGTTCTCTTCAAGCAAGGCGAGGGCATGCCGTCCATCCACCGCAGTATGAACGGTGTAACCGTCATCGCTCAGAATGCGTTCGACGAACAGGGCGATGCTCGGTTCGTCTTCCACGAGCAGGACGGTCTCGCCGGGACGTGCACGGCCCACGGCCGAGTCGTTTTCCTGCACTATTGGGGTCGGAGCCTCTTCGGTCAGGGGCAAGTAGACGGTGAACACGGTACCGTTCTGGGATGAGCTCGATACTTTGACGTCGCCTCCGCTTTGTCGCACGATTCCGAACACCGTCGAAAGGCCGAGACCCGTGCCGTGAGGCTTGGTCGTGAAGAACGGGTCGAAGATCTTGTTCATGATCCGTTCATCGATTCCGTGCCCGGCGTCGGTCACTTTAAGGGCCGCGTACCGGCCAGGGTTCAAGGGGCGATCTCCGGCCCGGCGGGCGTTCTGGATGGGGATCTCCATCGTTTCCAAGTGAAGCACACCACCCTCGTGCATGGCATCGCGGGCATTCGTGGCGAGATTCATAACGATCCGCTCAAGCTGTCCGGAATCGGCTCGTACGGCGAGCGTCTGCGGGCACAGGGTCATTTTCACGACAATGTCTTCTCCGAGCAGGTGGCGCAGCATCGGAGACAGGCCTGTGAGCACTTCGTTCAGATCCAGCACCATAGTACGCAGCATCTGCTTGCGGCTGTAGGCGAGGAGCTGTTCGACCAGGCGCGCGGCACGCTGGCCTGCCCGTTGGATCTCACCGACGTATTCGAGCAGGGGGCTTTCCGGTTCGAGATCCATTTCCAGGAGCTCGCTGTTGCCGAGGATGGCTACCAGAAGGTTGTTGAAGTCGTGGGCGATGCCGCCGGCCAGTTTGCCGATCGCTTCGAGCTTGTGGGCCTGCTGCAGCTCATTCTGAAGACGCTTGCGATCGGTGATGTCACGCCAGACGGTGTGGATGATCAAGCCCTCGCCCTTGGGAATCGTCGTCAGCAGCACTTCGACCGGAAACACCTCGCCGTCTGCACGCATGTGATCCCGTTCGAAGCGGTGGCTTTTCTTCTCCAAAGCGATGGCCATCATCTCGTTGGCTTTGTCGAAGGAGGTCCGGCCATCCGGTTGAAACTCCGGCGAGAGTTGCGAAGGATGTGTCTGGAGCAATTCCTCGCGGGAGGTGTAGCGGAGCATGTCGACGGTGGCCTGATTGCATTCGATGAACGTGCCGTCCTCGATGACCAGGATCGCGTCAGCGGAACGTTCGAAAAGCTCGCGGTACAACCCGAGGCGATCAGCGGCAGAATCTTCGACAGCATCGTGTTCAGTTTCGCCGGTATGGCTGAGAATCTGGGCCGATGGGCTGGTAGGGTCATTGATAGTGGTAGTCATAACTCATCCCATTGAGTTCAGTGATCATCCCCAAACGAAGTTGTCGGGGACATGGGAGCCCGCGGATAGTCGCTAAGAACATCGTCATTTCCCGGAACGACTTGAGTGGATTCTGGTCTTGCGTCTTCACGGGCTGTACCTGACAGGAGAGCGTGTTATAGTTTTATTCATGCAGATCATTTCGTCAGGAGATCGTGCGTGTCATGATATGGAAAAACCTATGGATCTGGGCGGGGCTCGGCATCTTATCCGCCACGGTCCCGGCTGAGGCATCTGATCCGAAACATACTGTCCCCGATACAGTTGCAGCCGTCACGGTGCTTCCCGACATCGTCGTGTCGGGCCGCTCCTCAGAGCGGGAAACATCACGCCGCGAGCTCGATGTCACGGAAATCGATCGTCTCGCCGGCTTCGGCGGCGATGTCCTGAAAAGTCTGCAGGCCCTGCCCGGTGTGGCGCGGCCGGCCCTGTTCCAGCCCGGCGCCATCGTGGTCAGGGGGAGTGGGCGCTTCGACACCCGCTTTCTTCTCGACGGCGTGGACATCCCTCTTCTCTTCCACTACGGGGGCGTGACCTCCACCTACGACTCCCGCGCAATGCAGAGCGTCGACCTCTATCCGGGAGGCTACAGCACACGCTATGGTGGTTGTGTGGGGGGTGTGGTGGAGATTCGCGGGCGATCTGGCCGCGCCGACGCCTGGCATCGTGAAGTGGATGTGAGCCTCCTCGACGCGTCGGTGATGTTCGAGGGACCCTTGAGAGACAACCTCACGCTGCTGTTCAACGCACGCCGCAGCTACGCCGGCGAGGTGGTCCGCCGGGCCATCGCCGACAACGATGACGTCAGCATGGTCGTGGTGCCCTACTATTGGGATGTCGTGGGCCGTCTCGACTGGACGCCCACAGTGGACGATGATGTCTTCTTGTCCGTCTTCGCCGCCAAGGATCGCATGGAGCTGATCTTCCCCGAAGCGAACGAGGGCAGTGCAGAGGTTACCCAGGCCACCGACGCCGTGGCCATGAGCCTGGCGTTCCATCGGGTGATTCTCGGTTGGGACCGTTTCATCGGCGGTTCGTTCACCAACGAAATGCGTGCGTCGCTGGGCCGATCACAGGAGAAGGGCAACACCTTCGGGTATTTCCGTTTCGATTCCGATGCCCCCCTCGCTTCGATCCGCGACCAACTCACCTGGGATGTCGCCGCCGATGTGAGCGCGCATGTCGGTCTGGACATGATTCGGGCACCGGTCCGCTACAACGTCAAGGCGGTGGGCTGGCCCGAATCGGACGAGCACGACACGTTCAGCGATCTCGCGGCCTATGTCGGTTCGGAAATCAAGCTGGGTGATCGGGCGATCCTGAATCCCGGCCTGCGCTGGGATCACTACTCCCATCTGGACGAGGGCAGGGGTTCCCTGCGTCTGTCGGGACGCTATGTCATCAATGACCGGCATGTTCTGACAGCGTCCGCCGGCTCCTATAACCAAAGTCCGCAACCCATCGGCCAGTCGACCGATCCTGTCTACGGCAATCCCGATCTTCCGCCCACACGGGCGATGCACTTGACGCTGGGGGACGAATTCGTTCTGGGAACCTGGACCAGCGCCAAAATCGAAGCCTATTACAACACCCAGAATCGGATTCCTGCGTACGCCGATACCCTCGGTGTATCGTTCCTGCCGGATGCCGAGGGCCGCATGTTCGGCCTTGAGCTCATGTTCCGCCACACGCGTCCCGGTGGTTTTTTCGGCTGGATCTCCCTCGGCCTTTCGCGGAGCGATCGTCGCTATCAACGCCGCCCCAGCAACGACATCACGACCTGGAGCGCCGACGACTGGGTGCCCTATCAGTACGATCAGCCGCTGCATCTCGAAGTTGTGGGCTCGTGGCCCTTGGGTCGAGGTTGGTCGTTCGGGTCGCGGCTTCAGTATGTGACCGGCAACCCAGACACGCCCTTGCTCAGTTACGGCGGCGGCGTGTTTGAATTCGACGCCGACAACGGCAGCTATATACCCGTGTCAGGAGAATACCTGTCCGACCGCTACGATCCGTATCTGCGTCTCGATATCCGTCTGGACAGGAGCTTCGGTTGGCTGGGCGCGGCCTGGACGGCCTATTTCGATGTTCAACACGCCCTGGCGAGTCTCTATAACAGTCCTGAAGGATACGTGTACAACTACGACTTCACCGAACGCGAAGGCTACGGCGGCATCACCTTGCCGACCATCGGCCTGCGTGTTTCGTTCTGAGGGGGAGAAGATTGAGGACGTTCATCGCCGTGATGATTCTGGCCGGTGTCGCCCTGAACGGGTGCGACATCAACTTTCCCAATCAGGAGATGGACCTGGCGGGGAGCGGGCGGACGCGGCCGTTCGCGGTGGTGTGCGATCCGGCGGAGGCGGCGCCCGGTGAGACGGTCACGGCTCGTCTGTATTTCTACGAGCCTTCTCCTGAAGCCCTTGCGATCGATTGGACAGTGGCTTTGGACTACGACATGGGGCTCTACGAGACCGACGAAGTCGAACGGAACTTCGTCGAGCCCGACATTGTGTGGGATCCAGAGTTCGACGCCTACGGCTTCGGAACCCAGTCCATCGTCTTCACGATTCCTGAAGACGTCCTGCTGACCACCTCAAGCCATCCCGACGTCATCGAAGACGAACTCATCCTCACCCTGGCGCGCCCCCTGCTCGGACTCGAAGCCGACAAGCCGGTCCCCCGGGCCGCGATCGTGGAGCTGCTCGCCACGGCGGACCCTCTGGCCAATCCCGACATCGATACACAGGCCTTCCTCTGGTTGTCGGACATTTTCGCCTGCCGGATCCGCTTCCGAGCGTCCATGCACAGCGATGTTGTGGTGGACGTGGTGAAGAACCTGACGGTGCGCTACAGCCGCCGCAACATGTCGCTGAACGTCAACGAGAACACGCGGCTTCACATCAGTTCGATTCTGGCGATTCCCCATCCCGACGTGGCGTACGATGATGTTTACGATTTCCTGGAAGAATCCATCAATTTCAATTTCGACGATCCCGGCGACATCCGCATTCCCGCCCACGCCGACTGGACCTACTACCTGACGCGTTCTCTCGGTCTGCAGACCTACACTTCTCCCTTTGCCGCAGGAGAGGAGGGAGTCGGATCGGTGGGCGGGTTCCAAGAGCGGTACAATCTGAACTGGTACGGTTTCGACATGACCAACCCCGGCTCCGGTCATCCCCTGTTCCTTGCCGAAGACGGCGACGAAGCCGAGATGAACGACCTGACCGATGCCGCGCGCATTCAGCCGCCTCTCGACGGCGCAGAACGCACGTTCCGGGTCGTCGGCGTATTGCGGGATGTGCGCATGGAGTGGCAGATGTACGGTTTCGCACCAGGAGCGAGCGTGGATGAGGCCGTATTCACATTCGTGCCGCCGGACCCGTTCGAATAGCGATGAGGCTTATGCAGGCTGCGAAGAG
Source organism: uncultured bacterium (assembly GCA_937910695.1). Classification (GTDB taxonomy): domain Bacteria; phylum Krumholzibacteriota; class Krumholzibacteriia; order LZORAL124-64-63; family LZORAL124-64-63; genus CALEMW01. Next base: position 15,261 of record CALEMW010000190.1, read on the forward strand.
CCCCGCCGCCGCGTCCATCGTTTCGCCAGCCCGCCGATCATTCCGAACCCGTCCTCCGCCAGCGTCGCGGTGGTCGGCAGCAGCACCGTCGTCAGGAACGTGCTGACGAACAGCCCGCCCATGATCACCAGCGCCATGGAGTAGTAGTACACGCCGCCCAACGACGGTTTCTGAACCACGATGGGCACCAGGCCGATCAGCGTCGTGACCGCCGTCATGAGGATGGGGCGCAGGCGCTCGCGGCCCCCGCGCAGCATCGCTTCGGTGCGTTCCATGCCCTCGCGCCGGTACTGATTGATGTGCTCGAGCATGACGATGCCGTTGTTCACGACGATGCCGATCAGCAGCAGCAGGCCGATGGCCGCGGGCTGGTCGAAGCCCGTGCCGGTGGCGTAGAGGGTCCACACCGCGCCGGAGATGGCGAAGGGCAGCGAGACCATCAGGGCCGCCGCCTGCCGCGCCGATTCGAATAATCCCGCCATCACCGCGAACACGAGCATGAGCGCCAGCAGCAGGTTGGTCATGAACTCCTTCGACTGCTCCTGGCGGTGTTGCTGCCACTGGCCGAAGGTCCAGGAGTAGCCGTAGGGGAAGTCCATGCCGTCGAGCACGGCCTGCACCGCCGGCATGTACTGCTCGGTGGTGCCTTCCTCGTACTTCGCCGAGACCCACACGCTCGTCAGGCGATTGTCCCGCTGGATGTTTTCGCGACCCGGGCGTTGGGTCAGGGTAGCCACTGCGGCCAGGGGCACCTTGTCGCCGCCGGCGGCGCGCAGTGGCAGGTTGGCCAGCTGGGCCAGGCTCTCGGTCTCCTGCTCGTCGAGGGTCAGGCGCATCTCGCGCTCGCCGTCGGCGGTGCGGAAGCGCTGCAGGCGCTGGCCGCGGTAGGTCAGGCCCACGACCTGGGCCAGCTGGTTCGACGACACGGCGTAGCGCGAGGCCAGGTCGCGGTCGGGTTCGATGTGCAGCTCCATCTGGGCTTCCTGGTGCCGGGTCTCGACGCGGGACAGGCCGGACACGTCCTCGAGGCGCAGCATGGCCTCTTCGGCCAGGGCGATCAGGGTCTCGGTGTCGTCGCCCACGAGCTGGAAGGCCACCTGTTTGCCGCCGCGGTGCTGACGCCAGCCCTGGGCGTTCTCCTGCACCATGATCTGGACGCCGGCGATCTCGGGCAGCAGCTCGGGCAGCTTGGCCTGCACGGCGGCGATGTTCTCATCGCCCGCCTTCCCTTCCTCCAGGTACACCCTGGTCAGAGAGAACCGGTCGCTCCAGAAGCTGTAGATGTTGCGCGCCTTCAGCTCTTCGCGGTGGGGCTCGAGGGCTGCTTCCACCTGGGAGACGATCTCCTCCTTGCGCTCGAGGCTCAGCTCCTCGCTGAACTCGTAGCGCACCTGTACGAAGAGCTCGGCCTCGCTCGTGTCGAAGTTCATGTCCACGCGCTGGAACGGGAAGATCGCCGATGCCACCACGGTCAGGCCGACCACCGGAGCGATCCAGCGGTGCCGCAGGTTGAAGGAAAGCAGCCGATGGTACTTTTCCTCCATGCCCAGCATGAGCCTGCCCTTGGGACGCGGCTTGGAGCTGATGTACCACGACGTGGCCAGGGGGATCAGGGTCTGGCTGATGAACAGCGAGGCCAGCAGCGTGAAGCACACAGTGATGCCCAGTTCCTTCAGGTAGATGTTCATCTCGCTGGGCTTGTTGAAGATCAGCGGAATGAACACGATCACCGAGGTCAGTGTGGCGGCCACCACCGCCGTGGTGACCTCCTTGGCGCCCAGCCGTGCGGCGGTCTTGCGGTCGGCCCCCATCTCGCGGTGGCGGAAGATGTTCTCCATGACCACCACGGCGTTGTCCACGAGCATGCCGATGCCCACGATCAGCCCCAGCAGGGTGAGCGTGTTGAGGGACTTGCCCTGACTCCAGACGATGCCGCAGGTCACGATCAGCGAGAACGGAATGCAGAGCACGGCCACGATCGTCGTCGAGACCCGGCGCAGGAAGCCGAACAGCACGATCGAGGCGAGGATCGACCCGAATACGCCGGTGAACGTGAGGTCGCGCAGGGTCTTGCGGATCTCCTGGCCCTGGCTGAACCAGACCAGGAAGTTCACGCCCTCCAGTTCGGGGTCGTGGTTCATGTCGTCGATGGCTGCCTCGAGGGCGTCGCACACCTCGACGGTGTTGGCCTTCGATTCCTGGGACACGCTCACGCCGATGGCGAAGTCGCCGTCGAGGTGGCGGCCGTACTCCAGGGGCGGCTCCTGGTACACGACGTCGGCCACGTCGGAGAGCCGCAGGCCGTCGGCGCGCAGGGGCAGGTTCTCGATCTGGGGCACGGTCGACAGGGTGCCGATGGTGCGCAGGGTGTAGCGGTGGTCGCCGTCGACGATGCGGCCCAGGGACATGTCGAAGTTGCCCCCGCGCAGGGCCTGCGACACGTCGCGCACGTCGACGCCGTGCAGCTCGAGGTCGGCCATGCGCAGGTTGATGCGCACCTCGCGGGGATTCACGCCGTCCAACCGCACCTGGGCCACGCCGGGCACGCGCTCCAGGGGGCGGATGATCTTGCGTTCGAGCAGGTCGTAGCTTTCCGAGAGGTCGCGGGGCGAGCTGAGACGGCCTTCGAGAATGGGGGAATCGGCGTCACGGGTGTCCCAGTTGGGGCTGACCTGGATGTCGCCGATATCGTCGGGCAGATCGCTGCGGATGCGGTCGATGCGTTCCCACACCTCGACGCGGGCCATGTGCATGTCCACGCCCCAGTCGAAGCCCAGACGGATGCGGCCGCCGTCGCTGCCGCAGCGCGACCACATGGACTGCAGGCCCTTCACGCCGCCCAGCGCGTCTTCGGTCGGACGCACGACCATGCGCTCCACCTGCTCCGGCGAGGCGTTCTCGTATGGCAGAATCACGAAGAGTTCGGGTTCGACGAAGTCCGGCATGAATGCCAGGGGCAGACGCGTGATGGCCACCAGTCCGAGCGCGACGATGCTGATGATCACCATCAGGGCGGTCACGGGGCGCTTGATCGCGATTTCCGGCAAGGTCATGCGTCGTCTCCTTCTCTGCCGACCCGCGAAGGCACGATCATGTAAGCCGCGGGGATGACCACGAGTGTCAGCAGGGTGCTCAGCAGCAACCCGCCCGCCACGGTGATCGCCAACGGTGAACGCAGCTCGGCGCCTTCACCCCAGCTCATGGCCATGGGCAGCAGGCCGAGGATCGTCGTCAGTGTCGTCATCAGGATCGGACGCAGGCGTACGTGTCCGGCGCGGATCACCGCGTCGCGTTTGGCGGCGCCGGCGCGGCGCATGCGGTTGATCGTGTCGATGAGCACGATGGCGTTGTTCACCACGATACCCACCAGCATGACCGTACCGATCATCACGATGACGGTGATCGGAGTGCCGGTGATCAACAGGCCGGCCACCACGCCGATCAGCGCCAGCGGGATCGTGAACAGCACCAGGAAGGGATGAAGGAACGACTCGAAGGTCGCCGCCATCACCAGGTAGACCAGGAAGATGGCCAGGGCGATGGCGAACTGCAGGCTCTTGAAGCTCTGCTGCATCTCCCGGTTCTGGCCGCCGATCTCGGTGGTCACGCCGGCGGGGCCGTCGATGTCGGCCAGCGCGGCTTCGACGTCGGCCACTGCGGCGCCCAGGCCGCGACCGTCGAGGTTCGCTGAAACGACAGCGGCGCGCTGCTGCTGCAGGCGGTGGATTTCGGCGGGGCCGCGGGCTTCGGTCACGTCGGCTACCGACATCAGGCGCAGCGAGCCGCCGTCGGGGCCGGGCAGTACGAGGTTGCGCACGTCCTGCACCGAGCGGCGGTCGGACTCGCGGTTGCGGATGCGCACGTCGATCTGGCGGTCCGCTTCCTTGAAGCGGGTGGGCACCACGCCCAGCACGCGGTTCTTCAGCGTCTCGGAAAGCACGCCCATGTCCAGGCCCAGCGAGGCGAGGCGTTCGCGATCGAACACGACCTGCAGTTCGGGGTTGCCGGCCTCTAAAGACGAGCGGATGTCGACGAGGCCCGGCACGCTTTCGAGGCGGCGGGCAACCTCAAGGGAATGGCTGCGCAGCTCGTCGAGGTCGTCGCCGAAGAGGATGACTTCGATGGGGGTCTTGAGGCTGAAGTACGACGGGCGGCCGAACTTCACCTCGAGGTCGGGCAGCTCGCGGAAGCTGTTGCGCAGACGGTCGGCCACGGCGATCTCGAGCTCGTCGTTCCCGCGGTCGGCCAGCACTAGGTTGAGCTGACCCAGGTTCTCGGCCTTGGTATTGACCGACATGCCGCCCGAAACGAGACGGCTGCCCACGGTGGCGTAGCTTCGCGCGATGGCCGGTTCGTCGGCTGCGGCCTGCTCCATGATCGCCACGGTGCGGTCGGTGGCCGCCAGCGACGAGCCTTCGGGCAGGTTCACCTCGAAGAAGAACTCGCCTTCGCTCATCTGGGGGATCAGTTCATTGCCGAGCAGCCCCACCGCCCAGATAGATACCGCGAACAGGCCGAACGCGATCACCAGCGTGAGCCAGGCTTTGCCCAGGGCGCCGTGGAGCAGGCGGCCGTAGCCGCGGGACATGGCCCCGAGGGTCTCGCCGTCGCCGGTGGTGCCGTCGGAGAAATCGTTGGCGTCGTCGTGGATCTCCTCGTCCATGCGCCGCCGCTCGGCGGGGGTGGGCAGGGGCGCGCCGGTGGCGCTGAGCATGGGGATGAGGGTCACCGCTACGACCAGCGAGGCCAGCAGGCTGAAGGTCACCGTCAGAGCCTGATCGCGGAACAGCTGTCCGGCCACGCCTTCGACGAACACGATGGGCAGGAACACGGCCACGGTCGTCAGGGTCGAGGCGATGACCGCCGCGCCCACTTCCGAAGTGCCGTCTACAGCCGAACGGAACAGCGAAGCTCCGGCCTGGCGCCGCCGGAAGATCGATTCGAGCACCACGATGGAGTTGTCCACGAGCATGCCGATGCCCAGGGTCAGTCCGCCCAGCGACATGATGTTGAGCGAGATGTCCATCTTGTACATGGCGATGAACGTCGCGATGACCGAGATCGGGATCGACGTGGCGATGATCAGCGTGCTGCGCAGGTCGCGCAGGAAGAACAGCAGCACCATGATGGCCAGCACGCCGCCGATCAGCGCAGCGTTGCGCACCTCGTCGACCGCCTGCTGGATGAAGTGGGACTGGTCGAACAGCACCGTCAACTCCACGCCCGGCGGCAGCTTGCCGTCCTGCCACTCGGCGAGGCGCCCGCGCAGGGCCTTGGCGACGGTCACCGTGTTCGCGTCGCCCTCCTTGTACAAGGAGATCTCCACCGATTCGCGGCCGTTCACGCGGGTGATCTCCTCGCGCTCCTTGCTGCCCCAGGTCACCTCGGCCACGTCGCCCAGGCGCACCAGGCCGCTGGCATCGCGGCGGAGGATCAGGTTTGCGATCTCCTCGACGTCGTCGAACTCGTTCACGGTGCGGATCAGGAACTGGCTGTCACGCCCGCGCAGAGCGCCGCCGGGCAGGTTGACGTTGCTCACACCGACGACCTGCTGCACCTGGTCCAGCGTGAGGCCGAGGGCTGCGAGGCGGCTCTGGTCCAAGTCGATCTGGATCTCTTCTTCGAGGCCGCCCTTGATCTGAGCCGCGGCCACTCCCTTGAGGGTTTCGAAGTCCTGCTTGATCTGCTTGTCGGCGAGGCGGCGCAGGGTCGTCAGGTCCTGATTGCCGGACAGGGCCAGGCGCACGATGGGGTCGAGGCTGGGATCGAAGCGCAGCACCACCGGGTCGGTGGCTTCGACGGGCAGGATCAGGCGGTCGAGCTTCTCGCGCACCTCCATGGACAGCATGTCCATGTCCGAACCCCACTCGAACTCGAGGGTGACCTCGCTGATGCCCGGCCGCGACACCGAATGGATGGTCTGCAGTCCGCGCAGTACGCCCACGGCCTCCTCGACCGGACGCGTCAGCAGGTTCTCGACCTCCTGGGGCGCCGTGTCGGGGAACTCGGTCTGGACGGTGATCGAGGGATAGGTGATGTCGGGGAACAGCTCCAGGGCCAGCCGCTCGTAGGCAACGATGCCGAAGGCGACCACCGCGAGGCAGGCCATCACCACGCTCACGCGGCGGCGGACGGCGAGATCGACCAGCGAACGCATCAGTTCGCCGCTCCGGCTGCAGCATCCTCGATGATCTTCAGGGGCGAGCCGTGCTTCAGGGAGCGCTGTCCCTTGACGACGACCTGCTCGCCGATCGTGAGACCGGAGAGGATCTGGGCGTGATCGTCATCGGTGAAGCCCACCTCGACGACGCGGCGTTCGGCCGTCACGCCGTCATCGCCCTCGACCGTCGTGTACACCACCGACTCGCCCTTGTCGGTCAGCACGGCGGCGCGGGGCACCAGCACCGTGTCGTGACGCAGCTCGGTGACGATGCGCACCTGGGCGAAGTCGCCGGGCCGTGTGGTGGCGGGATACTCGGGCACTTCGATGGTGAGCTTGATGGTGCCGCTGGTGGGGTCGATGACCGGGCTGATGAGTGTGATGCGTCCCTGCAGCCGGTCGTTCGTGCTGTCGAGCACCAGCTCCACGGCCTGGTCGCGGCGCAGGGTGTTGAACTCGCGGCTCGGAACGTGCACGCGGGCCAGCAGCGGATCGAAGTCGGCCATCACGTACAGCGGCGTGCCCGCCGAAAGGTTCTGGCCCACGTCCACGAGGCGGCCGGTGACCCGGCCGCTGAAGGGCGCGGCCACGGTGGTGTAGGAGAGATTCAGCCGAGCCAGACCTTCGTCGGCCTCGGCGCTGGCGAGCTCGCTCTTGGCAGCCTGGAATTCCTCGTCCGAAGCCAGTTCCTCGGCGCGCATGGCCTCGAAACGCTCGAAGCGGGCCCGTAGATTGGACGTCGCGGCGGCGGCCTGTTCGGCGCGGAGACGGTACTCGTCGTTGGCGATGCGCAGCAGGGGCTCGCCTTCACGGACAAAGTCTCCTTCTTCGGCGACGATGGCGGCGACGAGGCCTGTGACCCGGGCCAGTACCTCGGCTTGCTTTTCGGCCTCGAGGGTGGCGGTTGCGTCGTAGTAGCTGGCGATGTCGCCGCTGGTCACCGCACTGGCGGCGACGGGGATGGCCTGCTGCTCGGGACCGCCTCCTGGTCGCCCGTGGGGCGGGCCGCCGGCGTGATCTTCGCCGGGAGCGGGCTGGTCGCCATCTCCGCATCCGATTGTCAGGACAAGGGACAGAATCGACAGGACGATCACCGGAGCGGTGGGGCGCATGAGCGTGCGGAACATGGTTTCGTAGTCCCTTCTCGGGTCTTCGGACGGGGCACGACGGCCGACGGGGGCAGTCGCTTGGCAACACTAATAAATAGCGCAAAAAGAACGGTTCGCCCAAGGTAATCGGCGAACCGGCCTCAAATCAACACACTGGGCGGGTAAAAAGTGTGCCGTGTGAGACGGAACTCGTGATGGATGGATTTCCTACGTCTCAACTCGAAAAGAATAGGGGCCCGCACCTTATGGCCCAGGCCCCTTTCCAGCAGTTGATTGCTTGTCTCGGCGGAAACAGCGTTATGCCGCTGTAACTGCCGCCACACCCTCGTCCAGCGAAGAATATGTGGCGAACACCTTATCCAGCTGTGACACGAAATAGATGCCGCGGATCCGCTTGTTCGCTCCGCAGATGACCATGCTCCCATCAACGTCGTGGATGGTGCGGAAGATCGAGACAAGGATGCCCAGGCCCGTGGAGTTGATCCATCTCGCGGTCGACATATCGATGACGAACCTGCGGTAACCACTGTCCACCAGGTCGCGGATGCGGTTGTGGAAGAATTCGTAGTCGGGTCCTCCCATGACGTCGCCCGAGAGCTTGACGATGACGTGATCCTGTTGGGAGACGATTCGGTAGTTCATGGTCTTCCTCCTCGGGTTGGGGTTGTAGGGGACCGATGACCAGGTCTCTACGCAGAAACGAATGTGATGTTCTCTCTCAATGATGCTGAGCTGAGAAAGGACAAAAGGAAGCCCGGACCTTTCGGCCCGGGCCTCCTCATCCATTCCGTCAGATGTCTACCGGAACTGAGTCTTCAACTGACTCCAGGTCGAGTCTTCGTTGGGAACGGTGTTGTAGGAGTTGCCGCCCACCTTCATGTAGTACCGGAATTCGGTGACCGGACCCGTGAAGGTCGGGGGACCGACCCAGAGCAGGTACTGGTCGCCGGCGTTCACGGCCATGGTGATCGTGGTCTCGGTGCAGGGAGCCGTAAGGGCGCTGTCGATGACCAGGATGTTCGCGCAGTCGGTATTCAGCACGTACATCTGCACGGGGAGCTCGCTGGTAACGGTGAACTCCATCATGCCGGTCGTGGCGGCCGTGAACCTGTACCAGTCCGTGTCGCGCGTGTCGCTGCCGAGGTTGGTGTACCAGCCGCTGCGGGCGCACAGCCAGGCGTAACCGTGGTCGGGGTTGCCGGGCTCGACGTTGATCCAGTCGATGGCCTGGAACACGTTGGGATCGCTGTTGCAGCCGCCGTTGGTGGTGTCGACGTAGTCGGGGCCGAGGTGCGGTTCGCCTTCGAGCACCGCGTCGGCGGGGCAGTCCACGACGCACACTTCGAACTCGTCCACGTTCAGGACGTAGTCCCCGCAGTCCCCGCCGTAGCCGTCGATCACGATGTAGTAGGTCTGACCGCCGGTGAGCGTGGCCTCGAGGTAGGACACGTAGGTGCCGCAGGTGGCGTCGAAGTAGAAGTCGTCATTGCAGGCGACCGTCATCATTCCGGCGTCGTACACATAGGTCTTGGTGTCGTACCCGGATCCGCAGAGGTCCACGGTGATCACCGTGTTGCCGGTCGGTGTGAACATGTAGACGACGTCCGGCGACGTCGAACCGGTGTAAGTGCACGCCTCGTCGTAGTCGTCGAGGTTGTCGCAGGTGTTGCCGGTGTCAGCGAAGGGAAGGGCGCCGATGGGGAAGGCCGTACCGATGTTCTCGCCACCCTCGCGGTTGTCGGGGGTCCCGGTGTTGCTCAAGTCGGGTGCTCCCCGCTTGATAGGCGTTTGGCGCGAATTCGATAGGTCCACAGCAAGCGCGGTGCTGGCGATGGCCAGCAGCATCAGGATGACGATGACTTTTCTCATGGTACCCCCCAAAGGATAGGCTGAACGCGAGCGGGCGGGTCGCCCGGTCGTCAATGCCGAGGAGGATCTGATTGTGGGCGTCAATCAAGAAGAGCGGTCAATAATGTCGGGAGGAAAAACCTCGTGACCAAGGACCGCAGGGCTCCTCGACAATTCGGATGATATCACTTTTCTCTGTATATATGTGAACATGAAATGATGGAATCATTATCAGATGATAAAAATGATATATTCACAGAGAACTTATGGTTTCAAGGCTATATTCGGCTCTTGTGCCATCGGGGGCTCCGGCTGAATCCCTTGAGATTATCGATTCGAGACTCCCAACCGTTCGTTCAGCCATTCTTCTACCAGCAACAGGAATTCCGGCGCCAGAGTCTCTTCGATCAGCCCGTACTCCACGATGCCCCCCGTCTCACAATGCTGAAACAGATGGTTCAGTCCTTGTATCACGACCGTCGTCACGTCCTGGTTACCGCCGGCCGAGAGCGCCGCGGCGATGGCGGGTATGTTCTGATCCGGGTCCACCTGGAGATCCCTGGCGCCGTTGACCGCCAGCACCGGGCATGTCACTCGGCTCAGAGTCGGTGCAGGGTCGTGGCGCAGGAACCAGCGCATCCAGAGGCTTCCGACCTGCCGTTGGATCGCCTTCTTGTAATCGTCGACGGACCCGACGGCCTGTTGCTCCTGTGCGGAGAGGGCTTCATAACTGCTCTCGCAGTGGGCGTCGAGGCGTGCGGACATTTCGGACGGCTCCATGTCAGCACCCACGACGTCGAGCAAGGCTGCCTGTCGCTCCTGTTGGATCGCGATCATGGCAGGGGGCACGCCCTCGGCTTCGAGCAGAAGCCTCAGCTGGAGATCGAGAACCTTCCGACCGTCGACGCCCGGGCCCGCCATCAGGACGATGCCGGCGACTTCGCCGGCGCTGGCGGCGACCATCGGTGCGATCAGGCCGCCTTCGCTGTGGCCGAGCAGGGCCACACGGGTCGGGTCGATTTTGTCGTGTTGCTGCAGGAAGAGGAAGCCGGCCGCGGCGTCGGTGGCGAAATCGGCCGTGGTCGCGAGGTGGAAATTGCCGGTGCTTTCACCGACACCTCGGTCGTCGACGCGCAGGACGGCGAGGCCGTGGCGACTCAGGTGATCCGCGAGCACCCAGAAGGGTTTGTGCTGCATGATGGTCTCATCGCGGTCCTGGGCACCGGAGCCGGTGATCAGCAGCACGGCGGGATGGGGGCCGTCGCCGGGCGGCAGGGTCAGGGTGCCGCGCAGGGTGATCCGTGAGGCTTCGTCATCGGACGCGGTCGGGCTGAGGGTCGCGGCGGCGTCGAGGGGATCGAACGAGAAGGCGACGTTCTCGACGGCGTAGGGGAACGGGCCCCGGGGCGTCTGCGGACGTTTCAGGGTCGGTTCCTCGTCCGTGCGCTCGAACGTCAGCGGGAGAGGGACCCCCTGGAGCCAGGAGCCTTCGATGTGGTCGTCGTCGATGAAGACACCGGAGTAGGAGGCGCCGATGGCCTGCATCGCGAAGCTCACCTCGGCTCCGTCGACGGTCAGGGTGTCGACCGTCATGCCGTATGCCCCCTGATCGATGCTGTCGATGGTGGCCCCCCAGCGGCCGTCTTCGTCCTGCACCTTCAGCACCACGCGCAGCTCGATGCCGACGTCCAGGGTTCCGATCCATACGCCTGCCATGGCGGCGGTTTCATCGGCCGGTGGTTGAGGTAGCGATCCGGGGACGACTTGATCCATCGGCGCAGGCGACGTCGCGCAACCGGCGGCGAGCAGGTTCACGATAAGGAGCAGGAACGTTGCGTTACGGATCACGATGATCTCCAATCACGGCGTCCCGGATCAGGCGGCTCGGAGAACGGGGATCATGCCATGATCCGACGATCCGATCCACACCCGGAACGCGAATGGAGACAAGTGCCGCCGCCCCGGCCAGGAGCTGGTGACCCTTCGGGTCGGGCTCCTTATCGGACCAGCATCATCTTCGTGATCATCAGGCGGCCGTCTCCGACCAGCCGGGCTAAGTAGACGCCTGCAGGCACGGCACGTCCCACCTCGTCGCGGCCGTTCCAGGCGATCGATCCGGTGCCTGCCGGCTGCACGCCGTCGATCAGCACGTCGATAAGGCGGCCGCCCACATCGTAGATCGCGAGGGTGATGCGCCCGCCGCCCGCCGGCACGTCGAAGCGCAGGAGCGTCGAGGGGTTGAAAGGGTTGGGGACGTTGGGGTGGAGCGCGAACATGGGCGGAGCCGACGGATTCTCGGCGCCCGTCACCGTGCCGGCACTCGCGGGACCGCTCTCGTTGCCGGCGTGGTCGAGGGTCGTGATCCGGTAGAAGACGCCGTCGGTGTCGTGGTCTGGATCCGTCCAGCCGGTTGCGATGGTCGAATGGACGAGATTGGCGGGTGAGGGGGCGAAGGACGGGTCGGTGTCGCGGTACACGTGAAAGTACTGGAAGTCCGTCTCCGGCGCGGGATCCCAGGCGAGCAGGTTGCCGCTGCCGGTGAAGTAGGCGAGGGAGACGTTCGTCGGCACAGCGGGAGCGATGTTGTCCACCGAATGACCGCTGACGAGGGCGCTGGAGAACCAGACCGACGGCGTGGTCGTGTGCGCCGTGATGAGATAGACGGCGTCGTGGCTGCCCGTCGCGCTCGAGTCCGCTTCGGTGGTGGCTTCGAAGCGATAGGAGTCGCTCTGTGTCGCATAAGCGGATCCCATCAGGACCCAGGTGCCCGGGGGGATCGACGCGGGCGTCGCTTCGGCGGTCGAGCCGGTGATGTAGGTTCCGCCCTTGTACGCATAGGACGGAACGTCGGGCGAAGGCCATGCCGACGCGTCGGCCGTACCCGGGGAACCGGCGCGGCGGACTTCGGCGGCGAGCACGGGGTTGTCGAGGCGGCGATAAAGGTTGTAGCCGGCGACGGGCAGGGCGGTCTCGTCGGCAAAGTCGTAACCCGAGCGGCTCCAGTCGACGTAGACCCGGCCGCCCTGGTCGTCGGGGACGTCGCTGACGGCGTCGATGATCGCATTCTGGGTGACCCATTCGATCTGCATGTCCGCGACGGTGGGGTTGTTGCCGATGGTCCACGCATGTGTGGTCCGCCAGACCAGGTCGCTGCCGGGGGCGTCGATCCGGGTCCACAGGTTGTCCGGCTCGATCGCCTGCCAGAGGACCCCGCCGTCGGCGCTGATGTCCCAAGTCACGCCGGCGGTCTGGCTGCTCGACAGGCGCACGCGCGCGATGGTCTCGGACGAGTCGTCGATGGGAAGCGACCGGCCCTCTCCGAGTTCCAGGGTCACGTCGGCCTGGAACGCCCGGACGACCTGGAGCTCACCCGTCAGGCCGCCCCACGGGTCGATGTCATTCATCGCGACGTAGGCCAGGTCGCCGGCCACGGCGACCCCGACCGGCTTGTCGCCCGGCAGGCTGATCAGACCGTGGGGTGTCGGATTCGCGGGGTCGGTCACATCGATAACGACATAGGGGCTAGAAAACGCAGCATTGAAGGAGAGATTGCCGGCGATCGTGATGTCGGTGCCGTGCACCGTGTGGCTTCCGATCAGGACGGGTACCGCGGGGTTCGCGATGCTGATGATCAGCATGGAGGTGTATCCGGTCGCGTAGACGAGGTCGCCCTCCACCAAGACGCCCTGGGAAAGGTCGACCACCGTGTAGGTGCTGACCAGGAACGGGTTCGATGGATCGCTGATGTCGAGGACCTGGATGCCGACGCCGAGGTTCGCCACGATGGCGAGGTCGCCGGAGATCGCCACGCCCATGATGTTGCTTCCCGATGGGAAGGTACCGATGTGGTTCGGGTTCAGCGGATCGCTGATGCTGATGACCTGGAGATCCCCGTCTGCCACGTAGGCCAGGTCCCCGGCCACGGCGACCCTGGCGGCGTTTCCGGAGGTTCCGATGGAAGCTGCGAGCCTGGGGTTCTGGGGGTTGGAGATGTCGATGATCTGGAGCCCCGCTTCCCAGGCAGCCACCAGGGCCAGATCACCGGACACCACGACATGGAAGGGACTGCCCGGCGTATTGCAGTTGCCGATGACGACCGGGGCTGCAGGATCGCTGATGTCGACGATGTCGATGCCGGCCCAGTCCACCGCGACGACGGCAAGGTCGCCGGCGATCGCCACACTCGTCGCCCGGCCCGTCAGCCCGGTCCTGGACACCAGCGACGGAACCGCAGGAACCGCGAATTCGACGACCTTGAGGCCGGCCGTGAAGTCGGCCACAAACGCGAAGTTTCCCGCCACGGCCACGCCGAGGGCGATATCCGGCATGGCCAGCGTCTCGAGAAGGGATGGTGAGGCGGGATCGCTGATGTCGATGACCTGGAGGCCCGCACCGTAATCCGCGACGAAGGCGCGGTCGCCGTTCACCGCGACACCCTTGGCGCTTCCAGGAGTGTCGAAGGTACCGACGAGGGTCGGGGTCGCAGGATCGGTGATGTCGATGATCTGGAGCCCGGAACCGAAGTCCGCGACATACGCGAGGTTGCCGTCCACCGCGATGCTCTGGGCGAATCCAGGCGTGTTGTAGGAGCCGACGAAGGCTGGAGCCGCCGGATTGGTGATGTCGATGATCTGGAGTCCCGAGACCTCGACCGCGACGAAGGCGAGGTCGCCATCGACGACAACGTCCTTGGCGCCCACACCCGTATTGTAGGTGGCGACCAGGCCCGGACTCGCCGGATTGGCGATGTCGATGATCAGCAGACTCGAGGCGTAGTCGGTCACGAAGGCGAGATCGCCGGCCACGACGACGGCGGTGGCCTGCCCCGATGTGGGGTAGCTGCCGACCAGGAACGGGTTGGCGGGATCTTCGATGTCGATGATCCGCAATCCAGCGTAAGTGTCGGCGACGAAGGCCAGATCGCCCGACACCGCGACGCCCTGGCTGCGGTCGGCCGGGACGAAGCTGCCGACGAAAGCCGGGTTGGCCGGATTCGTGATGTCGATGATCTGGAGTCCCGAGGCATAGTCGGCCACGAATGCCAGGTTGCCGGCGACTTCGATGTTGTATGCCGTGCTCGGCGTGTCGTAGCCGCCGATGATCGAGGGCATGAACGGCGGAAGCATCAGCTCTCCGGCGCCCGTATCCCAGATCGCCGTCGTGTTCGCCGGGTCCATGAAGGCGGTGGTCGAGAACGTCTCGACGTATTGTTGCACGGCGGCGTCGGCGACGTCGGCCGCAAGGACCAAGGGGAGCAGCACGACGACACAAGCCCACGAAGTCCGCACGTTCATGACGCACGCTCCCGGAATGATGGTGGCTTGGTCGATGAGGTCGGCGGGCCTGCCTGGGGGCGCTGGTCGGTCGGGTCGGGGGTTCGGCCAAGTGACCAAGGATAACCGATCCCGGATAGCATAGTCAATCGGTAGGGAATGCGCCGAAGCGAACGGTCCCGTGCCCATTGATGATGGCGAACCATCGGCGTGCCGACGTCGATGTGTCCTATGCCGCTGAATCAGGCAGAAATCGGCGAAACACAGTCCGTGCCAGCACCTCGACCGCAACGGCCGTCAGCGCGAAGACGGCCAGGATCACGAGGTAGATCCGCAGGGGGCTCCACCCGCCGAAATCCCACCAGTTCTCGCGCATCAAATCGACGGCCATCGTGTTCAGCGTGGCGTGGAACATGATCGCGAGGAACACGCTGCCGTGGCTCCACCGCCACAAGTGGCCCATGACGAAGGCGATGAGGATCGTCGAAACGGGATACAGGACGACGAACTGCGGCAGGTCCAGACCGTTGCGGAAATCCGCGAACCGGAAGGCCGGAAGGTGCCACAGCGCCCAGATCAGGCCGATGACCACGGCGGTGGCCACGGAGTTCGTGCAGCCCTGCAGGCGAGATTGGAGGACACCGCGCCAGCCCAGTTCTTCGCCCAGCGGGCCGACGCCGAACACGACCCCCCCCAGCAGCGCGTTGATCGGCAGCAGAGGAATCATCGTCGCGGCGATCTTCCAAATCGAGATGCGTGGTGCAATGCCGCCGACGATATAGAAGACCAGGCCGATGGTGGGCATTAGGAAGAAGGTGACTGCATACACCCGCCAATTCACTCTGACGAGGATCAGACGCCTCAGCAAACCGAAGATGGCCGCCCGCCCGCCGGTGACGCCGGCGACCACCAGCGCGGCGATGCTCGGCCCGAAGCTGCCCGCCAGCAAGAAGGGCGAGAATCGTTCATCCCCGATCCCGGTCATGCCGTCGATGGATAGGATGCCGGCGAACCAGATCGCCCAAGAAATTGCGTAGGCGATGACGACGTAGGCCAGGATGGGGCGGGGGTCGTCACGGGTCATGGTGTCTGCTCCTTGTGCGCGCCGCCGAAACAGTCGCACCGCTCCCGATCCAACCCCTCCATATGCTCCAGGTGAGGCGGCGCGATGTCGAGCAGTTCGGCGTCGCGTCCGTCCGCGAACAGGACCCAGCGTTTGCCGGCGGGCACGGGACCGAGCTCCTGCTCCAGGTCGTCCATAACCGCGGTGCCTTCATAGAGGCAGACGCAGGTGAGTTCGTCGTTGCGGAAGATCGACACCAGCGTGCCGTAGATCCGCGCCCGTCCTTCGGGCGTGCTCACGGCGAGCATGCGGCCTGCCAGGTCCGGTCCGGTGCGGATCGAGATCTCGCCCTCGGGCATGACGGCGTCGAGGTCGCCGCCGAACCAGCGCCGGGGCCGGTCGGGCAGGGTGATGGTCGTGCCCGACGCCAGGCGCATGACGAAGCTGCCTGGGTAGAGGATGTCCAGTTCGGCGCCTTCGCTCAGGACGACTTCGGCGCCGGGGCGCAACAGCTCGTCGAGCCGGAGGCTGTCGCCGGCAGCGACGGCGCGGCCGTCGACCAGCACGGTGCCGGCGATATGGGAGCCCAGGGCCTCGGGGCCGGGCAGACGGCCGCCGAAGACCATGACCGCGGCCAGGGCCGCGGCGGCGGTCAAGGGAACCCAGAGGGCGAATCCGAAGCGGGGGCGGGGTCGCGTTGCGAAGGCGGCGGGCTTCGCAGCGGCGACGGCTCCCGAGGCGAAATCGGCCTTCAGACGCGCGCGGAAATCCGTGTCGGCTTCAGGGCGCGACAGGCTCTGCACGGCCTCGGCGGCGCGGCGCTGCGCTGCGGTCAGCGGGATGTCGTGGCGGTCGCTCATGGCCACACGTCCTTCAGGGCTTCTCCCAGTTGTTCCAGGGCCCGCGAGTAGCGCTTGCGCACCGCGGCGTGGCTCGTGCCGACGATGCCGGCGATGGCGACGTGATCGAGTCCCTCGTAGTCCTTCAGGATCACGACCTCCCGGAGCTGCTCGGGCAGCGCGTCGACCGCGGCCTGGACCCTCGCCTCTCTCGCGGCCGTCAGGGTGTGCTCTTCCGGGTCGGGCCCCACGCCCGCCAAGTTGCCGCCGCGCCCGGCCGGATCGTCCACGTCTTCGGACCGTGAAGCGACCTTGGCGGCGAACGAGCGCCGATGGTCGCGGCACAGGTTCGCCGTGATCGACTTGAGCCAGGGCAGCGGATCGCGCTCCACGTCGATGGTCGCCGCGGCCCGGTGCATGCGCAGATAGGTCTCCTGCATCACGTCCTCAGCGGCGGCACGGTCGCCGAGCATCCGCTGCGCCAGTCCGTAGAGCCGGTCGAAGGAATGCTCGAAGAGCGCCGCGAGGGCCTCCGGATCACGGCGGCGGACGGCGAGGAGGGTTTCCCGGGAGAGATCCGGTGGGGGTCGCCTCGACGATCCGGATGGGTCTTGCATGGGGTACGAACCATCCGGTGGAGGTGTGTCGGGGAATTAGGAATAAAATTCTCCGAATTGTGGTCACAGGTCCGCGCGGGTGTCGTACCCGATGAGTACACATGAGGCGCGGAACGCGGCGGACGTCGCAGTCTACCAGCGCCTGATTCGAACCGTCAACAGGAGGCGACTCCATGATCCCGACCCTGAATTACCGCATGATGCTGCTGGCGGTGCTGGCCGTGACGGCCCTGACCGGCTGCTCCGACGATGATCCGACGAATCCCGTCGACGTCGCCACCACGTTCACCCTCACCATCGAAAACGTGTCCATGGCCGGTGAGTACGCGGCGAGCGGCGTCTTCAACACGCCCGTGGGCGAGGCCGCGCCGGCGGCGGCCGGACCCGGCATGGCCTACCAGTTCGAGGTGGGCGCCGCTCCCGGCGACCTGCTCTCCTTCGCCACCATGTTCGTGCAGTCCAACGACCTGTTCTTCGCCCCCGACGGCGGCGGCATCGCGTTCTACGACGGCATGGGCCTGCCGGTCAGCGGCGACGTGACCGCTCAGGTCATGCTCTGGGACGCCGGCAGCGAAATCAATCAGGAGCCGGGCCTGGGCGCCGATCAGGCGCCGCGCCAGTCCGGTGCCGACACGGGTGCCGCGGACTCCGATGCGACGGTGCGCCTGGTCGATGACGGTTATATGTATCCCGCGGTCGACGAGGTGATCGCCGTGATCCTGACCCCGCTGGGCGAGGGCCTGTTCCGCGTGCGCATCGAGAACGTGTCCGACGGCTCGACGCTGCAGCCCTCGAGCGGACCATCGCTGGCCGTTCCCATCGCACCCGGCGTCTATGCCGTGCACCGCGGCTCCGACCCGCTGTTCACCGCCGGCGCCGTGGAGCGCATGGAGGGACTCGCAGCCGTGGCCGAGGACGGCAATCCCGCGGTCCTGGCCCCGGTCCTGGCCTCGCGGACCGCCCTCGCCACGCCGGTCGCGCCGGCCGCCGTCGCGGTTCACGGATCGTCGGTGCATCTGTTCACGAGCGGCGTCGCCGACACCGGCACCGGGCTGACCGTGCTGGCCGAAGACGGGGATCCCGGCATGCTGGTGTCCACCCTCTCGGCCCTCGCCGGCGTTTCGAGCGCCCAGGCCGTGACGATGCCCGTGGGCGGCGCCGGCGCCGCGCCGATCTTCCCGGGCGAGAGCTACGTGACGACCTTCGAGGCCACCGACGGCGATCGCCTGTCCCTCGCCGCGATGTTCGTGCAGTCCAACGACCTGTTCCTGGCCTTCGACGGCGCCGGCCTGGCGCTCTTCGACGCCATGGGCGATCCCGTGACCGGCGACGTCTCGATGTCCCTGGGCCTCTGGGATGCGGGTTCGGAGATGAATCAGTGGCCGGGCGTGGGTCCCGATCAGGCGCCCCGCCAGACGGGCCCGGACACCGGTGCCGACGACACCGACGCGAGGGTCCGCATGGTCGCCGACGGGTTCCCGTATCCGGCTGCGGACAGGGTGCTGAGGGTCACGTTGACCGTCGGGTCCTGATCAAAGAGGCAAGAGGGGACGGCCGGCGCGCTCGGGGCGTCGGCCGTCATTCCATCAAGGCTCCCGATCCAGGTCATCGGCCATATTGAATGTCAATAATCGACAGGGATCTGGTATCATCCCCCCATGTGGCTTCTACGATCGGGGGGAACGATGAACTGCCGCAATCATGTCCTATTGATCGCCGTCCTCTTGCTGATTTCCGCCTCGTCCTACGCCCAATGGCTCGCCGACCAGGCCACCTTCGAACCCAACGACACCTGGTCGCCGGCCCTGGCCTCGTCGCCCGACGGGGTCACGGTGTTGGTCTACGGCACCGCGGGCGACCCGCTGTTGATGGACTTCGTCAATGTCATGGTCTTTGCGACGCTCTCGTCCGACGCCATCGTCTGGCCGGAGCCGATGACCCTGACCTCGGGGAGTTCGGGGGTGGTCTGCTGGAGCCGGACGGGGTTCTACGCCGCGGTCAACAGCGGCGAGATGGTCGTGATCCGCCATGCCGACGACTACGGCACTTGGGATCCCATGGACGAGGTCCTGCTCCCGCCCAACGGCTACGTGACCGGCATGGACATCTGGGGCGTGCCCACCGATGCCGCCGGTCCCGACGTGTTCCTGACCGTCGAGACCTGGCCCAATCCGCCGAGCGGTGATCACTATGTCCAATTCGCGTCGCACAACGCGTTCGGCTGGTCCGCGTTCGAAACCGTCGTGACGGAGTCGGTCGTGCCGCCCGGACCGCAGATCACCTGGAGCACCGGTCCGGCCGGGCCGTGGCCCACGATCTTCTATCTCAGCGACGCGTCCGGCGGATCCATGCTCAACTCGGTGACCAAGGATCTGGCCGTCGGCTGGATGGCGCCGGTAACGGTGCCGGCGCCTTGCCCCGTTGAAGGCGAGTTCGACATCGTGACCGACGGGACCCTCGGCCGCCATGTGCTGGGGCTGGGTCCCCAGCCAACATGCCCCTGCGGCAGCGTCCACTATCAGGCGTACGAGCCCGGATCTGGGTGGCTTCCCGACGTGAACATGACGAGCTACACCTCCGAGTTCGATTGGCCCATGTCGCCCCGCATCGCCGCCGGCCCCGACGGCAAAGTCCACGCTTTCTGGTACCAGGAATCGCGGGCCGCGGATTTCACGCCCCTGCGCCGGACACTGGAGTACCGCGTGCGCGACGGCGGGGTCTGGACCGACGAAGGGGATTTTCTCGACGACGTGACGTCACATGGTTCGGCGAGTTCGCGGGTCGCCATCGCCGTCGACCCGTCGCCTTTTCCGGTGCTGGCCTGGACCCAGCGCGATACGGTCGGCGGCGTGCCCCAGCCGGAGCAGGTATGGGTGGCGCGGCTGTTCGATACGACGCCGGTGCCGGACGAGCCGCTTCCCGGCCGCGGTGTGACCCTGTCGGCCTGGCCGAACCCGTTCAACCCGGCCGTGACCATCGCCTTCGAATCGCGTGCGGCCCGGCCGGCGCACCTCGACGTCTACGACTCCCGCGGACGTCGCGTGGCGCGGCTGCTCGATCGGGTGGTCGGCGTCGGCCGGACGGAGGTCGCTTGGGACGGGACCGACGCGGGGGGGCGGAGCCTGCCCAGCGGCGTGTATTTCGCGCGTCTGCTCGCCGGTGAAGAGCGATCGGTCCTGAAGGTCGTGATGGCGGAATAGGCGGCCTCCCGCGGCTCCGGCGATGCCCACACGCCGGACAGCAGGTCTCAGAAGACCCAGGCGGGAGTGGTGGTCATGATCGCACCGCCTTTCGGAACAGCAGAGCCGACACGATCCACAGCGCGGAGAAGTTCAAGGTCAGCGCCACGATATCGAGGGGCCAGTTCGGATCCGCAGTCCCATGGCCGCCGATCAGGGCGATCCCGGCCGGTGGGGGGCCGTGTTCGTGGAGTTCATCAGGATCGCGTCTCCAGGGAAGGGGCTGTCCTCCGAGTTTGCGGAGAGCATCCGGGGGCCGGCGAACGACCGGTCTCATGCTCCGTCCAATGCCGACACTATAGGTCGGAGGGCGGACCGGCGTCCATGGGTCTCACTCCGGCCAGTGGGGCATCGTGCAGTCGTGGTCGATCTGTCCCGAGGACTACGGCTGGTGCGAACGGCGTGAGGGCGAGAATCCCCAGGACTACTTCGCCTACAAGCGCGAGTACGAGAACCTCAAGAGCACCTTCGACCCCGTCGTGTTCGATCCCGAACGCTGGGAGAAGTTCGTCCAGTTCACCCACACCCAGATCATGGAGCTGATGACCGGCTACGGTCAGGTGGTAATCCTCTGGCTCGACGGCGGCTGGGATGCGGGCGCCTACGAGCTGCTGGAGGGCGTCGGGGCGTGGATGTCGGTCAACGGGGAGGCCATCTACGGGACGCGAGCCCTGGCTCCGTACAAGACGGGGCGGGTGTGCCTCACGCACAAGCGGGCGGACGGGGCGGTCCATGCCATCTATCTCGCCGACGAGGGGGAGACGGCGACGCCGGCGGTGATCGAGGTTGAGGTGCCGGAGGCGGTGAGGGTTGATCCGCCTTGTGGGGATGCCTGGGTGGTGCGGGTTTCGGGGGTGGTGGGGGAGTAGGTGGGTGTAGGTATTTCGAAATCACTCCCCAAATCTCGATATACCCATAGTCATAATGATCCACATCAGTCCGCGCTCAGATCCTATCAATCATCTTAAGTGTCATTTTAGACTCAAGAATAGATTGATAAGATAGGTAAATCTTGCTATATTTCCAGATGTAGGTAATGGGATAGATTGGTAATTCGCCTATAGTTCTCTCATTTATAAAGGGAGCAGCCCGGAATGGACCCCCGCAAGAACCCATTCGCACCAGGCGCCGGAACACCACCGCCAGCCTTGGTTGGTCGAGATGAAATCATCACAGCCGCTGACATAGCGCTCCACAGAATTCGGAACGGCAGGCCCGAAAAGAGCCAAATGCTCCTTGGGCTGCGGGGCGTCGGAAAGACCGTGCTACTCAACAGAATCGGACAGATCGCAGAAGAACTAGGATATCTCCTAGTCAAACTGGAGGCGCCGGAAGGCCAGCGCTTGGCCGCCTACTTAGCACCGGCTCTCAAGGGTGCGCTGGTCCAACTAAGCCGAATGGAGAAAGCCAAGGATCTTGCGGCTCAATCACTCGGCGCACTGCGTGGATTTGCCAGTGCATTCAAGGTCTCCATAGGAGAGCTGCACTTGGAGGTTAACGAACCTCCGACAGCAGATAGCGGGAACCTCGAGATCGATCTCCCTGCGTTACTCGTATCAGTTGGGAAAGCAGCGCGTGCTGGTGATGGGTGTGTGGCGATTATAGTTGATGAGATCCAATACCTGACCGCGGAAGACCTTCGAGCCCTAATCGTGGCGTTTCACATGATTTCGCAAGGCGGTCTACCCATCGTGTTGTTTGGCGCAGGGCTCCCCCAGGTTGCAGGCCTTGCTGGTGAAGCAAAGTCATACGCGGAACGGCTATTCGACTACCCACTAGTCGGACCTCTTTCCGAAGCCGCTGCAAGAGAAGCAATTTTTCGGCCGCTTCAAGATGAGGGGGTTAACATCGATGACGCTGCCCTTGATATGATCTATACCGTAACAAGTGGCTACCCATATTTCCTGCAGGAGTGGGGCAAGCACGCATGGCGTGTAGCCGATGCGTCTCCAATTGACACGAGCGACATCGCACAAGCCAGTGATGACGCAACAAAAGCTCTAGATAAGAACTTCTTTAGAGTGCGCTTTGACCGGCTCACTCCTCGCGAACAGGATTATCTCAGGGCGATGGCAGAACTTGGTCCAGATGCTCATCGGTCGGGTGAGATCGCTCAACTCTTCGGCAGAAAAGTGGAGAGTTTGGGCCCCTTACGGAGCGGATTAATCAAGAAGGGAATGATCTGGAGCCCCTCGCACGGTGATACCGCGTTTACGGTGCCGTTGTTCGACGAGTTCATGAAACGCGAGATACCAGATTGGACTCCACCGAAGAAGAAATGAATTTCGAGTGCTATATGAAATGCTCTCCGGCTAACGATGGCTTCAGCTGCGAAGGTGCTTGGCGCGGGCCTGGCCTTGCAGGGCCGTAGCGAAGCTAATCAGAGACTTCAGCCAGGGCCGTGCCTAGCGCCTTTGTCAGCTGCAAGCGCTTGAAATTCGATACGTGATTGCTTCCACCTTCACTGGCGGGGATGACATGATCGAGGTGCCCGATTCGCGCTGTAGGAGACATTTCGAGCCCACAATAGGCACAGCAGTTTTCGAAGTACTCCCAGACCGCTTTGCGCTCTATTGCTGACGGAACTGGATCTACGATATTGCGAAGACTACGCGCGATTAAATTTTTCGCCATTGAGACTGAGTATCTAGCCATATCCCATTCCTTATCTCAGTGAATCAAATAGAATCCCACCCTATACCGATCGCCATAAACGAAAACACTGCGACCAAAGATCGCAGTGCATCGTATCACACCCCTGCAGAAAACGTCAATTCACCCTGGACGGTCTGAAGGGTCTGAAGATCCCGGGGACCATGAACCACCCCTACTCCCCACCCCCAAACAAATAAGCAAAGTCGAAACTCACCACCGGCCCGCTATAGTTCCTGCTCCCTGCGATCGGCTCGTCGAAATCTGCCATGAGGTTGTACCCGACTCCCAGCCCGACCATGAAGCGCCGACTCGGGAACACGTCGATCCCGACCCCGAGCCGCCCGCCCATCGCCGTCTCCTCTCGAGACGAAACCACCACGGACACTCCGGTCACGACATCGTCCTGACTCCCCCGGAACACGCCCACGCCGGCACCGAGATACGGCCGCACCGTCGTGCGCTCCGCCGACGCAGTCAGATACCGCCGCATGCCGAGCAGCACCTCGCCGACCGCCGCGAAGTTCGTCGAAACCCCGGCCGTGTTCACGAGGGTTTCGGCGTCGAGGGTCAGGGCGCCGATGTCGATGTCGAGGGCCAGGTCGTCGTTCAGCCAGTAGCCGTAGCTCACGCCGCCGAGCATGCCGTTGTTGCCGACCGAGGTCGACACCGTCGGCGACACGGCCTCCACGCGCACGTCCGCGGTCTGGTTCCAGGCGCCCAGGCGCAGGCCCAGGCGGTGGCGCCCGGCCAGGGATTGGGCGTCGGCGGGGGGGGCGAAGGCGATCAGGCAGGTCGCGATCAGGATCAACGATAGGGACGTCTTCACGGTCGGGCCTCCCGGGTCGGGTGAAACCATGCGTTCAGCACCCGACCCGGTACGGCGTCGCCGGGGGAAGGTTGCGTCGGGGGGCTTAGACGACCAGCAGCTTCATGTAGTCGCCCACGCCCGCGGCCTGGTCGATTCCCCAGGTCGCCTCGATGATCGCATCCTGCCTCGCCGTATCCACGACTCCGTCGGCATTCGCCCGGAACTTGGCAACGAGCTCCTCGTCCGTCATCGGGTTCTGGGGGCTGCCCTTGGCGTGATCCACCGTCGCCTCGAACGAGCGGCCGTCGAGGGTGTCGATCTTCGCGACGGCGCGCTTGGTGCCGGGGAACATGGCGTCGATCTCGACGTCGGCCACCACTTCGATCAGCCCGAGCAGCCTGCGGATCCTCGGATCGAACAGCTTGTCCTGCTCGAACGAGTTGGGGTAAACGCCGCCGTCGGCCGCCACCGCGGCGAGGCAGTAGGGCAGGCTGTGGTCCGCCGTTTCCTTGGTCTGCGGGTCGTACTTCGAGGGGTCGGACAGGATGTCGGCGCCGCGGGCGGTGGTGCGGATGTGGATCTTGGCCACGTCCTCGGCGGTCAGTCCGTTGCTCTTCATGATGCCCTGCACCGCCGACATCGGCTGGTGCGTGAGCGCTTCGGTGGGGAAGGCCTTGTAGCCGCACTCAGTTATTAGGAATCGGCTGCCTAGGCCGTCCAGGAGGATCTCGGGCTTGAGCTCCACGTTGTGCAGCACGTGCTGGAAGCCCTCCTTGCCCTCGATCACCTCCACCGGTCCTTCGTAGCCCTCGCGGGCCATCATCGCGGCGAGCACGCCGGCCTGGGTGGCGAGGGGGTCGGCGGTGTTCTTCATGTTCGTCAGGTGACCGGCGACCACGCCGCCCAGGGTGTAGTGGCTGCTGCCCGAGATGCCGGCGGCGGCCACGAGCTGGTCGGCATCGAGACCGTAGATGCGCCCCGCCACGAACGGGCTCACGAGCTGGGTGAGGGTGGCGTGATGCCAGCCCACCTCGCGCACGCCGGGGAAGCAGGCCAGGCACCAGCGCATCTCCAGCTCGTAGGCGATGACCATGGCCGTGAGCGTCTCGCGGCCGTCGCGGCCCAGGGCCTCGGCCGGGCTGATGGCGCCGAAGATGATGTCGGAGGGGTGGGAGGGGTCCTGCTCCCAGTAGATGTCGTTGTAGTCGAGGGCGCGCACGAGCAGCGAGTTCATCAACGCGGCGTTGGCGGCGTTGGTGCGGTGGCCGGTGCCGATCAGCGTGGCTTCGGGGGTGCCGCCCAGCTTCTCGATGAAGCGGTACATGGCAGCCATGTCCTCGTTCTTCACGGCGGCCAGGGCGCAGCCGACGCTGTCCAGGAGGAAGCGTTTGGCCTCCTTGACGGCGGGGGCGGGGATGTCTTCGAAGCGGAGGCCGAGGGTGAAGTCGGCCATTTTGTGGGTGATGCTGGCGGTCGGTCGGCTCATGGGCTCGCTCCCGGGGTTGAGGTGGAACGAGCCCATGATATATGAGGGTTAGTCGCGCCGCCTCCGTCTTTTGAGAGCCTGAAGCCCGACCCCGACCGCCATCAGCAGGCCCAGCGTGATCGGCACTCCAGAATAGTGCACCTGCTTGAACTCCTCGTCGCTAGACGCCCTCTCCAGCACCAGGTCCTCGTTCATCTCCGCCGGCGTGAACGTCCGGCTCAGCTTGGTGATGAAGTCGCCTTCGTCGAGCATGGATCCGAGTATGGAGTACTGATGCCGCACGGCGGCCAGCTCGTCGGCGGTCAGGCGGTTGGCGTAGTCGGTGCGGGCGTCGTCGAAGGTCATGCGGTGGTCGGCCACCACGTAGAGGATCACGTCGCAGGTCTCGGCCGAGCCCTGGGCCGAGATGCGCATGGGGTAGACGATCTCCTCCGAGGCGAAGGTGAACTTGACCGGGTCGACGCCGCCGTACCAGTACTCCTGGCCGCCGAAGGCTTCCTCGCTGATGCGCATGGCCGTGAAGCTCCAGCCGTCGGTCACGTAGGCTTCGAGCACCGGCAGCACGGCGTCGACGTTGTCCTCGTGGAGGTAGCCCCAGGCAGTGAGCGAGTCGGCCAGGGCCGCGGCGTCGGAGGCGCCCAGGACCAGGACATCGTAGATGCCCACGAGGTCGTGGGAGTAGATCGTGACACCGTCTTCATTACCGGGCAGGGCGATGGTGTCGTAGTAGTTGTCCTGACAGCCCCAGAACGAGTCGCGGTTGCGGTAGACGGGGGCGCTCAACTGCGCGCATTGCCAGAAGATCTGGTCGTTGGACTCCGCGACCACCGGCACCGACGGTGTGGGTACGACCCAGGCGAAGTCGGTTGCGTCGCCACGGAACACCGGCAGAATGTGGAGCTCTTCGGTGTCGGTGTCGGCATCGTGGTCGATGTAGGCGATCTGGTCGGTCTCGTACATCTCGTACATGTAGGGCGGGAACGGCATGCCGTCGGCGAGGGCGGATCCGGACAGCGCGAGGGCGGCCAGAAGCGCGAGCAACGGTAGGCGGCGTGATGTTGTGGATTCGGTTCTCATTGTGTCCTCCTTCCGTGCGATCAGAGTTGGATGGTGGTGCCGAGGGCCAGCCAGATGCCGGTCGCAGAGATTTCGTGGCGTTGCACGCCGTGGCCGATGTCGCCGCCGAAGCCTGTCCAGCCCATCTCCAGGCGCACCGTGCGTGTTCCTTCGGCCCATATCACCGAGGGGGCGACGCCGAAGAACAGCCCGGTGGTCCAGCCTGAGGGCTCCTCGATGCTCGTGGCGCCGGAGTAGTCGTAGATGGGCGTCTCCTCGCTCACCCAGGCGATCTGATAGGCGGCTGTCCATTCCATCTTGAACGCGGAGTTGGCGGAGGAGTCGAGGCGCAGGCCGGCCCGCAAAGGCAGTGCGCGGAAGCGCGTGTCGCCGCCTGTGAAGGTGGGGTCGTCGACGTAGGGATCGCCCTTCATCGAGCCGAAATGACCGGACAGGAAGAAGCGCGAGAGCGGAGCCATGGCGAACGACACCTCGCCGCCGAGCATCCACATGCCATCGTACTGCTCGCCCAAGTCCTCGTCGGTCATGATCAGCCTGGCGAGCGAGATGTTGATTCGTGTGTCGAGGTCGTCGAGTTGGAAGGGGGAGGTCATCGGAGCCGGGTCGGGGTCGCCGCCGATCTCCGGGTCGGCGTGGCCGACGCAAGGCAAGAACAACATCAGGGCGGCGGCGATCAAGGCACACACGCCGGTTCGATTTGCGGACATGAAAATCTCCGTTTCGATGCTGGTCGTCATGGCGGGATCGCTCAGGGGTGGGACCGCTTTCGCTGCGGCAGGCGATCCGCGGGTGCGGCGGCCTGTGAGCGGCCGCCGCACCGTGAGTCTAGGGGATCGCAAGAGGCGTGGTCAATCCTCCCTGAGCAGAATGGTGCGGTTGGCCGGGTCGGCCTCTTCCAGGAGCAGGGCGCGGAGCTGGGGCCACTGCTCGGTGGTGATCGTGTCGGTGGTCAGTTCGAGTTCCCTGGTTACGGTCAGCACGCCGTTGGTTTCTTCGACGGCGAGAGCGAAACGTCCCACGTCGTTGGTGAGTTCCCGTGGGGCTGGTGCGCGGACGAGGGTGCCTTCGCCGAGGGAGAGATGGACGGTGAGGCGTTGGCCCATGGGTGTCGGTAGCTGAATCGGCGAGGTGCGGGTTTCGCGCCAGGTGTCTGTGCCGTGGGGGAGGTGGGTGACGATGCCGCCTTCGAGATCGCCGATGATCAACGTGATGCGGTCGGCTTCGTCAGGCTCCGGGGCGTTGAGGGAGAACGAGAAACCCATGACGGCCGTGGCGGCGTCGAACCATTCCGCTTCGGCATCGTCGGCATCGGCCCCGGAAAGCACTGCGTAGGCGATGCGGTCCAGACCTTGGTCCATGGCGCCGGCCATGTCAGGCCAGGGGTTGAGCAGGCCGGAGGCCTGGAGGGCTCCGGTGCCTCGCCAGCCGTCCTCGCTGGGGGTGAGGGACAGGTCGAGGGCGGCGTGGTGGCCGTGGTCGGGCATTCCGCTCAGGGACTCCGCCGGTGGCGTGCGGAACGTGACGTTGCCTGTGGACCTCAGATCGCCCGACGCCGGGTCGTAGAGTACGGCCGGGTGTCCGAGGGCCAGCATCAACGAGGCCGCCGCGAAGCCGGGCAGGGGATCCCGTCCGGGGGCCGAGTCCGCGCCGACGAGGCAGGCGCGGGGAACCAGCCCAGCCTCGCGGAACAGGGTGTAGGCCAACAGGGCGCGGTCGGCGTCGTCGGCGTAGCCGGTGTCCCAGACGCGCAGGGCGTCGCGTAGCTCGAAACGGCGATCGAAGGCGCGGACGTGGGCGTGCCGGGTCATGTCGTCGACCAGAGCGGCCACGGTGCGGGCTTTCGCCAAGGGCGTCGCCACGTCGCGCAGGCGCGCGGCCAGCGAGTCGCTCATGGCGGGCTGGATGAAGGCGTTGGCCTGGAACAGCGCGTCGAGATGGCGGGCGAGGCCCTCGGGTTCACGGCCCCACGTGGACCAGCGGACCCAGGGGGCTTCGTCTGCGACGTCGACCATCGGCAGGCTGCGGGCGGGGAGACCCGACATCGCCCAGCGGCGGTGCGTGGCGCCGACGTCGCGGGTCGCCATGGGTTCGGGGCAGCCGTTGCCGAGGGCATGGTCGAGTTGGGTGTCCTGCGGCACGCGGAGGCTGAACTCCACCTCGAGCGAGGGCTCGCGCTGCGTGAACACGAACAGGCCGTCGGCGCCCGGGGCGGCGCCCCCGCGTTCGGTGATCGTGTACGCCGTCTCCATGATGCACGGGGCCTCGACGCCGTCGTGCAGCAGCATCGTCTCGCGCAGATCCTGATAGTCCCAGGCCGTGCGCACGGCGTAGGGCAGGGTCTCGACGATGGCGGTGTCGCTCAGCCGTTCGGCATCGGGCCACCAGCGGTTGTCGCGCCAGGTGCGCAGGGTCTCGACTTCGAAGGTCGAGGTGGCCGAGTTCCAGGGGATGCGCAGGTCCGCGTGAGCGTTCTGGCCGGCCCGGGTGCCGACCCACACGATGCGGTGGATGCGGGTGACGAGGTCGTGATCCTCGGTGACAGTGACTTCGCGGGACTCGAGCAAGAGCACGGCGTCGAGGGACGAGAGATCGTAGTCGGCCTGGGCGCGGACCCAAAGGGCGTCGAGATCGTGGCCGGCGGATGTGCCCATCTGGGCTAAGGCTGCCGAGGCCAAGAGCAGCAGCGTGATGAGGGTGCGGCGGATCATCGGCGGCCTCCCTTCTCGGCACGGACCAGGACATCGGCCCAATCGGCGGCGGCGTCCACCGACGCCTTGAAGCCGGC
Organism: uncultured bacterium; assembly: GCA_937910695.1. Taxonomy (GTDB): domain Bacteria; phylum Krumholzibacteriota; class Krumholzibacteriia; order LZORAL124-64-63; family LZORAL124-64-63; genus CALEMW01. The sequence goes on from CALEMW010000190.1 coordinate 44,220, forward strand.
GAAGCCGTCCGGCGGGATCTGCCGTCGGCGCGATTCGTGGCGGGTGGTGAGGGTGAGGGTGCGGCCCTTGATTTCGGCGTTGGCGGAGAATGCCGCGTAGGTCTCGTCCACGTCGTCCACCGACGGCGGGTCGTTCACCTCGTAGCCCTTGGGCAGTTCGATGACCTCGGTCACCTCGAGCAGCTGGGTGTAGTAGAGCAGCACGTCGTGGTCGCGCTCGTCTTCCCAGCCGGTGGCGCCGGCGCGGAACAGAGAGCCGTCGTGCATCAGGGCGGCCATCAGCGGCGGGCGGAACTCGAGGCCGCCGTCGACGGGCATCGCGAAGCCGGGCACGCGGTAGTCGACGGTGACCCACATGTCTTTCGAGAAATCGTCGGTCGGGTGGTGATTCACCACGACGCCCTCGATGCGCAGCCCCATGGGCGCGAGCAGATGGGCCCAGCGGTCGCGCAGCTCGTCGCGGCGGCCGTTGCAGAGGCCGCGCAGACGGCCGTCGAGGGCGCCCGAGGCGTCGAAACGGATACGACCGGCCAAAGCCCCGTCGGCATTGAGCTTGGCGCGGTGGTCGACGGTCAGCGGCGACTCTTCGGGCGGGCTGTACCGGATCCGGGACAGGTCCTCACCTTCCGGCGTGCCAACGAGATAGTGCTGTTCGGTCTCCAGCAGCGACCAGATGCTGTTGTTGAAGGGCACCCAGGTGGGGTCGTACATCCGAAAGGTGCCGTCGTCGAGCTTCAGGGCCGTGACGCAGTGGTTGAACTGGTCGGCCGGAAGGTCGTCTATGCGCGAGCCGGCCATGGTCATCGCCGCGTAGGAGTCCATGCCCGCGGCGCGCATCATGGTGATCAGCATCGCGGCGATGTCCTTGCACACGCCGCTGCGCTGCTCGAAGATCATGTCGCTCGGGTGCAGGGTGAACCCCTCGCCCTCGCCCATGGTCTGGCCGCTGTAGCGGATGTTCTGGGCCACCCAGTGGACCAGGGCCTCGGCGCGCTTCTCTTCACTGGCATCGGTCAGCTTCATCTCCGCGAAGATCTCCTCGACCTTCGCCTGGATCGCCGGCGTGACCTCGAACTGGTCGCGGTTCACGTCGAAGAACCAGCGGCTCTTGTCCTCCCACGACGCCGCGGTCGACATGACCACCTTGGTGGCGAAGTCGCTGGCCGCGGGCTGGCGCGTCTCGTGGGTCAGGGCGGGCAGGTCGAGACCCCACCAGGCGTACTCGGTGCGTTCGTCGGTGTAGCGGATGCTCGACTGCAGGGCGCCGTTGTAGACCTCAACGTTCAGCCGCTTGTCGGCGGGCAGGTCGAGCACGTAGCGCTTCTCGAGAATAGGCGCACTCTCGGCGAACAGCACGATGTCGAAGTAGTGGCCCGGCATGGGCGGGATGTAGCGCTCGTCCTCGGGCGCCAGCGGGCCGTCGGCGTCGTCGAGCAGGGCGTAGGTGTAGCCCTTGCGCGAGACCTTGATCTCGACGCCGTCGCCGACCTGCAGCCGCGGCAGCTGGAGCGAGAGCATGCGGTCGCGCCAGTAGATGGCGGACTGGGGCGCGGGCAGATCGCGCAGATACGTGAGGTCGACCGGGATCGCCTCGCCGTCGCGCAGCACGTTCACCTCGTCGACCGTGACGTGGCTCGACTGGGGGTCGAAGGGCCACACCAGCACCGAACGGTCCCGGCAGCCGGCGGCTGTGAGGATCTTCTCCAGCCGGGTGCCGTCCACGTAGGTCACGCCGGTGGGGTGCATGTGGTTGATCTGCTCGTCGTACACCACCACGAAGTCCGCGCCGTCGTGGTCGTCGGCGGTGCCGGCGGCTGCGAGGCGGGAGAAGGGCGTGGGGGGTGGTGTGTCGCCTGGGGGTGGGGCGGCGTGGAGGATTGTGCCGATCAACAGGATCGATGCTGTCGTCAGGAGGACCTTGGGAGACACGGATGACCTCGCTCTCATGGTTTGATGGTTCCCACCGGGGAGCCTACCACGTTCGGAGGGGTCGTCTCCAATAGACAGATTCCGTCCAACAGGACGGAATCTGTCGGCTCAACGCGTTTTCTAGGCCCTTTACGGAGTGGAGTTTAGGGACACCCCTCCGCCTCATGCAGCAACGCATACTCCCGCAGCCGCGCCACCGCCTCGCAGCGCGACGGCGCGCTGACCCGCTCGGTCACGTCGCCCCGCTCCGCGCAGGCGACCCAGGTCAGGCCCTGGCGCACGGTCCAGCCGTTCGTCTCCAGGGTCTCGCGGAGCGCCTCGGCGTCGGCCCGCGCCACGTCGCAGCAGCCGAAGATGGCGTGGAGCACCGCCCGCATGGTGTCGGGGTCGAGGGCGTCGATGTCGAGGTCGCCGAGGGTCATGCCGCCCGGCAGGGCCAGTTCGATGGTGCGTGTGTCCAGCATGTCGGTCTCCCTGGTCCGGGTCCGCTCAGGTTCCGAATCGATCGACGATCTCCTGTTTGCCCAGGCCCAGGATGCCGTGCTTCGCGCCCACCTTGGCGAACGCGGCGAGGCCCTTGTCCAGATGCTCCTTGTCATGGGCCGCGGACAGCTGCGTACGAATCCGCGCCGCCGCCTTGGGCACCACCGGGAAGAAGAAGCCGATGGCGTAGACGCCCTCGTCGTACAGGTCGCGCGACACGTCCTGGGCCAGCTTCGCGTTGTAGAGCATGACCGGCACGATGGGGCTGTCGCCCTGCTTGATGTCGAAGCCCAGGTCGATCAGGCCCTGGCGCCAGTACTCGGTGTTCCACTCCAGCTTGTCGCGGCGCGAGGTGTCGGTGAAGATCAGGTCGAGCACCTTCAGGGTGCCGGCCACGATCATCGGCGCCACGGTGTTGCTGAACAGGTACGGGCGCGCCTTCTGCCGGCACATCTCCACGATCTCGGCGCGCCCGCTCACGCAGCCGCCCGAGGCGCCGCCCAGGCCCTTGCCCAGCGTGGTGGTGATGATGTCGATCTCGCCGAACACGCCGCAGTGCTCGTGGGTGCCGCGGCCGGTCCTGCCGATGAAGCCAGAGGCGTGGCTGTCGTCGACGAAGACCATGGCGTCGTACTGCCTGGCCAGGGCCACGATCTCGTCGAGCTTGGCCAGGTCGCCGTCCATGGAGAACACGCCGTCGGTGATGATCAGGCGGCGGCGCTTGTCCTGATGCTCCTGGAGCTTGCGCTCGAGGTGCTTCATGTCCGAGTGCTTGTAGGTGTCGCGCACGGCGGGGGCGAGGCGCATGCCGTCGACGATCGAGGCGTGGACCAGGCGGTCGGCGATCATCACGTCCTCGGCGTCGAGCACCGCCTCGAACACGCCGGCGTTGGCGTCCATGCAGCTCGGGAACAGCAGCGTGTCCTCGGTGCCCAGGAACTCCGTCAGCTTGCGTTCGAGCTGGTGGTGGATGTCCTGGGTGCCGCAGATGAAGCGCACCGACGACATGCCGTAGCCCCGGGCGTCGAGGCCGGCGTGGGCGGCGGCGATCACGTCGGGGTGGCTCGAGAGGCCCAGGTAGTTGTTGGCGCAGAAGTTGATGACGTCGCGTTCGGGGGCTCCTTCGGGGAACTCCACCCGGATGCCCGCGCTCTGGGGGCTGTGGATGGAGCGTTCCTGCTTGAACAGGCCCGCTTCGCGGATGGCGTCGAGCTCCTGGCGGTAGCCCTCGCGGATGGGGGTCGAGTACGTCATGGCGTCTCCTAGGCGTTGCGGAAGCGTTCGACCAGGGCGGCGATGCTGTTGACCGAGTCGAAGGCCTCGGGCGAGGCGTCGGCGTCGGGGATCTGGATCTTGTACTTGTTCTCGAGGAAGCGCTTGAGCGAGACCATCGAGAACGAGTCCACGAGCCCGCCGCTGATCAGTTCGGTCTCGAAGTCGACCTCGATGTCGTCGTCCTCTTCCACGTACTCGTCGATGACGTATTCCAGGATGGTGGTCTTGAGCTCGTCCATGTCGGTCTCCCGTGGTTCGGTGTTGCGTTCGTTCAGTCGTTCATGAGCGACGAGACGTCGCCGATGGGCTCGCCGAATTCCTGCGCCCGCAGGATGCGCCGCACGATCTTGCCGCTACGCGTCTTGGGCAGGCTGTCGACGAATTCGATCTCCTGGGGCATGGCCAGCCCAGAAAGGCGTTTGCGGATCACGTTCATGATCTCCAGCTCCAGGTCGCCGCTTGCCTCGAAGCCTGGCTTCAGGGTGACGAAGGCCTTCACGACCTCCATGTTCACCTTGTCGGGCTTGGCCACTGCCGCCGACTCGGCCACCGCCGGGTGCTCGAGCAGGGCCGACTCGATCTCGAAGGGGCCCACGAGGTGGCCGCCGGTGTTGATCACGTCGTCGTCGCGCCCGCTGAACCAGAAGTAGCCGTCCTTGTCGATCGAGGCGCGGTCGCCGCACACGTACCAGCCGTTGACGATCTTCTTGCGGTAGCCCGCCATGTTGTTCCAGTAGCCGCGGATCTGGCTCGGCCAGCCTTCGCGCAGGGCGATCAGGCCCACGCGTCCGGGCTCGGCGATGGGTTCGTGGGTCGTCTCGTCGAGCACCGCGGCGGTGATGCCGGGGAAGGGCTTGCCCATCGAGCCCGGCCGCACTTCCATGCCCGGGAAGTTGGTCACGACCATGCATCCAGTTTCGGTCTGCCAGTAGGTGTCGTGGAAGTCGAGGCCGTAGGCTTCGCGACCCCAGAGCACGGCTTCGGCGTTCAGCGGTTCGCCCACGCTGGCGAGGTGGCGCAGGCTCGACAGGTCGTGCTGCTTCGCCAGCTCCACGCCGTCCTTCATGAGCAGGCGGATGGCCGTCGGCGCCGAGTACCACACCGAGACCCGGTACTTAGCGATGAAGGCGTACCACTTGTCCGAGTTGAAGCCGGCGTCGAGCACGGCCTGGGTCACGCCGTTGGCCCAGGCGCCGATGATGCCGTAGGAGGTACCGGTCACCCAGCCGGGGTCGGCGTTGCACCAGTAGACGTCGTCGTCGCGCAGGTCGAGGACCCACTTGGCCGTAATGTACTGGGAGATCAGAGAGTTGTGCACGTGTTGGGCGCCCTTGGGTTGGCCGGTGGTGCCGCTCGTGTAGTGCAGCACCGACGGGGTCTCGGCTGTGGTGGGGGCCACCGTGTAGGTCTCGACGCGGGGCAGATCGTCGAGCCGCAGGGGTGTCTCACCGTCGCGCAGGTTGGCGTCGTCGACCACGAACACGTAGGCGAGGTTCGGCAGCTTCTCGCGGATGCGACGTACCTTGCCGAGGTGCTTTTTCTGGGTGACGATGGCCCGGGTGCCGGCGTCGTCGAGGCGCGTCCACAGCGAGTCCTCGCCGAAGGCCGAGAACAGCGGCTGGACGATGGCGCCCATCTTCAACACGCCGAGGAATCCGATGTACAGTTCGGGCACGCGGTCGAGGAACATGCACACGCGGTCGCCCGCGGCCACGCCCTGGTCTTCCAGTAATTGCGCGAAGGTGTTGGTCAGCACGCGCAGGTCGTCGAAGGTGTAGGTGCGCGTCTCGCCGCGGAAGTCCTCCCAGTGCAGGGCCGTCTTCCGGGCCTTGCCCAGCCCGCAGATGCGGTCGGTGCAGTGCCGGCCGATGTTGACGGGACCGCCGGGTGTCAGGCCCAGCTCGTCGGCGCTCTGCCGCCAGTCGAATCCCTGCAGACGGTCTTCGTACGATGGTGAGGTGATCATCACGATGCTCCCGGGTTGCTCGTCGCGAACGCGCAGGCCATGGCCCGCTCGTGCGTGTGGGTGAACGACACGTGGATGTGGTCGATGTTCAGGAACGACGCGGCCTCGAGGGCGCGGCCGCGGAGGGTGACGTGGGCGGTGCCGTCGCCGTCGCCGACTTCGATGTCGCGCCACAGCATGCCGGTCGCGGGCGCGCCTGCCATGGCCTTGACCACGGCCTCCTTGGCGGCGAACAGGGCGGCGTAACGACGGTCGGGGTGGGGATGGCGCCGTGTCGAGGCGATTTCGACGAGGGTGAAGGCGGACGTTTCGAACCCGTCGGAGTGGTCCAGCTCCCGACGCATGCGTTCGACGCTGCAGAGATCGATTCCGACGCCGACGATCATGGCCGACGCGACCTCCTCGACCCCTAGAGGGGTCTCTAGTTCGTTAATATTTTCACGAACGGGGCCAAGATAGTACCCGATGCGACCTGTCGAAAGAAAAACAAGAACGAATTCGATTGGGATATAAGAGGATAGAAGATCTCTGAAATCGAACAGCAATCATCGAATCACGGCGGACTTATCGGATCATGCCCCCGGTGCGTGGATCCACGCACCGGGAACACCATTGGTCAAGCCGAGCGCCGGAACGGCTGCCGCGACCGGTACGACAGACTCCGCCACAGCCACTCCGCCGGCCCGAAGCGGAACCGGGCCAGCCACCAGGGCGACCAGGCCAGTTGGAGGGCCCAGATAAGCACCACCAGACCCGCCTGGCCGATGCGGGGCACGCGGCCGAAGAGCCCGAGTCCGGTACCCGTGAAAATCAGCACGCCGAGCACCGTCTGCATCAGGTAGTTGGTCAGGGCCATGCGTCCCACCGCGCGCAGCCGCGTGCGCAGGCCCTCCACGGCGCCGCTGCGCTGCAGAAGCATCCATACGGAGATCCAGCCCAGGGCCATCAGGATGCTGCCCCAGTAGGAGTACTGGCCCATGTGGAAGAACGAGGGGATCACATCCCAGTCGATGGCGAGGGTGCGCATGTTGCCCCACACGGTCAGGGGCAGCCCGACGGCCAGACCGAGCACGATGAAGAGGCGGTAGGTGCGCACGTGGGCCTCGCCGGTCAGCACGCCGGTGCGGTAGAGGGCCATGCCCAGCAGCATCACGCCCAGGCCGCGCCAGAGCATGTACCAGGGCAGCACGGTGGCGTGCATGAAGGCCGAGGCGGCCACGCGGTGCTTCGACTGCGCCGCGAACCCGCCCTGCATGTCGGCGACCTCCTCGGCGATCTTCGGGGCGGGCGGGAAGAAGTTCTCCTTCATCTCCGACAGGACCTCGGGGGGCCACTGCCGGCTCGACCACCCAGACAGGCACGACATCGTCGATCCGATCAGCAGGAACACCAGCCCCCAGATCACCAGCTTGCGCGGGGAGGATCGTCGGAACAGGAAGACCACCAGACCGCAGACGGCGTACGACACCAGGATATCGCCGCTCCACAGCAGGTAGGCGTGGATCAGGCCGATCACCAGCAGCCAGCCCATGCGCCGGTAATGCAGGCCGGCGAAGCCGCGCCCGCTTGCGCGGGCCCGGTCGCTCATCAGGGCGATGCCGGCGCCGAACAGCATCGAGAAGATGGTGATGAACTTGCTCTCGAACAACAGGTCGCCGATCCACCAGACCAGGCCGTTCAGGCCGCCCATGTCGCCGAAGCTCGTGGGGAAGAAGTAGGCCGAGCCGGGCATGCCGTAGCTCTGGATGTTCATCACGAGGATGCCGAGCACCGCGAAGCCGCGCAGGAGGTCGAGGGCGTCAATGCGGTCGGGGGTGCGGACGGGGGTGAGGGGGGATGTCGTGGATTCGGACATGGGGGCTCCTGGGGACGGGATCTGGACGAATCGTCGTCGTCTCGACGGCAGGATATCACGGTCGTCACTGCGTCGGGAGCCTAGAACGTCGATTCTGGTCCAGGGTTGCGGGGGAGAGTCGTATTCTCATACCCCGTCAGGCATTCGGTTTGCACAACAAACGTGTGTTCAGAAGTGAAGGAATGCATTCCGTGACCCGGAGGACCCCATGCCCGGCATCTACGGCGCCGTTTCCCTGCGCCCCGATCGAGATCCCGCCCCCGTAGCCGCCGCCATGGGCCGGCTGATCACTCACCAGCCGTGGTACGAAACGGCCAGTTGGAGCCACGGTGCCGTGTCGCTGGGTGCGGTCTCGACCAACCCGGCCTTCCGGGCCGAACGTCACCTCGTCTCGCGCAGCGGCGTGGTCCTCCTGCTCGAGGGAACCGCCCTGACGCTTGAGGGTCGTCATCTACCCGACGACGGGCCGGAGCTCGCCCAGCGGTTCCTCGATCTCTACCTCGACCGGGGCGATGCGTTCATCCACAGCATTCATGGTCATTTCAATCTCGTGATCCATGATGCGAACCAGCGCCGCCTGCAGCTGGTCAACGACCACCTCGGTTTCGCCCACATGTACTGGTACTGCGACGACGACGTCCTGCTCTTCGCGCCCGAACTCAAGGCCTTCCTCGGCTGGCGCGGTTTCGACCACACCGTCGACCGCGCGTCGGTCGCGACGATGCTGGCCAAGGAATGCCCCTACGGCGACGGCACCTTCTTCGCCCGGGTCAAGATGTTGCCCCAGGGCGGCCGACTCGTACTGGAGAACGGCGCGGTCAAGATCTCGCGCTATCATATTCCGACCTACCAACCCGAAGCGGAACGCTCGGTGGCCGAGACTATCGATGAGGCCTACGCCCTGTTCGAGCGCTCGGTCGACAAGCGCGTGCAGACCCATCATACCGGCCGCGTGCTGGTGGCCGTATCCGGCGGCCTCGACTCGCGCCTGCTGTTGCATCACGTGCGCGAGCGCGGCGACGACCTCGAGCTGTTCACCTACGGCCAGCCCGGCTGCAACGAGACAGCCATCAGCCGCGAGACCTGCCGCGTTCTCGGCCTCGAACACCGCTGGCGTCTCATCGAAACGAATCCTGACTGGCTCGGCCAACACGCTCGCCAGGCCGTGTGGTTGAACGACGGCCAGGTCAACAGCCGTAACGCCACGTTGCTCGGCATCGCCAAGGAACTGGGACCGGGGCCGTCTCCGTACCTGAGCGGCATCCTCGGCCCCTACATGTCCATCGGCACGGGCCACTTCTGCAAGGAGGCCGACCTCGGAATCATCGCCGACGAACAGGAACTGCGTCGGCGCGTGCTGAAGTTCAGCGGCGTGGAGGGCGGAGTCGAAGGATTCGCGGGTTACATGACCCCGGAGACGGCGACGGAGATGGGCGAGGCGGCGAGGGAACAGGTCTGGGACTCCTTCCAGGAGCACCGCCACGCCCCCACCTTCGGCGACCAGAAGATGCTGCACATGCATTTCAATCTCGGTCGTCGCATGCAGGCGGCGGTCTACGCCAACAAGTTCTTCTTCCACGACCTGACCCCGTTCGTCGATCCCGAGCTCTTCGACTTCTACCTGCGTCTGCCGCCCCGCGCCAAGTGGCGCAACGTGATCTACCAGGAGATGTACCGGCGCCGGATGACCGATCTGGCCCGCGTGCGGTGGAGCCGCACCGATCTGGATCTGTTCTCGTCCGAGGCGGAGGTGTCGGCATCGCTGGCGGCCCGTGGTGCGTATCTGGCGCGGTTGCAGAAGATCCGCCGTTGGTCTCTCGGTCTGCTCAATCCCAAGAGCCGCTACGCCTACAACCATCGCGAAGTCTGGTTGCGGACCAACAAGCGGTTCCGCACCGAGATGACGGGCGTGCTCCGCGATCTCGGGGCGACGGGATGCGACCTGTTCGATCAGCACAAGGTGAACAGCTTACTGAGGGGGTTTGATCGGGGACGAGACTGGCTCTATGCGGACCTCTCGCAGATCTACGCCGTGGGGATCTGGTATGATCTATTCCAGACGCATGTCCCGGCCGGAGCGGAGCTAGGTCATGTCGAGAACAACTTTGTGCGGTAAGAGACTCCTGGCGAGTCGGGCCGTCCATGCGGCCGGTCAGCTATCCTATCTGGCCTCGGGAACGTTGGATCAAGAGGAAGCCGTAGGGATCGGCGATGATGAAGTCCAGATGATCGGAGATCGGCTTGGTTGCCTCGAAACCGATGTCCTCGCCCTCGCGCTGGGCCGTGAAAGGGTCGCCAGAAGCTGTTGAGGATTGTTCTCCCGGATTTCCGATTCTTTCGTAAATCGTCCTGCCGTCCGTTGATCTTTCCTGAGATCTATGGTAGAGTGTGTACCTGCCCGGATCTAGGATTAAAGTCGCCCAAAAAGCTGGGAATTCAGGATATCGCTATGACGGTGATGGGCCTCTTGCTCGTCGCATCTGTTGGCGAAACGGAGGAATCCCATGAGAACATTGTTTTCGAATCGCTGGCTATCCGTCGCGCTGTTCACTGTCGTGATCGCCGCGTCGGCATCTGCCCAGGTCCCAGCCATCGACTATCTCGGCTTCGGCTGGGAAGACGGCGGCCTGCCCCCGAGCAATCCCGGGGACTTGTTCACATTTGTCGGCGTGGCCGACAGCGCCGATCCCATGTTCGGTGTGGACCTCGGCGCCACCGAACTGACCTTCTACGGCTACGACCTGATCAGCACCGGCGAGATTCCTATCGGCGGCGGCATGTACATGGTCAACTTTGTAGGCGGAATGTTGGACATCTACGTCGACGGCGGCATGGACGCCGACTGGGGCATCACCCCGCCCAACGCCACGGCGCCTTCCACCTTCGGCAACGGCACGTTGTTCTTCCGGGGCGAATTCAATGACTTCACTGTCTTCTTCACGGCGGCTGGCAGCGGATCCTATGAGGGCAACCTCAACGGTATCGAAGGCGAGCTGATCGGTGGCGTGTGCACCGGCTGCGCCTACACCTGGGGCGGCGTCTTCACCACCGGCACCGGGGCCCAGATCCCCGACGGCTACGATTTCCAGATGGACGGCGTCTTCGAAGTGGATCCCGCCATCGCCGACGAAACCGCCACATGGAGCGATGTGAAGACCCTTTACCGATAACTCAACCCCGAGTGGGGTTTCGGGACCCCGGAGGTAACAACATGAAGACTTTGAGAACGGTCCTGATGATGACGCTGCTAGTATTGGCGCTGCCGTTGGCGGCCCAGGCTCAGCAACTTTTCGACTTCAACGGCTAGGCCGTCGTGCCTGGCGCCGTGGGCGGCACGCTGTCGATGAACAGCGTGGTGTTCGACGCTCCTCCCGCGACAACCCCCATTCCCCTCGATTTCGTGAACTTCCAGTACACGATTGTGATCGACGGTTTGGTGCTCGACGTCGACGGCATGACCCAGGTCTACTCCGGCGGCACATTCACGTTGTACGAGGACGCGGCTACCGCCGCCGATTACGCCAACGGTGCGACCTTCGCCGACGGCACGGCGATCCTCAGCGGCGTGATCACCAGTCTGAACCGTACGATGTTCACCGCGACCCTCGGTACGTTGAACGGATTCGTGGACTGGACGGGCGGCACGCGCTTGAACGACATCGCACCCCTGGACCAGCTCGGTTGGCCGATTCTTTCGGGCATCAGCCGTCGCGCTGCGGACGTACAGCCCGGCTACGACGAGAACTGGGACGGCAAAGTTGAGCCCACCCAGCCCATCGTTGGCAACGAGAGTCTGAGCTGGAGCGAGCTGAAGAAGCTGTTCTAGACGGATGAATGAAGCAAGGGCCGCCGTTCAGCTGAACGGCGGCCCTTTTCTTTGTGGTGGGAGAGTCCGTCAAGATGCTCCTTGATGTCGGGCATGGTGTTTCTGCATCCCGCGAACCTTCAGCTGCCATTCCCTGAGTGCTTTGATACCGGTCACGGCGGCCTGAGCCGCCGACATGGTCGTCAACAGCGGCACCTTGTGGCGTACCGCGGCGGCGTACATGGCCGCCTGGTCGTCGTAGGCGCGTTGGCCGAGGGGTGTGTTGATGATCAAGTCCACGGCACCCTCTTCGATCAGGTCGACGGTGGTGCGGCCTTCGCGGCCGGCTTTAGGGGCCGTCGTGACGGGTATGTCGATGCGACGCAGGGCATCGGCCGTGCCTTCGGTGGCGAACAGAGCGAAGCCCATGCGGTGCAGGTCGCGGCCCAGCTTCACGGCGGCCGATTTATCGAATTCGTTCACTGTGATCAGCACCGCGCCCGACTTGGGCAGCTTCACGCCGGCGGCCAACTGCGCCTTGGCGAAGGCATGGCCGAAGCGTGAAGCGTGACCCATGACCTCGCCGGTCGAACGCATCTCCGGGCTCAGCCTCACGTCCACGCCGGGCAACTTGTCGAAGGGCATGACGGCCTCCTTCACGAAGAAGCCGTCCACCTTCGGCGTTTCGGTGAAGCCGAGTTCCGCGAGGGTGCGGCCCGCCTGGACCTGGGCGGCGATCCGCGCCACCGACACGCCCGTGGCCTTGCTCACGAAGGGCACCGTGCGCGAGGCGCGGGGGTTGACCTCGATGACGTAGACCACCTCGTCCTTCAGGGCGTACTGCACGTTCATCAGCCCGCGCACGCCCAGCGCGAGGCCCAGCTTCTCGGTGTATTCGCGGATGATGCTCATGTGGAACTGGCTGATCTTGTAGGGCGGCAGCACGCAGGCGCTGTCGCCCGAATGGACGCCGGCCTCCTCGATGTGCTGCATCACGCCCGCGACGGTCACGTGGGTGCCGTCGGCCACGGCGTCGACGTCGACCTCGAAAGCGTCTTCGATGAACTGGTCGATGAGGATGGGTCCGCCGTCGGAAGCGGCCGTCGCTTCGGCGAGGAAGTGTTCGAGTTGGGCGTCGTCGTAGGCGATGGCCATGGCGCGGCCGCCGAGCACGAACGAGGGTCGCACCAGCACCGGGTAGCCCACGCGGCCGGCGATGTCGAGGGCTTCGTCCAGGGAGTGGGCCATGCCCCAGGCCGGGCAGTCGATGTCGAGTTCGCGGAGCAGGTCGCCGAAGCGGCCGCGATCCTCGGCCAACTCGATGGCGTCGGGAGCCGTCCCCCAGACAGGAACGCCGGCGTCGTGGAGGGCGCGGGTGAGGTTGATGGGGGTCTGGCCGCCGAACTGTACGATCACGCCGGTGGGTTTTTCGAGCTCGACGACGTTGAGCACGTCCTCGAGGGTCAGAGGCTCGAAGTAGAGGCGGTCGGCGGTGTCGTAGTCGGTGCTCACGGTCTCGGGGTTGCAGTTGACCATGATGGTCTCGTAGCCGAGCTCCTCGAAGGCCCAGCAGGCCTGCACGCAGCAATAGTCGAACTCGATGCCTTGGCCGATGCGGTTGGGGCCGCCCCCCAGGATCATCACCTTTTCACGGTCGGTGGGTTCGGCCTCGCAGCCGCGTTCGTAGCACGAGTAGAGGTAGGGCGTGTGGGCGACGAACTCCGCGGCGCAGGTGTCGACGCGGTAGTATGACGGCACCACGCCGCAGGCCTTGCGGGCCGCGCGCACCTCTTCGGTGGCGAGGCAGCGGACTTGGGCGATCAGGGCGTCGGAGAATCCCAGGCGCTTCACGCGGCGGAACAGGTCGGCGTTGAGGGCGGGGGCCGCACGCAGTTCGGTCTCGGCTTCGAGGATGAGCCGCAGCTGGGCCGTGAACCAGGGGTCGTAGCCGGCGTCGACGGCCGCGGCGGCGCCCGCTTCCCTGTCGGCGGCCATCAGTGACGCGAGGTGGAAAAGGCGGTCGGCGGTGGGTAGCCGGGCGGACACCGGATCGGGGGCGTACTTCGCCGCCAGTCCTGAACCGAAGCCGTCGAGGCCGATCTCGAGCCCGCGGATCGCCTTGTTCAGCGCCTCGGGGAAGGTGCGGCCTATGGCCATCACTTCGCCGACGCTCTTCATCTGAGGGCCGAGGGTCGCGTCGACGCCCGGGAATTTCTCGAAGTTCCAGCGCGGGATCTTCACCACGCAGTAGTCGAGGCTGGGTTCGAAGCTGGCGGGGGTTTCGCGGGTGATGTCGTTGACGATCTCGTCGAGGGTGTAGCCCACGGCGATCAGGGCCGCCAGCTTGGCGATGGGGAAGCCAGTAGCCTTGCTGGCCAGGGCCGACGAACGAGACACCCGCGGGTTCATTTCGATGATGATGGTTTCGCCCGATGCCGGATCGACGGCGAACTGCACGTTGCTGCCGCCGGTCTCCACGCCGACGGCGCGCATCACCTCGCGGGCGAGGTCGCGCAGGTGCTGGAGTTCGCGGTCGGTGAGGGTTTGCGCCGGGGCCACGGTGATGCTGTCGCCTGTGTGCACGCCCATGGGGTCGACGTTCTCGATGCTGCAGACCACCACGAAGTTGTCCGCGCGGTCGCGCATGACCTCGAGTTCGTACTCTTTCCAGCCCAGCAAGGATCGCTCGACCAGCACTTCGCCCACCGGGCTCTGGCGCAGGCCGTGGGCGACGATGCGCTCGAGTTCGGCGAGGTCCGCGGCCACGCCGCCGCCGGCGCCGCCGAGTGTGCGTGAGGCGCGGACCAGGGCCGGAAATCCGATTTCCGCGGCGGCGTCGGCGACCTGGTCGAGCGATGTCACGAAGCGGCTCGGCGGTACGGGAAGTCCGGCGTCGAGCATGGCCTGCTTAAAACGCGAACGGTCTTCGGCGATGAGAATAGATGCGAGGTTGGCGCCCAGCAGCTCCACGCCGTGCTTCTCCAGGACACCGCGCTCCGCCAGCTCGACCGCGAGGTTGAGACCCGTTTGACCTCCCACGGTGGGCAATAGGGCGTCGGGCTGCTCGATCTCGATGATCCGTTCGCAGAGGCCGTCGGTCAGCGGCTCGATGTAGGTGGCGTCGGCGATGTCGGGGTCGGTCATGATCGTGGCGGGATTGGAGTTCACCAGCACCACGCGGTAGCCCTGCTCGCGCAGGGCCTTGCAGGCCTGCACGCCCGAGTAGTCGAACTCGCAGCCCTGGCCGATGGTGATGGGTCCCGAGCCGAGGATCATGATCGTGCGGATGTCGTCACGCCTGGGCATGGGCCTGCTCCTGCTGCATGAGATCGATGAAGGTGTCGAAGTGTCGATCCGAATCGTGGGGGCCGGGCGAGCTTTCCGGGTGGTACTGCACGGCGAAGGCCCGGTGGGAACGGGCTGCCAAGCCCTCGCAGCAGCCGTCGTTGAGGTTGGTCAGGGTGACCTCGACGTTGCCGGGCAAGGTCTTCGGATCCACCGCGAAACCGTGGTTGTGAGCCGAGATCTCTACCATTCCGCCTCCAGGAGCCCGTACAGGCTGGTTGCCGCCGCGGTGGCCGAACTTGAGCTTGTATGTCGTGGCGCCGAGGGCCAGGGCGAGGATCTGGTGTCCCAGGCAGATGCCGAAGATCGGAACGCGGCCGAGCAGGGCCCGCACATTTTCGACGGCGTAGGTCACCGCAGCGGGGTCGCCGGGTCCGTTGCTCAGGAACACGCCGTCGGGTTCGAGGGCCAGCACCGTTGCCGCCGGCGTATCGGCGGGCACCACCGTGATGCGGCAGCCCCTGGCCGCAAGCAGCCGCAGGATGTTGCGCTTGATGCCGAAGTCGTAGGCGACCACATGATGGACTCCCGTCGACGGTGTTGATGCTGAGCCTGGCCTCCACCAGTCCGCAGCCTCGGTCCATTCATACGGCGCAGCGCAGGACACTTCGCGGGCGAGGTCGAGGCCGCTCATGTCGCGGGTCGCGCGGGCCAGGGCGAGCAGGCGCTGGGGGTCGGGGTCGGCGGTCGACAGGGCGGCGCGCATGGCGCCCGCTTCCCGGATGTGACGGACCAGGGCGCGGGTCTCCACGCCCGTCATGCCCGGTACGCCGTGATCCGACAGCCAGGCGGGCAGATCGCCGGACGCCCGCCAGCTGCTCGTGACAGGGCTGAGGTCGCGCACGACCAGGGCGGCGGCGTGGACGAGGCCGCTCTCGTCATCCAGGTCGTTGACGCCGGTATTGCCGATATGGACGGAGGTGAAGGTCACGAGCTGGCCGTGATAGGAGGGATCCGTCAGGATTTCCTGATAGCCGGTCATGCTGGTGTTGAATACGATCTCGCCGGTGGCGTCGACGCAGGCGCCGAAACCCAGTCCCGGCCAGACGGATCCGTCCTCGAGAACGAGCAGGGCGGGTGGATGCTGTGGCATGGATACGTCCTCGCGCAGTGGACACGCGCGCTGGATCCCAGGGCGGCGACGACAGTCGCGCGGCCCGTCCAGGCGCTTACGGATACACGAGCGACCGGTATGAGGCCAGAGAAATCCCGCCCTGTTTTCGACATCGCCCCGTCAATAGATCGACCGTCCCCTGGTGCAGACACTCCAACTCAGTATACAATCGCAATATCCGATCCTTGAAGGGAGGCCTCTCAGCATGGCTCATCAGACCCTGAAAAACAGCTACGAACGCATGGTCGAACGCCTCAACCGGTTCCCGCAGGGCGCCCCACCGTCGCAACGCCTCTTCGACATCCTCTCGATCCTCGTCGACGAGCGGGAAGCAGCTCTCATCGCCCAATTGCCCATCAAGCCGTTCACGGCCGCCAAGGCGGCCCGTATCTGGAAAGTCGACGAGATGACCGCCCGGCGTGATCTCGACGCCTTGGCGTCGCGGGCCATGCTCGTAGACATGGAGCGCCGCGGCGAGACCTGGTATGTGCTGCCCCCACCCATGGCTGGGTTCTTCGAGTTTTCCTTGATGCGCACCCGCGGCGACATCGATCAGGCGTCTCTGGCCAGGCTTTTTCACGAATATCTGAACGTGGAAGAGGACTTCGTCCGCGAGCTGTTCACCAGCGGGGAAACCCAGCTCGGGCGCGCGTTCGTGAACGAAGGCGTGCTGCCCGCCGACGAAGCCCTGCACGTTCTCGACCACGAGCGGGCGAGCGAGGTCGTGCGTACGGCGTCGGATCGGGGTGTGGGCATGTGCTACTGCCGGCACAAGAAGGAGCACCTGGGCACGGCCTGCAATGCCCCCATGGACATCTGTATGACCTTCGGAGCGACGGCCACATCCCTGATCAGGCACGGTCATGTCCGTAGAGTGGATGAAGCGGAGTGTCTCGACCTGCTGGAGCAGGCCCGTGAACATGGCCTGGTGCAGTTCGGGGAAAACGTGCGTCGGCGCGTGAGCTTCGTCTGCAACTGTTGCGGTTGTTGTTGCGAGGCCATGCTTGCGGCCAAACGTTTCGCCTTTCTCCAGCCGGTGCACACCACGAACTGGCTGCCGGAGGTCGATCGCGGCGCATGCAACGGCTGCGGCAAGTGTGTGAATGCGTGTCCGGTGGAGGCGGTGGCCCTGGTCTCGGCCAACGACGCGAAGCGCCCGAAACTCCGCACCGCCAAGGTCGACTCGGATCTGTGCCTGGGGTGCGGCGTATGTGTGCAGGCCTGTCCCACCGAGGGGTTGAAACTCCGACGACGGGCCGCCCGCGTGCTCACGCCGGCGACGACGGCCCACCGCACGGTCGTGATGGCCCTGGAGCGTGGTACGCTGCAGGATTTGTTGTGGGACGAACGAACGCTTTGGCACCACAGGGCTCTGGCGGCCGTATTCGGGGCGCTTTTGAAGCTGCCGCCCGTCCAGCGCCGTCTCGCCGCGAAGGCGTTGAAGTCCCGCTATGCGGAACGGCTGCTGTCGCGGGCTTGAGGACCGTCTCCAGCGACGTTTCCTACCAGTGGTTGCTGTACATCAGCATCGGAAAGGCGATGAAGCTGCCGCCGTCGTCCGTCAGAGGACGGAACCCGCTCAGACTGAAGGAATGGGAGTCGCCGAAGATGCGGAAGCCCAGGTTGATGAAGCCTTTCAGGTCGTCGTCTTCTTCGAGCAGGGTCGAAGAGCTCATATACTCAAGGAAGAATTTGCTGCGTCGAGTGAGCTGGGCGTCGGTGCCGATCAGGAATACGTTCTCGGTGTCGCCGTCGTCGTCGTAGGTGTGGTTGACCGTGACGTTCAGGCTGTTGTGGGCGTCGCCGATCCCAGCGACGACACCGAGCGAGCCGAAGTGGACATCTTCCAGCAGCGTGTAGCTGCCGACCAGGGCCAGACCCACGGGTTTTTCCTCCCGATCGATCAGCTTCAGCTTGCCGCCCAAACTGAGCATGATCACGTCGGCGGAGATGGGGAACAGCGTGCCGAAGCTCACGTTGAAGTCGTCCGAAAAGGCGTAGCCGAAGTTCAGAAAGAAAAGCTCGAAGTCGCGGAAGTAGGCATCGCCTTTGGCCAAGGTCGCGGGCGTGGGGCAGAACATCAGGGAGTTGAAGTCCGGGTCGGTCAGGACACCGGAGCGGTCCGTGGCGCGGGCGATGCGGACGATGCTCTCTTGCGGAATCTCGATGATGCCCAGAGATCCGGAATCGAAGATGATCACGTCGTCGCGTATTTCGATGACGTGCCCGCTGAGCATGGTGCCGTCCTTGAGCAGGACTTCGTCGAGGTGCTGCACTTCCGGTGTCGTGACGCTGAATTCCGAAGGCGATGCGGCGGCGCCGGCGGCCAGGACGAGCATTGAGATCAGCAACAAGATTCGTGTCACGATGGCCTCTCCTTGCATACGGTTAAGAACGGGTCGGATCCAGGTTGGGGATCGGAGTCGGCTTTCCTTCGTCGTCCACGTTGACGAAGGTCACGTCGGCGCTGGTCACCGAGACGGGACCATGGCCGTCACGGCCTTCGGCCTCGACCTCGACGCGGATCGTCATAGACGTGCGGCCCACCCTCACCACGTCGGCGTACAGGCTCACGAGGTCGCCCACCTGTACGGGTTCGTGGAACTCCACTTTGTCCATGGCCACCGTCACCACCTTGCGGCAGCCGTGGCGGGCGGCGGCCACGGCGCCGGCCTGGTCGATGCGGCTGAGGATCACGCCGCCGAAGATGGTGCCGTGGGCGTTGGTGTCGCGGGGCATCATCAAAACGCGGATGGCTGGTTCGCGGGGGCAATCGGTCATCATCGTCGGCCTCCGGGTCGGAGCGGCGCGCGGGGGTGCGGGCCGAGGGTCCGGTCGCATCGTATCGAAGGCTCAATCATGGGCCATGACCGAGGTAACGGCAACGCCTGTGCGGATGAAATGCCTTCGTTCGATGAGTTATCGGATCCGACAGAATGTCTCGGGGGACGTGGAAGTTGCAAAGAGGTGTATTCTAGGCGATCTTCCCGCCTCCGAATCGTGCCCGTTCCCGAGCCTAGAGGACCCCCATGGAGATCCGCAACGTCGCCATCATCGCCCACGTCGACCACGGGAAGACCACCCTCGTCGACCAGATCCTCCGCCAGTGCGACGTGTTCCGCGACGGCCAGGAGGTGCGCGAACGCATCCTCGACTCCAACGACCTCGAGCGCGAGCGCGGCATCACGATCACGGCCAAGAACTTCGCGGTGACCTACCACGGCGTGCGGATCAACCTCATCGACACTCCGGGCCACGCCGACTTCGGCGGTGAGGTGGAGCGCGTGCTCAAGATGGCCGACAGCGTGCTGCTGCTCGTAGACGCCTTCGAGGGCCCCATGCCCCAGACCCGCTTCGTGCTCCAGAAGGCGCTGCAGCTGAACCTCAAGCCCCTGGTCGTGATCAACAAGGTCGACCGTCACAACGCCCGGCCCCACGAAGTGCTCGACGAGATCTTCCACCTGTTCTGCGAGCTCAACGCCAACGACGAGCAGCTCGATTTCCGGGGCGTGTACGCCGCCGGACGCGACGGCTGGGCCATCGGCGAGCTGAACGACGAACGTGTGAATCTCTTCCCGCTGCTCGACATGATCGTCAAACACGTGCCCGCCCCCGAGGTCCAGGCCGGTCCCCTGCAGATGCTGGTGGCAGCCATGGACCACAGCGACTACGTGGGCCGCATCGGCATCGGCCGCATCATGCGCGGGTCGCTGAAGACAAAGGACAAGGTCGCCATCCTCAAGCGGGACGGCACGGTGGTCCAGTCCCAGATCAAACGGCTCTACGTGTTCGACAACTTGGGCAAGCTCGAGGTGCAGGAGGTCGGCTGCGGCGACATCTGCGCCGTGGTGGGCCTGGACAGCGTGGACATCGGCGACACCCTGGCCGATCCCGAGCATCCCGAACCCCTGCCCCTGATCGCGGTGGACGAGCCCACCCTGTCGCTCAACTTCATGACCAACGACAGCCCCTTCTACGGCAAGGACGGCAAGTACGTCACCAGCCGTCAGGTGCGGGCTCGGCTATACCAGGAGGCGGAGCGCGATGTAGCCCTCCGCGTCGAGGACACCTCCAGCGCCGACACCTTCAAGGTGAGCGGGCGCGGCATCCTGCACCTCTCGATCCTCATGGAGAACATGCGCCGTGAGGGCTTCGAGTTCATGGTGGGGCAGCCCCAGGTGATCTACCGCGAGATCGACAGCCGCAAGGCCGAGCCGGTCGAAGTCCTGAGCGTCGACATTCCCAACGAGCTGGCGGGTACGGTCATCGAGTATGCAGCCTCGCGTCGCGGCGAGATGGTGACCATGGAGCAAGGCGAGGACCGGGCGAAGCTCGAATTCCATATTCCCAGCCGTGGTCTGATCGGCTTCCGCAGCAAGATGCTGCGCGCCACCGGCGGCGAGATCGTCATGCACCACCGCTTCTTCCAGTACGAATTCTTCAAGGGGAGCATTCCGCAGCGCCAGAGCGGCAGCATCATCAGCCGCGACAGGGGGGCGGCCGTGGCCTTCGCCCTCGATGCCCTGCAGGACCGAGGCATGTTCTTCATCAAGCCGGGCGACGAGCTTTACAACGGTCAGATCATCGGTGAACACACGAAGGAAGACGATATCGTCGTCAACGCCCAGAAGGCCAAGCAGCTGTCGAACATGCGCGCATCCGGCACCGACCGGAAGATGCACGTGGCGCCTCCGATCATCATGGGCATCGAAGAGTCTCTTGAGCACATCAACGCCGACGAGTGCGTGGAAATCACGCCGAAGAACATCAGACTGCGGAAGCTGCTTCTGGATGAAAACGATCGGAAGCGGGCGGCGAAGCAGGCTACGTTGAGCGGGGAATAGCACAGGTGCTCGCCCGCTGCGGCGACTCTTCGCTTGAAGCATTCGCCGTTCGCGAATAGCGTATGGATGGTCCGGATCGTCTCTTTGAACGAAAGGACCGCCATGCCGACCGTCGACCATTTTCCCGCATTCGTCACCGCTCTCCCCGAAATCGCCATCCCCGTTCCCGGCGCCCGCGGCTGGCTGCTGCAGGGCACGGCCCAGCAAGCGGTCTTCGTGGAGTTCGCCGAGACCGCCGACGTGCCCGAGCACGAGCACCAGGAACAGTGGGAGTTCGTGGTCACCGGGCGGGTGGAGCTGCGCCGCGACGGCGGCGTCGAGGAATACCTGACGGGCGACAACTTCTTCGTGCCGGCGGGCCAGACTCACGGCGCCACCGTCCATGCCGGCTACAAGGCCATGATCGTCTTCAACGCTCCGGACAGATACCTGCCCAAGTAAGACAAGGGGGGCGGGAGGATCCGTGGTCCCCCGCCCCCGAAGCGCCGGTTATCCGGTGCTTGGACTTATTTGCGATCGATGTCCCCGAGCCCGCTCACGCGGGTTCTTTCCTTCTCGGGATTTCCCCAGTAGTCGATGTCGCCCACGCCGGACACCCGGGCTTCGATGCTCTCGGTGGCGGTGACTTCCGCGTTGCCGACGCCGGTGACGGTCACGTCCACGTGCTTGGCTTTGAGGCCCTTGGCCGACACGTCGCCGGCACCCATCAACGTGATCTCGAGGTCGTCGACTTCACCCTCGATGTCGAGGTCGCCGGCGCCGCGGAGTCTGAACTCGAAGGAGTCGCCGCGGAATCCGGTGACGTCGATGTCGCCGGCGCCGTTCAGCTCGATGGCCTCGAGTCGAGCTACGGTGATCACGACCTTGCTCTTGTTGTCGGGGTCGCAACTCTTGTCCCATTGGATGACAAGAGTGCTGCCTTCGACATCCATCTCAAGGTTCGAGAAGAGATTGTCGTCGAGGGTCACGGTGACCTTCTGACGGTCGCCGATGGTGATTTCGGCGTCCAGGGAGCCGTTGAGCTCCAAGCCTGTGAAGGTCTTGAGGTCGAAGTCGCGGGTCTCGAGTTTGCCGGAGCCTTCGATCTGGTCGTTCCGGTGCAGGAAGCCGGCAGATGCGGGAACGGCGAGAGTGGCGATCAGCAAAGCGGCGATGGCCGCTGTCGTCGTGTGCTTGGTCATCATCTTCCTCCCGGGGTGGTCGAGGGATCTGTCGGGAGGTTGGACGGATCCGAGCAGGGAAAGGTTCGAATCAATCTGCGTTATTATTTGGAATGAACAATCCTGCTAAGGCTACAGTCATCACGAGTAAGGGCGTTGTACGGGCGCCCAATCCTGTTTCGGCCAGTCCAACGAGGAGAAATCCCACCAGTCCCAACGCCACGCCCAGCGCCGTCGGCGAATGCGTGCGGCGGGCCGTGAGCAGCGCCGTCCAAGCGGCGATGATCAGGGCGGCGAGGGCCAGGGCGGCGGCAGGCAGCCCGTGACGGGCGGCGAGTTCCAGAGGGACGCTCGGAGACCAGGCGTCGGGGCCTTGGCCGACCAGAGGGTTGGCTGCGATGGCGGCCCCGGTCTCCTGCCAGGCGTCGATCCGCGTGGAGAAGAAGTCGCCTTCGATGGTCTTGCTGAATTTGTAGGCGAAGGATTCGCCGGCGATGTCTGGTTTGATCGCCAAAACCACGAAGATCGCCAGCAGCACGCCTCCCGCCATGAGCAGCCCCCGGCGGCGGCCGCCATGCAGCAGCATCCAACCCGTGACGGTACTCGTGATCAGAACGCTGCCCATGGCGCCGCGTGATGCTGTCAGGGGCAAGCAGATCATCGCCGTCAGCCAGACACCCGTCGCGAATAACCTACGTCGTCCGGTGGTGCCCAGCGCCCAGGCTAAAGCCAGGGGCGATACCAGGGCGATGTGATTGGCCAGCCCCACCGAGCCGCGGTAGAAGGAGCCGGGTTCGGAGTCGGCATCGCCGGCGATTGCGGCGACGAACTCCACCAGCCCGCCGAGCGACAGCAGGGCAAGGGCTGCAAGGGAGCCGTAAGTCCAGAGCACGAGGAAGCGGCCGCGGCTCGCGGTGGTGTCCACGGCAGGTTGGATCACGAAGCCGAGCACGGCGGCCAGCAGGACGACCCGCAGCATCCGTACGGCGGCGTAGGTGGACATCAGGTGCGGGTGCCCGATGACGAGAGCCAAGGCGGCGGCGACACCGAAGCCCAAGAGCAACAGGCCGGCTGTGGGTGGACGTTCCGGAGCAGGGATCCGACCAAGGGCGATGCGCGACGCCCAGCCGGCGACGGCCGTCAGCAGGATCACTTCGGTGGCGTAGATGCCGCGGCCGTCGGTAAGGAAGGGCAGATCGATGACGACGCCCAAAGGCACGAGCAGCGCCAATGCGCCCAAGGATCTCGGTCGTACGAACCAGACGATGCCCCCGACGGCCAGCAACACCAGGGGAAGCTGACGGCCGTCCACGTCGCCGCGGACCAGGGCGTCGGCCAGCATCATCAAGGCGGCGACGGCGCCTAGGGCAGCCAGGGGTCGGACCAGGCGGCTCATGAGCGAGCCTGCCGACCGAAGCGACGTACGATCCACAGGCCCAGGCCCAGGCCCACCAACCCCGAGGTGAGATCGAAGGCCAGGTCGAGGCCCGGGGCGCGGATATACTCCACCCGCGTCTTGGCGAACACGTCGAACAGCTCCTTAGCCAGCATCAGTCCGACAGTCAGGATCACGACCTTGCGCCGGTTCAGATATCGCG
>CALEMW010000191.1 GCA_937910695.1 uncultured bacterium
GCATGTACCGGAACCATGGGCAGTCGAAGAAGAATGTGCATCACATGGAGGGCGTCAACAGCCGATTGGATGGACTTCAGGCCGGGATCCTGAGTGCGAAACTGCCTCATATCCACGAGTGGAATGCGGCGAGACATTCGGTTGCGATGCGATATCTGGAGATGCTGAACGGAGTCGGCGATTTGATTTTGCCAACCATCAGAACTGGTGTGGACCATACGTTCCATGTGTTCGCCATGAAGACCAAACGACGTGATGAACTGAAGGCATTCCTGGGCGAGCACGAAATCGGATCGGCAATCCATTATCCGTCGGCGTTGCCGGATCTCAAGCCTTACCGGGAGTGTGCCGACGACGGAGAACGATTCAGGCACGCTCGCGAGCATTGTTCCATTACGCTGTCGCTGCCGATGTGTCCGGAGTTAACGCAGGATATGGTGGAGTTCGTCGCAGACAAGATCCGGACCTTCTTCAAATCTTGATAGGGTCATTAGTCGTAGTTCGTTGAGGCTATTCGCTCATGGCCGAACGTGATGGGAGGACCGCATTCCGATGATGTCCATCCCCACGCTGAGGAATCCCAGGCTCTTTTCGGGCCTGTCGACCGCCTGGTTCATCGTTCTGTATCCGGGATACCTTGCATATCATTTCAGTGTTGGATCCGGCGTGATTCCTCCTGTGCTGGGGGGGTTCTTCACTCCATGCTCATTAGTGTTCATGCTTATGATGAGCGTGCCGTTCATTAGCATGGTCCGATGCAGTGACCGCACACTTCCAGTGCTCGCGCCGTTGGGACTGTTTCTTGGCATCGTCGCCGTAAGTGCGGTGGGGGTGCTATGTTTGGGATTCCTGAAATCCTGAACGATTCGATGATCGGAGCATCGTCCCGCCTGCTGTTGCTCTATGTGAGCTCGTTCATTCTCGGAGCCACGGTTACGCTTGGGCCGCGGTTAGGATATGGCGCCTTGCTCTGCAGCATGATTGTGATCGCCGTTATCGTATCGATGAACATCGCTGAAAACGGATTCCAGTTCGTGTATATGACGGGAGCCAAGGGTGCTAACGCTGCCGCCAGCTATCAGGAGATGGCGAGGAGCTTCCTCTATCCCGCGATCCTGCTTGTAGCGTATTCGAAGTTCTTACCCTTGAAGCTTGCCATTACAGTGACGGCCCTTTTCGTGCTCTTTCTGATCGGAGCCAGATCGGAGTTCGTGGGGATGCTGCTCGTGTTGATGATTCTCGGGGCGATCTCCAGGGCCTCGGCGAAGCTCGGAATTCTGATTGCGTGTGGCGCCGGTGTGGCTCTTGTCGTGGCGCAGGGAGATCTCATTTCTGATAATCGGATCTTGACCCTGTTCGATCTCACGTCAGATACGTCAACACATTCGCGGCAGGCGATGAAGGAACTCGGTATGCAGGCCATCGCCTCAGACCCGCTGTTCGGCGAATATGGCGGTCATGTCCATTGGGGAGAGGGACTCGGTACGTACATCCATGATCTTTTTTCGACCTGGAGACAGTACGGGTTTGTGGCGTTCGCCGCATATGTGTGGCTCATGATCTATGGAATGTACGTGGCGATTCGTTCCGTCGCGCGGAGAAGGACAATGGCGTCGGAGGCGTGTCTCTATGTGATGTCGAGCTCTGTTTTGCTAGCTCTGTTCGCCAAGTCTGTATTCTGGTTCATGCCTGCATTCGGTTGGGGTATGGTCTACAGGCTACTGGTCGAATCCGATCCACGTGTCAGCGAGGATGATTGACATGACTGATAACCGGAAGTCCGGATCCGCACCAACGACGCGCGAATCCGATCTACTGTCGTTTTGGGAGATTCTCGCCCGCCTGATCCAGGGGCGAACAATGATCCTGGTCCTGATGTTGGTTCTAGGCGTAGCCGGTGCGCTCATGGCCCTCCTACCGAAGGACAAGTACACGGTCGACGTAACGTTCCGGCCTGAAGGCAACACCGTCGGCGGAGGTCGAATCACTACTCTCGCAAGCCAGTTCGGTGTTGATCTCGGTGGCGAGGAGGGTACGAACCCTCCCCAGTTCTATGCTGAATTGGTCAAGTCGAGGGCGCTTCGGCTGAGTGTCGCCTCGCGGATGTTCAGTGATGGGGACAACTCTTTAGCAAGTCTTCCGGATCTGATCGGGGTCGCGGGCTCGGATCCCGATGTGAGGCTCGAGAAGACGATCCACTGGATGGAGCGGAATGCGATCACGGTGAATGCGAATATCGAGACGCGGATCATCAAGGTGAGCGTCGAAACTCCCAGCGCTGAGCTTAGTCGGGGGTTGGCCGCCGCTGTTCTCGAAGAAGTCGATCTGTTCAACTCCACCAAGCGCAGGACCCAGGCCGTAGCGGAGCGCATGTTCCTCGGAGAGCGTCTCGAAGAGTCATCAAGGGAGCTCGCCGCAACCGAGGAATCGCTCAAGGCCTTCCTGCAGGCCAACAGGCTTTACAAGGAATCGCCGGAGTTGCGTTTCGAGCATGATCGTCTCGAACGCGCAGTCCAGATGCGCCAGCAACTTCACACTTCACTCTACCAGGCCATGCAGCAGGCGCAGATCTCGGAGGTCAGGAACACACCGGTGATCACTGTGCTTCAGGATGCCTATGTCCCGCCCTATCCAGATCGAAGACGTTTTGTGTTCAAGCTGGCTCTCGGCATATTCACAGGTCTGCTCCTCGGAATGGCCCTGGCCATGCTTCGTTCAGCAGGCGGCTCGATCGAGGAGAACGATCGTGTGGCCTACGAAGTCGTAGTCGGATTCTGGAAGGGAGTGCGCAGGGGACGAGCCTAGTCACCGCCGTCGCGTTGTTCCAGCTCCAGGAGTTCGTCGGCCAACCACCGTGTCAGCAGTTCGTTGCCGCGATCATTGAGATGGGACTTGTCGAACCAGAGGCCGGGATTGTCGAGGATCGACGGCGGCGGCGTGAGAACAGTCCCATGCTTTTCGAATAATACGATATCCTGGGCCGGCCTAGCGCACCCGTAGTATGGCAAATAGAGGAAGATCATCTTCGTTCCAGCCTGCTCGGCATGCTTGATGATGCGCCGGAGGTAATGCCGTGGCATCTGGAATTCGAGTTGGTCAAGAGATGCCGGCAGGATCCGCCACCGCTTGTTTGATTCGAAGTCGTTCTTCTCCTGCTCCATCTCCTCACGTGATTTGACCGCTTTTTCCGTGAAGTGATAATGCTCTCCCCATTGCTTTTCTGGGTGGCCGGACTCCTCATCGTGCCCAGTCGTCCGGAGCAACTGCGTCCACAGGTGGTGCAGGTTGCGTCGTGGCAACATGAAGACCTCACGGCTCCATCCGGTATTCAGGAGGAAGAATGCACTCAGGATATCAGTGTTGTCGGCGACATCGGTGAACAGAGGATGTCCCTTGCGGGCCAAGTTCTCTTGGATTTCGAGAATCACCGTGCCGCACCCCTTCGTTTTGAAGAGGTCGTCAGCGAATACTGCATGAAGATCCCGGCCCTGCCACGAAACGCCGAGATTGACTACCGAGCCGAGAGAGGCGGCATGTGAAGAACACTGGAGCTGGAGAAGGGAGTCACTTATGGCAACCATCGTGCGAGATGTGCCGATCAGGGCGATATCGATGGGCCTGGGGTCGGCGACAATACGGTGATGGACCCATGTCATCTTCGCAGCGTCCCCATCGAAGGCCTCGTAGCGCAACGAAGCAGGATAGGGTATCGAACTCAGGAGCATGAGGGTGACCAGGGGAACAAGGATGTTGAACCAGACGGCGCGCCGACTTATCTGGGTGATAGTCTCCTCGGTCAGCTGGTGGTAGAGCCGGTTGGGCATATCGAGTCACCTCCCCGATCAAAATTGGAAGTAGATGAACTGTTCAGACTTGGTAGCAGCAAAAGTAGCAATGCTCAGGAGCAGGATCGTATAGAGAGGTAGTCGAACCAGGGCTGGTAAACGGGTTAGAACGAGGAGATCCCGCGAAACGTACTGGGCGAGCTGAACGATAGTCAGTGGTGCCCCGCAGATCAGGACCACCCTGGCCAGGGACATCCCTTCGGTTGTCAGCTTGAATCCGGGATGACTAAGGAAATACCAGATCTGTTGAGCTGAGTCGGCCCGGAAGATAACCCACCCGATCAAGGTCAGCACGAACATGAGAGACATCTTCGCCAGGATGCGGACACGGGAGTAGGAGCTGTTCCAGGGTGAAGCGTGTTCGGGGTGTCTGTCCATGATCCTGTACAGAACGAGAATGATGCCGTGGAATAGGCCCCAAAGCACGAAATTCCAGGCCGCCCCGTGCCACAATCCGCCGAGCAGCATGGTGAGCATGAGGTTGACGTTGGTTCTCAATGCTCCGCGACGATTGCCGCCGAGAGCAATGTAAAGGTAGTCGCGAAGCCACGAAGAGAGCGAGACATGCCATCGCGACCAGAAGTCGCTAGGGTTCAGGGCGAAGTACGGCAACTTGAAGTTCACCATGAGCTCGAAGCCCATGAGTTTGGCAATACCTCGAGCAATGTCGGAATAGCCTGAAAAATCGCAGTAGATCTGGATCGTGAAAGCCAATACGCCAACCACCAGATCGACGCCCGTATAGTCAGTAGAGTTGTTGAAGATCTGGTTGGCGACGACGGCTACGTTGTCGGCGATGACGATCTTTTTGAAGAACCCCCAAAGCAACAGGAACACACCTGCATTGATCTGGCTGCTATCAGGCTGCCGACTCGAAGATATCTGGGGCAGCAGGCTGCTGGCTCGCTCGATGGGACCTGCGACGAGCTGGGGAAAGAAGCTTACGAACAGGGCGAAGTCGCACAGGTTCCGGCATGGCTCCAGCCGACCCCTATAGATGTCGAACGTATAGCTGAGGGTCTGGAAGGTATAGAAGGAGATGCCGACAGGCAGAATGATGTTCAGCGTCGGAGCGTCTGCCGACAGCCCGAAGCGGGCCAGAAGAGGCACGAGGTTTTCTGCGAAGAACCCGAAGTACTTGAAGAAACCCAGGAGTCCGAGGTTGGCGGCGAGGGAAATGCCCAAAAGCATTTTTCGCCTGCCCGGCGACCGGGCTTCGTGAAGCTGGAGCCCGACCGTGTAGTCCACGGCGGTAGAGACCATCAGTAGGGAAAGGAAACGCCAGTCCCAGGCTCCGTAGAAGACGTAGCTGGCTACAAGCAGCAGGAAGTTCTGGACGCCGAGCCGATGACGGGAGGCCCAATACAAGACATAGGTGGCGACGAAGAAAACGACGAATGTGAAGGAATTGAAGAGCATCGATGGTCCCGGAGGCGGTTGATGTGATCCCAATTCGAAAGCTGTCCGTTGGCGTCAGCCGATGAGGTCGAAAGTATCCAATGACCTCGAGGCGGAGTCCATACATTCCGGGATCTAGAACGTCCCGGATTCGTCGACGGAGCCGAGTTCCGCAATCAGCGAAGGGACCCCTCGTCGGATGATGAGCACCAGAAGCACGAAGTAGAGTGCGTAGGCTACGATCCCGAACCCGGCGAGCCATGAGACCGTGGTCAGAAGCTCCCATTCCCTCCTCGCGCCCACCATGAAGACACCAATGACGAACGCCAGGGATGTGATGTTGTAGAGCAGTTCCGTATAGAAGGCCTGGAAAATGTAGACGACGCTGCTCGAGGTGCTGACGACGAGAGACAGGAGGGCGAGGGGTGCAATCCGTGCAGCGATCAGGCCCGCCTGGTGCCACTGCTCCCCCAGTACGAAGACGAAGATCGTGTCACCCCAGAGAAGAATGGCGACAGCGGGCGCAATGCCCGCAAGGAATAGGCCCCCGGCTGTCCTCATGAACACGCCCATGATTCGTCCGGGGTCGTTTCTGGAGAGGTTGCCGACTCGCCCATGCAGCGCGTTACCGAAGCTCTTGCTGACGAACGCCAGCGGGACCTGCATGACGCGGTCGACCATGGCGTACAGACCGGCGCCGTCGGCCCCGTAGAAGTGGACCATCAGCGGAATCGGAAGCATTCTTGCGGTCGTGTTGATGACGATGGACGGTAGCTGTGGGAAGAGAAATTTCCGGTACTTGGT
>CALEMW010000192.1 GCA_937910695.1 uncultured bacterium
TTCGAGCACATGCCGGAACTGGGGTGGCGCTGGAGCTACCCCATCTTCTGGTGCGTGATCGTCGCGCTCGGCGGCACGATGCTGGCCTTCTTCCGACGCAAGAAGTGGCTGTGATGATAGGTGAAGGGGAGGGCTCGCCATGAGCGGTATCTGGTGGGGTGGATTCGAGTTCGAAGAGGGCGAGACGCGCCTCTGGCGGCTCGGGCCGCTCTCGGTGTGGATCACGCGGGCGTCCGCGGAGTTCCGTATCGCCACGAAGAGCGAACCGGACGGTGACGAGTCTCCGTTACTGGCCGGCGTGGCCTGCGACGGGGTCGTTCCCGAAAACGCGGATCTCGTGCGCTACGGCGTGGGCAGGCAGGAGGGCCGGCTCGAAATCACGCCCGCTGTCGCCGACCGGCCCGTGGTGGTCAAATCCGAGACTTCCTATGTGGTCGCCCCCGGCGGCTCGGTGACGGCGTTCGTCAGCTCGCCCGTGTGGGTGAACATACAGCTGTCCGACCCCTTGCGGCCGCTGCGCGAGGAGCCGACCTGGCGGCCTTCTGATACGTGGTTCGGACCTTCGACCATGGTGGGCCAGCTCTGCTACGCCGTCCGTACGAGCGTCCGCTACGTCCTGGAAAACGTTCCGGCACGCCCCTATCGGGCGGTTTCGGTGGTCAGGATTTACAACCTTGCCGACACGCCCCTGCCCCTCGCCAGGCTGCGGCTGCCGATGCCCTTCCTTTCGCTCTTCGCGGACCGGAACGGGCGCCTGTGGACCGAGGCGGTCACTCTGGAACGTCGGGCCGACGACGACCTGGCCGAGGTCAAGCTCGGCGAGGCCGCGCCGCGCGAGGCCGGTCCCTGCGCCCTGGTCGCGGGGCCGCGTGAGAAGATGGAACGACGCAGCCTTCTGCCGTCGTTCACCGGGTTGCTCGGCCTTCACAAGGACAAGGTGGAATATGAACGGGTTGTTGAGTGACCTCGGCCTCGATGGTCTTGTGACAGCCGAACAGCTGACGAACGTTCTGCGCGCCCTGCTGATCCTGGCCGTCGGCCTTCTGCTGGCGCGCGTGGCTGGTGTCGCCGCGGGCCGCGCCGTCGGCACGCGTCTCGGCAAGCAGGAATCGATGCTGGCCAAGCGCTTTGTGTTCTACGGACTGACGATGCTGCTCGGCGCCGCGACCCTCCGCCAGCTCGGCTTCGAGATCGGCGTCCTGCTGGGTGCGGCGGGCATTCTCACCGTGGCCGTCGGCTTCGCATCGCAGACCTCGGCCTCGAACCTGATCAGCGGCCTGTTCCTCATCGCCGAACGCCCCTTCGTGGTGGGCGACTACATCACCGTCGAAGGGGTGACCGGCGAGGTGCTGACCATCGACCTGCTTTCGGTGAAGCTGCGCACCTTCGACAACCTGTACGTGCGCGTGCCCAACGAAACGATCATCAAGTCCCGCATCACCAACCTCACGCATTTCCCCCTGCGTCGCGTGGACGTCAAGATCGGCGTGGCGTACAAGGAGGATCTGAATCAGGTCCAGGACGTGCTCAAACGTGTGGCCGAAGCCAATCCGTTCTGTCTCGACGAGCCGGAACCCGTTTTCATCTTCAAGGGTTACGGCGACTCATCCCTGGATATGCAGTACTCGGTGTGGGGCATGCGGGTGAACTACCTGACCCTGCTCAACTCCATCCATCTCGAGATCAAGGCCGCCTTCGACGCCGAGGGCATCGAGATTCCCTTCCCGCACCGCACGCTGTATGCGGGGTCGGCGACGGGGCCGCTGCCGGTGAGGGTGGTGGACGGAGGGGGCGGGGCGCCTGAGAACGGTTCACCGCCATAGCGACTTGAATGCCCCCATGCTGCTCGACTCGTTCCCGATCGCCTCTTCGATCACGATCTCGTCGCCGGTGCTGTGGGTCGTGAACAGCAACGGCGCGTTGGCGTCGTTCCTGAGGTCGATGGCCAGGAAGTGGAGCGGGCTGACCCCCGGGGCCAGGGCCGTGAAGGACAGCGTCAGGATGTGACCGTCGACCGCGCTTCCGAAACCGAGTAGGGCCGCGGATACATGGACGGCGCCGGCCGGCGTCACCGGATCGATCCAGAGGTAGTGGTCGGCGCCCGAATCCGTGAACCAGTCCCCTGCCTCGACGGCGTCGAGACTCACGATGGTTGGTTCATAGGTGAAGACGAGATCCAGTCCCTGCACCGTGGTTCCCGCCGTCGCCAGATGGATCCGTACCTGGAATTCGATCGCCGTCGGCACCGAAACGGGTGGGTCGAAGGAGAGGTGTTGTGCGTGGGCTGCCACACACGAGCATATGATGAACGTCCACATCGCCACGACGGCGCGGCTTAGCCTGCGCGAAGTCACGATCTTGCTCCTGACCGGGCGATCGGGTGGTGGTCGGATCGGCGGGCGATAATGTCCGACCTGCACATCATGACACAGATCACGGTCAATATCCAGCCCATGAATCGGCAAAAACAAAGACAATATATCTCTTATATTATTGAGTATTCGTCAGAATTGACACCAGCGTGAATGTCTGGCATACTCCTGCCGCTCCGAGTATTTCCTCGCCCATATAGGCTCCATTGGGAACGACATCTCGCCCGTCGGTTCTCTGGGCCGTATTTCGAATTCGATCTCGCCCATCACACCGAATCGCCCGTTTGAGGGGGGATGCTTTCCGCATTGTGCCTGCAATCGGTGTATCTGACGGCCGCTCATCGTATGCCCTGCCGTCGGTGAACTCCACTGTGTCCATTTCATCTGTTATGGGGGGAATCTCATGCGCAGAACTCTGCTCGCGATCCTCGGGGTCGCCTTCGTAGTTACGGCCGCCTCGGCCGCGACGACGATCACGGTGCCTACCGACCAGCCGACAGTCCACGCCGCCGTGGCTGCCGCGTTGCCGGGAGATGTGGTGTACGTGTTGAACGACACCTACACCTTCAACACCACGCTGAACATCAACAAAGCCATCACCCTGAAGGGCGAGAGCGAGATCGGCGTGATCTTCGATATCAACACGGGTGCCGGTTACGGCATCAATCCGTCCGTCGGCGGTGTGGTGATGGAGGACTTCACCCTCAACGTGATCACCTCGACGGGCACGGATTCGGGCTACACCATCCATGCCAGTGGCACGCCGAACGTGCAGAACGGTCTCGAAATCCGCCGTGTCACGATCCAGGGCAGCGGCTCGGGAACCGTGATCAAGCGTCGGGCCGGTCTCGACGTTCACGGCTTCGACAACGTGGTCATCTCCTATGTGACCTCCAAAGACGCGACCTGGGGCAACGGCATCCAGATCACGGGCTGCGACAACGTCGTCGTCGACAACGTCGTGACGTCGAACAACGCCTGGGGCAGCCTCGCGATCTACGTGTCCCAGTACCTCGTGCCGGGACCCCGGCCCTGCACCGACGTGACCATCGACGGCCCGAGCTGTTCCTTCGGCGAGGGCGTCGTGTTCACCGAGGACCAGTTCGGAGCGTTCAGCTCGAACATCGTGGTGACGGGCTACCAGTACCTGACGCGCAACCCGGACTTCCGTGCCGGCGCTGCGGGCTTCACCCACTTCCAAGCCAATCTCGCCAACGCTCAGGCGTTCGCGGCGGTTGTCTATGCCGGGTTCGAGGGAGCGACATCCTTCGAGGACATCGCCACCGGCGACTTCCTGGTGCTGGCTGGCATGTCCATCCAGGCGGCGATCGAAGCTGCCGATGCGGGCGACACGGTCAATGTGGGCGTCGGGACTTTCATCGAGAACATCGACGTGAACAAACATGTACGGATCGTCGGCGCCGGCAGCGGCTCCGATCCCTTGGTCAACACCGTACTCACCCAGAACCCAGCCGGCGCCGGCGACACCAAGATCGGTGTTGTGCAGCTGAGCGCCTCGGGTGCGTCGGCTCTTGATCCGATCCTGTTGCAGGATATGCATATCGCCCCCGACGGCATGGCGGGCATCAGCGTTGGACGCTTCACCGAGGGCACCGCTACGAGCGTCGCCTTCGTAGAGCTCGATAACGTCAAGGTAGTTGGCAACAACCTTAACCCTGCGACCGAACAGGAACGAGGCCTCTATGTCGACCTCACCTCGTCGTTGACGAACCTCGTGATCGCCGACTCGGCTTTCGACAACCTGAGCTACGGCTGGTACTTCCAGAAGGTGGTCAGCGCCGACGCCAGCACCGTCCAGTACGTGACGGTGACGAACACGACGTTCAACCACAACAACCTGAAGGGCCTCTACGCCGAGAAGCTGTCCGACGCCACGTTCACCGGCTGCACGATCAGCCAGAACGGGTTCTCCGACCTCGGCGTGCCCTCTTACTTCCTGCCCTGGATGTCGGGCGTCGACATCAACCTCAAGGCCGGCACCTACGCCCATCTGGCCTTCGTCGACTGTACCGTCACCGACAACGCGCTGGGCGGAGCCAAGGAAGGCGTAGGCCTAACCGTCAAGGGTCGTGGTACGGGCAATAATCCGTCAGGCGGCTATACGGCGTTTCCCGCCTGGATCGACGACGTCGTGATTTCCGGCGGCACCTACACCGGCAACGAGCGTGGCCTGCGCTTCGGTGAGCCTGGCAAAGAGAACGCGAGCCCGACGAACGTCGTGGTGTCGGGCGCCGTCCTGATGGACAACGTCCAAACCTACATCGGCATCGATGGCTCCGCGTACGGTGACGCGGTCAACACGATGATGGCCGGAGTGGTCGTCGACGCGGGCCTGTGCTGGTGGGGCGACGTCGATCCGTCCGATCAGGTCTCCGGCGAAGTCGACTTCTCTCCGTGGATGGGATTCGCTCCGGGCACCTCGCCGATGACCTGGCATGTCAACACGAGCATCCAGGAAGCCATCGACGCCGCCGCGGCCGGCGACGACATCGT
This sequence comes from uncultured bacterium, assembly GCA_937910695.1. Taxonomy (GTDB): domain Bacteria; phylum Krumholzibacteriota; class Krumholzibacteriia; order LZORAL124-64-63; family LZORAL124-64-63; genus CALEMW01. Next base: position 4,887 of record CALEMW010000192.1, read on the forward strand.
GGCGGCCGCAGGCCACTACGTGGAACAGCTCCACATCGCCACCGACGCTCTGACGATCACCGGCGCCGGCGCCGGCGCCACCTTCGTCGATTCGCCGGCGGGCCTGACAGCCTCGTTCCCCTCGCCCGGCAACACCAACTACCCGATCGTCTTCGTGGACGGCGCGGCCGGCACGTCCCTCAACGGCATGACGATCGACGGCCAGGGCGCCGGCAACGCCAACTACCGCTTCATCGGCCTCGCGTATGTGAACGCCGACGGCGCGGTGACGGATCTCGCGGTGACCGGCATCCGCGACGAACCCCTGAGCGGCAGCCAGCACGGCGTCGGCCTGTACGTCTACAACGACGACGCCGCGGCGCGGACCGTGACGATGACCGACATCACCGTGGACGATTGCCAGAAGAACTCTACGGTGTTCTACGGAGCCGGTCTGACCATGGTCCTCGACAACGTCGACGTGACCGGCAACGGTCCGCTCGGCCTGGGCCTGCCCGCCCAGAACGGCATCCAGTTCAGCGGCGGCGCTGCGGGCACAGCCACCGACTGCGACGCGGCCGGCTACCACTACACCGAGCCGTCGTGGACCGCCACGGGCTTCCTGGTGTTCGGTCCCGCGACCGTCGATCTGAACGGCTGCACCGTCAACGGCTCCAAGACGAGCATCTACTACATCGATGCTTCGGGCACGCTGACGAACTGCGCGGTGGCCACGCCGACGGGCGACGCCCTGTACGCCTACAGTGGCGGCGCCAAGGGCGGGGTGCGCGCCGTGGCGGACCCGTTCGACTCGGGTCCGACCCTCGGCGGCAAGGCGGCCCTGGTCATGAACATCGTCGGCGGTTCGTACGTCGGCGTCGACGTGGTCGACAGCTGGGGCCCGACGGCCTGGGCGTCCGGTCCCGTCGAATTCAACGTGAGCGGCGCGACCATCTCGCACTGGGACAACGGCCTCAACATGTACGAGGACGGCGACGTGGTCACCGGCGCCGCGGCCGGCAACGACCTGATCGACAACCTCACCTACGGCGCGTGGTCCAACACGGCCGTGGCCTACGATGCGACCGGCAACTGGTGGGGCGCCGCCAGCGGTCCGCTTCATCCGGTGGCCAATCCGTTCGGCGGCGGCGACGGCGTGAGCGACAACATCCTGTTCGATCCCTGGACCGGCATGGGCGCCGTGACCGCCCTGCCCGCCGCCAGCGGCCCGATCAACTGCGGCGAGACCGTGACCCTGACCGTCGGCTTCACGCCCGACGCCATGACGCCCGCCCTGCGCGGGTTCACGGTGCGCGTGACGCCCTCGGCCGAACTCACGTTCGGGGCCGGCGACATCGTGATCTCGCCCACGCTCGACGCTCTGGGCAGCGACTTCCCGCAGATCCTCGACAACGGCGACGGTTCGTTCACCGTCGACAACTCCATCCTCGGTCCGACGGTCGGTCTGACCACCGCCGGCGACCTGTTCTCCGTCACCGTCCACCCTGTGAGCGACGGTGCCGGAACGGTCGACCTGACCGACGTCGTGCTGCGCGATCTGGTCAACGCCGACATCGGCGCCCAGGTCACCGGCGCGACGATCACCGTCGACTGCACCAACCCGCCCGCGGTGACCGGTCTCACATCGGCTCCGGGCCACGAGAAGGTCGACCTCGCGTGGACCATGGCCGACGCCTCGGACGTGGATCACTACGAGGTGTGGCGCGCCGTCTGGCACACGGGCGACAACACGACTTCGGCGTACCCCGAGTATGACGACGTCAATCCGGTCGAGCCGGTCTGGCCGGCCGACCACACCGCCGCCGCGGCCAGCGCCGAGTGGACGCTCGTCGACGACGCGGTGCCCGCCGCCGCCGTCGCCTACGAAGACGGCTACGCGCCCCGCGGCATCTACTACTACGAGGTCTACGCCGTGGACGCGGCCAACAACGTCGGTCCCGGTCACGGACCGCTGAACCGCGCCACGAACTACTTCCTTGGCGACTTCGATCTCGACGGCGAGGTGCTTGGCGCGGCTGACGTCACCGCCCTCGGCACCGCCTACGGCACCGTCGACGGCGACGGCCTGTACGACAACGAGATCGACATCGGCCCCACCGACGACCACAGCGGCCTCGGCATTCCCGAGACCGACAGCGCGGTCGGCTTCGAGGACCTGATGATCTTCGCGTTGAACTACAACACGGTGGCCAAGACTCTGCCCGAAGTGTTCGACACGGCGGTCGCGTTGTCGTGGCTGCAGCTCGACGACCGCACCTGGACCCTCGAGCTGAGCGAGCCCTGCGACAACCTGCAGGGCCTGAACCTGCGTGCGATCCTGCCCGCAGGCGTGACCGCCACGGTCCGTGCCGGAGTCCTGCTCGATGGACAGTCAGCTCCGACCTTCGTGAGCAACGTCGACCGCAATGGTCTGGATGCGGGTGTGGCCGTGCTCGGTCACGGCGTTTCGATCAGCGGCGAAGGCACGCTGCTCGAAGTCACCCTCAGCGCAGCCGTCGAGCTGCGGCCCATCGTCGAAGCCCGAGGCCTCGACAACTCCGTCCTGGAGCTGGCCATGGCCACCGGTGCGGTCGATCTGCCCGCGGCGTTCGCCCTGCACCAGAATCATCCCAACCCCTTCAATCCCAGCACGAAGATCGCCTTCGACATGCCGGCCTCCGGCAAGGTCCGCCTGGTGGTCTACGATCTGGACGGCTCCCTGGTCCGCACCCTGGTCGACGAAACCATGGCCGCGGGCCGTCACGACGTTGTCTGGGAAGGCCGCGACGATTCCGGACGGCGGGTTGCTTCAGGAACGTACTTCTACCGCATCGAGTCGGACGCGAGGACGTTCACTCACAAGATGCTGCTGATGAAGTAGGTCCATGGCGAGGTCGGGCCTTCGGGTCCGGCCTCGCCTTCGCCCTGGGTCTGGAACAAGGACACTGGTAACGAACTGGAGAGACCATGCGAGCATCCATGAAGTACTTCGCCGCACTGATTCTGATTCTGGGGGTGGCGACGGCCGTGTCGGCCGCAACGCCTATGACACCACATGAAGGACTCATCACACCGGTGACCGAAAAGCTTCTGCCGGCTTTCGAAAAGGGTGTCTACCCGACGGATTTCGTAGGAGCCTCCCGGTCAGCAGCTTCCTACCTGGTAGGAATGCAAGCCGACGTGACAGAAGACAACGCCGGCAACGGTTTCGTCGACACCGACCCCGACGACGGCGGCTGGGACTGGGTGACGACCGTCTTCGAGCACGCCCCGAGCGCCAGCCCCATGAACATCTACGGTGCGACGGCCCAGGGCTTGCTGCGAATCTACCTGCTCGACCCACAGCCCGAATACTTCACGGCCATGAAGGACGCCGCGGACCAGATGGTGGCCATCGGCCCCAATCCTGGTGTTCGTTCGGCTTCCGATGTGAGCTTCCTTCTGAACTTCGCCGCTCTGGCGGATTGTCCGAACCCGGCCTTCTATCAGGCCGGCGCTCAGGCCATCTGGGACCGCCACATCTCGGTGTACGGGTCCTTGGTCGCCTTGGCCGAGTACATTCGCGATGCGCGGGCGGGACAGGGCTACGCCAACGGTATCATTCCTTGGGACATCGGCGCCTGGGCCAAGGCCGCCATGCTGATGCACGCAGCCTTCCCCGCGGGTGGCCATGACCTCGAGGGTGCGGCCATCGCCGAGGTCGTGTGGCAGGACAGCTTCAACGGCTCCCCCGGCTACTTCGACCCCGACGGTCACAGTCAGGGATACGACCCCGCCTGGAGCACCGCGGACTACTACTGGTACAGCATCGGCCTGAGCGGCATCGTCGAGGCCTTCGGCAGCACGGGCACCCATACCGCCGAACTCGCCGGTCTGGAAACCTTGATGCTGGCCTGCCAGTACCCCGACGGCTCGTTCAGCGACCAGTACGGCGCCCAGGGCGGCGACGCCGACTGGCAGGGATCCGCCTACATCATCATGGCGATGAACGATTACCTCACCCCGTCGCCGACCTTGAACGCCGCCATGTACAACGGCGCCGCCTGGCTGGCCTATACCCAGGACGTCAGCGGCGGCTGGGTGTACGGCAGTGGAAACCATTATCCCGAGATCGGCGGCGAATGTGCCGCGGCCTTGGCCATCGGCTGGGCCATCGGTGCGACATCCTTGTCGGCAAACCTCGCTGACGACGGTCCGATCGACTGCTCCGACACCCAACTCGTTACCTTCACCTACGCCCCTGGTGTTGCGACACCGGCCATGCGCGGCTACGAGATCACCTTCGAAGTGACCGGCGGCGTTGTGTTCACCGGTACAGACATCAACGATGCGGGTGGACTGGGCGCCATCGGCCTCCACGCCTACTACGAGACCGAAAACGTCGGCAGCTGGACCGTGACCGACGCCTTGCTCGGTGCGACTCCCGGCGTGACCGCAGAAACCGATCTGTTCACCGTGTTGCTCACCCCCACGGGCGACGGTCCCGTTTCGGTGAACGTGCTCAGCTACCGCATGCGGACGGTCGACAATGTGGATCTTTTCGCAGAAGTGACGGGCGCCACCTTCGAGGTCGACTGTACGGCCCCGCCGGTGGTCACCGACATCGTCGCCGACACGGCCCACCACCGGGTGGACGTGAGCTGGGCCTGCGCCGAGGTCGACGTGGATCACTATGAGATCTGGCGTGGTCTGCGCTACGACACGACGCCGGGCGTGAGCGCCTATCCCGAGTACGACGACCTGGCCGGTTACACCGTGCCGACCCGTCCCGCCGACCGCGCCGCCGCCCTGGCGAGCGCCGAGTGGGAGCTGGCTGGTTCCGTCCTCGCCGGTGTCTTCACATTCACCGACTCCGGCATGGCCGGTCGCGGCGTCTACCACTACGAAGTCTTCGCTGTGGATTCGACGCCCCTGTACGGACCCGCCGCGGCGGCCAACGACTGGGCGCTGAACTACTGGCTCGGCGATGTCGAGATCCCCTACGATGGCTTCGTCGCAGCCGGCGACATCACCCAGCTCGGCGCATCGTTCGGCCTGGCCGACGGCGACGGTGGCTACAACAACGAGATCGACGTGGGTCCCACCGACGATTGGTCCGGCACCGGTTTCCCTTCGACCGACAGCCTGATCGACTTCGAGGATCTGATGATCTTCGCGTTGAACTACGGCAACGTCGGTCCGGTGAAGGCCCTGCCTGCCGACGGTGGAGCGCTGCCGTCGCTGGCCTGGGTCCGTGGCGACGATGGAGCCTGGACTCTGACCCTGAGCCGGCCTTGCCCGAATCTCAAGGGCCTGCGCGTCTCGGCAATCCTACCCGATGGCGTGAGCGCGACGGTCAGGCCGGGTGCCCTGCTCGGTGTGCAGTCCGCTCCGGTCTTCGTGCGTAACCTCGACGGGTTCGACGTGAGTCTGGCCGTGCTCGGCTCCAACCGCGGCCTCGAAGGCAGCGGCGAGTTGTTGCGGGTGACCTTCGACGCCGACGTCGAGATCGGCGCCCTGGTCATCTCCGCACGTGGTCTCGACAACCGCGAACTCGACGCCGAGGTCGGCACGGGCAGTTCACTGCCCACGGCCTTCGCCGTGCGTCCGAACTTCCCGAACCCCTTCAACCCGTCCACGATGATCTCCTTCGACCTGCCGCGCACCGCGGTGGTCCAGGTGGCGATCTACAACCTCGACGGTCGTCTGGTCCGCACGCTGCTTTCCGAAGAGCGTGGTGCCGGCACCCATGAAGTCGAGTGGGACGGCGCCGACGGCAGCGGCCACCGGGCCGCGTCGGGCACGTATCTGTACCGCGTGAAGGCGGGCGCGTACGAAATCAACCGTAAGATGCTGCTGGTGAAGTAGCTGCTGCGAGCGAAGGGGCCCGGCCTGCGGGCCGGGCCCCGACCCATGGAGGATCCATGAATACGAAAAATCGCCCATTGCCTGGCAGGCCAGTGAATCTTGTTCAGGTGGTCTTGGTTGGATTGACGATGCTGGCTGGCGTGGCCATACCTGATGCCGCCGCCATCGCGTTGCGACTCGACCCCGGCCTGCAGGTGTTAGCACCTGGAGAGACCGGTGTTGTTTCCGTGTACGCCGACGATGTCGTGGCCATCCGCACGGTGGAAATCACCTTGCGCGGCGACCCTGAACGTCTGCTGGACATGGTCGCTACACCCGGCGAGGTGTTCGGGCCAGTACCCTGCTTCATCTGGGAAGAGAGTGAGGTCCTCGAGCCGGGCCTGTGGCACGGCTTCGCGGTGATCATTGGTTCGACCTGCGAAACATCGGGCCCCGGCGAATTGTTGCGGTGGACCTTCACCGCCGGCAGCGAGGGCGGCACGATCCTCGAACCGGTCGAGGTCAAGCTCTATGCACCTGATGGCGTGCGCATCGAAGACGTGACCTGTGGCCATGCTGTGGTGCTGATCTCCACGACCACCGACGTGCCGGGCCCCGCCCCCCGTTCCGAACTCCTGCTGCAGCCGAATCCCTTCAACCCGGCGACGAGCGTCGTGGTGGACCTCGACCGTGCCGCGGCAGCGACCCTGACCGTTCACGACCTCCGCGGCCGCCGTGTGGCGACGCTCTGGCAGGGCCCTCTGCCTGCCGGTCGTTCTGTGCTGGGCTGGCACGGCGCCGGCGCTGCAGGGGAGGGGCAGCCCTCCGGGACTTACCTGTTCGTGCTGGACGTGCCCGGGCAGGCGACCGTCATCGCGTCGGGAGTGCTCCTACGTTGAATATGCGAACCAATCTGATTGCTAAACACCCTGACGCAACGTGCGATCGAGCTCCAACGCTGTCATGAATGGTGGGAACCCCGCATCGGCGCCAGACCAAGCCGACAGTGCTTTGGCCAAGGACTCCCTTGCCCCATCATCGTCCCCCTTGCCGTGCAATGCCCGGGCGATCTCCAGATGCAGTCCCGGGTGGGCGGGCTGAGGACGCAGGGCATCTCGCAGGGTTTCAAGAGCTTCGTCATGGCGCTCGAGTCCGATCAGCGCTCCTGCCAGAAGGATCCGATACATCGGATCCGGCTGGATGGCTCTGTCGATGGCCGTCTGATAGAGACCGACGGCGGCTTCCAGGTCGCCTTCGGCTTCGTCGATCATCCCCCCGACGAGGGCCAGGCTGGGCCGGAAGGTTTCGAACTTGAAGGTATCGACGACTTCGCGCGCCTCGGCGAGGGCCGTCCGCGCCTCGTCGGTGCGGCCCAGCCGCGTCAGCACCCAGGCCCGACTCACGCCGGTCAGCTTGGCGTAGGGTTGGGCGATGCGGTCGGCCAGCTCGTCGATGCGGGTAAGCGCCTCTGCGGGACGTCCGACTTCGGCGAGAGCAGGCAGGTTCATGGAAAAGACCAGGTCCGCCTGCAAGGGGCTCTGGATCTCGCTGATGGCTTCATAATAAGCATCGAGAGCTCGGGCCTGATCCTCGCCGCGCCCCGTGATTCCGGCCAGGGCTGAGAGCCTGGACTGGATCCTGGCGCGATTCAGAGCCGTCTCGGCCTCGCCCAGTTCATCCGTGTACCGCTGTCTCGAAGCCTCGAAATGTCCGTCCTTGGCATCCAGGTCGATCAAACGCAACCGGAGATCCAGCTCCTCAGGCTCGATCAGCAGGGCCTGCTCAATGGCGTCCCTGGCGTCGTCGAGACGCCCAATGCCGCTGTAGAAGTCGGCCAGGTCCTTGTAGCCTTCCGCGCGCGTCGGGTGGACCGTGACGTACCGTTTCAAGCAGCGTTCGGCCTTCTGATGATCTCCGAGCTGGGTGTAGAGGTCGGCGAGGTCGTCTAGGATCTGGATCCGGGAGGGATCGATGTCGAGGATCCGTTCATACGAGGCGACGGCTCCGATCAGATCCTGACGGATTTTGCGATAGAGAGCCTGCTGGGACAGGGCGTCGATGTCATGGGGGTAGAGCCGTACCCACATGTCGAGAACGGCCATGGCTCGGTCAGCGTCCTGCTTCTCGTTGTAGTAGTACTGCGTCTTGACCATGAAGCCCATGCGCTCGGGAAGACGGTAGAGGTTATCCATGGCCGCGGTGATGGCGGTGGACGCCCCCGCCTGATTCCCGAGTGTCTGGTAGACGGCTGAAAGCAGGAACTGGGATGCGGCGAATTGTGGGTCGCGGGTCGTCGCATCTACGAGCAGGGGAACGGCGCCGGACCAGTCGTTGTGCAGAGTGATGGCGGTCAAGGCGGCGACGTGACTCTTCACGGCTTCGATGTCGTTGCTGGTCATCTCAACCACAGGGAGATCGCGGTTCTGTTCGAGATGCGTGGAGGGGATTCCCAGATCGCGTCTCAGCTGGAGAGAAGCGGCGTCGGCCAGATCGAACAGATCGTCCGCCGTCATGGTTTGGCGTGCGGAAACCTTCCCGCTCTCGCTCTCGTGCAGCTCCGTCTCCAGCGTCCAGATTCCTTCGTCCAGGATCAGGGATCCCGTCAGGAAGAAGGCGATGTCGGCGTCGCTGGCGAGCTTGCGTTGGAGGGGACGGGGCAGGTCGTGCCCGTCCTCGCTGCCGGCATCCTTGAAGGCGAGGGGCATCGTCAGCGGGAGTGTGACGTCCACGAACACATCTTGGCTGATGTCGATGGTGACCAATAACGCCAGGATCTCACTGGCCCGGTCGTCTTCCGCGGCGCCTGCGTTTTCAGGATAGAAGATCAGGACGCGACGCAGAAAATCGCTCTTGGGGATGATGCGCTCGCTCGTCTCGCCGTTCTCGTCCTGCACCTCGACGGTCTGCGTGACAGCTCCCAGTTCGCGTCCCTGGAACAGGAAGAACACCATGATCCCTGCGGTCACGACGTTGGCCGGTACGACGAACTTCGGCAGCCGTCCCCAGCTGTCCCGGCCGGGACGTCCGTGGACCCAGGCCATGGTCAACACGGCGGGCAGCAGCATGAGCAGCGACAGGGCGATCAGGTTCACAAGATGGGGAGAGACGGTCATGCGTCCCTCGAGGAATTCCAGGAACTGGATCGAAGCCCAGCCGACACCGATGTAACCGCCCAAGATCTGGGGGACGCGGCGTTCGCGGATTTCTTGGAAGAGGTTCATGACGGCGGCTCCCGATTGGGGTCGTTGCTTGGGACGCCAAGCTACCAAGTTGAACTACCCTCGTCAACGGATGGCCCGGCAAGCGACCCTCTTGACTCCCGCCCCCCCATCCTGCACGTTTCCAGTCGACCCGGACCGGCGTCACCGACGTCGACACTTCCGGGTGACCCGTCCCCTGTGAAGGAGACCCAAGATGACCGTCGTACTGGACGGCTCCGGCCTCACCCTCGAAAAGCTCGTCGCCGTCGCGCGGCACGGAGAAAAAGTAGAACTCCACCCCGACGCCCTCGAACGCATCAAAGTCTGCCGCGCCATGGTGGAGCGGAAGATCGAAGCCCGCGAAACGATGTACGGCGTCAACACCGGCATCGGCGAGCTCTGCGAAGTCATCCTCGACGACGATCAGGTCAAGGACTTCCAGAAATACCTCATCTACAACCACTCGGCGGGCATCGGCGCCCCGGCGCCCATCGAATACGTGCGCGGCGCCATGTGCGGCCGCATCAACGTGCACGCCCACGGCAACTCGGGCTGCCGTCCGGAGATCACCCTCACGCTGATGGCCATGTTGAACGAGGGCGTCACGCCCTTCGTCTGCCAGAAGGGGTCGGTGGGCGCCTGCGGCGACCTCGCGCCCATGTCGCAGATCGCCCAGCTGCTGATGGGCGAGGGCCGCGCCTATTACAAGGGCGAGTTGCTGCCGGGCAAGGAAGCCCTCGACCGTGCCGGTATTCCTGTTCCCGGCCTCGAAGCCCGCGACGGGCTCGCGACCATCAACGGCTCGAACCTGCTGACGGCCATGAGCGGCATCTTCCTCTACGACATGGATCGGCTGCTGAAGCAGGCCGAGATCGCGGCAGCGATGTCGCTCGAGGCCTTGCTCGCCAACCTCAAGCCGTACACCTCCAAGATTCACGAACTGCGCGGCTTCCGAGGTGCAGTGCGCAGCGCCAATGCCATCCGCATGTGTGTCGATGAGTCGGACCTGCAGACCGGCAAGATGTCCACCAAGGTGCAGGACGCCTATTCCATGCGTTCGTCGCCCCAGGTCATCGGTGCCGCCCACGACGCTGTGCGCTGGTGTCGCGAACAGGTGGAAACCGAGCTCAACGGAGTAGGGGACAACCCCATCTTCCTGCCCGCCGAAGGGATCACCCTGACCGGCGCCAACTTCCAGGGCACGCCTGTGGCGCTGCCCATGGACATGGCCGGTGCGGCGCTCACGACCATCTGCGTGCTCAGCGAGCGGCGGCTGAACCGGCTGCTGCATCCCGCGCTGTCGGTGGGCCTGCCCCCGTTCCTGACCAAGGGTGCGGGCATGTTCAGCGGCCTGATGCTCAGCCAGTACACAGCCGACTCGCTGATCGTCGAACAGCGGATCCTCTCGGCCCCGGCATCGATCCAGTCGATTCCCGCCGCCGCCGATCAGGAGGACTTCGTGTCCATGGGCATGAACACGGCCATCAAGAACATGCAGATCCGCGAGAACGCCTGGGGCGTGCTCGGAATCGAGTTCTTCGCCGCCGCCCAGGCCCTCGACTTCCGCGACTTCTCCTTCGGCAAGGGCACCGCCGCCGCCAAGGCGCGCATCCGTGAGACCGTCGAGTTCCTCGACATCGACCGGCCGCTGCACGAGGACCACACCAACATGATGGAGCTCGTGCGGACGTGCGACATTCTTGAGGTTGTGGAGTCGACGGTGGGGTCGTTGGGCTGACCAGACACTCAGGATGAACGAAGAAAGGCCGCCCCGTCGAGGCGGCCTTTCCGTTGTGCGGTGAGGCGAACGTCAGTCTCCGTGTCCATGCTCATGCCCACTCAATTCAACGCACTCCTCGTCCTCCATCGCCTGCATGAATCCCAGGAACACCCGCACTCCGTCCAAGTCCACGACCAGCTCCATGCCGGAGTCGGGGCCGTCCAAAGTCCAGAAACCTTCGAACTCGATGGGACCCACCGCCATGTCCTGCGCCTGGGGCATGACGCCGAGGATCCAATCCATGATCACGCCGTAGTCGCCGTAGAACACCTCGCGGCAGGCGGATCCCGCCCGGGCGGCGAGGGCGGCGGTGCGGGCGTCGACGCGGCCGTCGCCCCGCGCCATCGTGCGGACCATCTCGGCGATGCCGTCGGGGTCGTCGTCCAGGGCGAACAGCAGTACGTCGTCGCGGGCGCACAGGCGGATCGTGGAGGACATGGAGCCCAGAACATCCATGATCTTGGCGGTCTCCTCCAGGTCGAGGTCTTCATCGCCGGCCTTGGCGGCAAGGGACTGCCTGAACATCCCCTCGAGATCCATCGTCCAGCCGTAGACCGGCTGGCCGCCGGCTTCGCCGTCGGGCAGACGCTCGTAGGTGAAGCCCAGGTCGAGGGCGTTGAACGTGTCGGCGTGACGGGCGAGTTCGTCGAGCAGATCCTTGGCGCCGTCCACTTTCACGGCCGTCGAACCGGAGAACTTGCCGTCGTCCATCCGCGCGGTCGAGGCCATGATGTTCATCTTCGAGCCGACCAGTTCCATGTAGTCGCTCCATAGGGCTTCGAACGCCTCTTGTTTCTCGGGCGTGAGACCTGGCATGGCGTCCTGCATGGACTGGGCGTAGAACCCGCCGAAGACCTCGAAAAGTTTGCTCAGGTCCATGGCGGCCGTTTGCATGAACAAGCCACCCGGCGGCAGCAGTCGCGTGAGGGCGAGGGCTTCGGCGAAGTCGGGCTGGGCGCCGCAGTCGAGGGGGCTGCCCGGGGCCATGGCGGTGTGAGAGCGTACGATCAGGTCGTTGCTCACCATGTCGAAGGCCAAGTCGACACGGTTCAACGAATCGAGGACCAGCCGTGCGGCGTCGACCATGGCCGTCACCTGCTCGGGCGTCACCTCGGCCTCGCCCGAAGTATCGGCCATGGCTACGGCCATCGGCGCGCTGTCCAGGCCCATTTCGATGATCGCCCGGTTCTGGCTGATCAGGCCGCCCAAGTCGGCGCTGGCACTGACGATGCCGTCGAGCATGCCGCCGGCGAGGGCGGGAATTTCCGCGGCCGGTTCGTAAGCGGGATCGGCCGACAGGGCGACGTACCCGTCCTTGATCAAAACCACTGCAACGTCTTCCATGTCCACGTATTCGCTCACGTCGGTGATCGCCGGCAGCAGCGGCAGGAACAGCGTGATCAGGGGCTCCTGCTGCAGCATGACCGGCGGCATGCGAAAGGTCATGGCCAACGGCAGGCTGAAGTCCGTCATTTCGGCGAAGCCGGGAATGCCTTCGGTCAGAGCTGCGTGGAGGCCGGCAGCTTCTTCTTCGGAGCCGACCATCGCGGCGAATTCGGCCCAAAGGGCGTGCAGATCATCCACCGACCGCAGTGTCACCACGGCTGTCGGCGCCTCAGGCAGGAGATGGTCGTGGCTCGGAGTTGGAGGGGGTGCCGGGCTTGAGGCGAGGGCCAGGGTCGCGATCAGCAGAACCGAGAGCAGGCATGTCAACCGGGTCATCACAGCGCCTCCGATGGAGTTGGATCAGAAATTGCGATGAGCGGAGCATACCGAACCGGTACTTTTGCTTCAATGGCGTTGACATCTGGTGCATAGAAATGAGAAAGGCCCCCGCAGGAGCCTTTCTCGATTGGTCCGGCCGGGTGGGGTGGCGACACCCCTAGGAGGAGCCGCCTTCCGGCCGGTTTGGGGTCCGGGCGCATGGCCCGGACGATGTCTAACTCAATCCTCTCGCAAATCGATTCCAGCGTGGTTTCCACCAGCGGTCCCGATCTACCGAGAACGCCACCGCATCGACGCGGCCGACGATGGCGCCGCGGTCCACGAAACCGAACCAGCGCGAGTCGGCGCTGTTGTCGCGGTTGTCGCCCATCATCAGATACTTGCCGGGGGGCACGCGCATCGGTCCGAAACTGCTGCGCTGTGCGTGACCCGGGGTGAGCATAACAGCGTGATCCACACCGGCGAGTTCCTCCCGCAGATAAACGTGCGGCGCCGTGTCTTCCTTCGGCAGTTTCCAGGGAATGTCTGCGGGCCCGGAAATGTAGATGGCCGGTTGCCCATCGAGATGGAGCCTGTTGTCCCTCAATTCAACCAGGTCGCCCTGCACCGCCACGATGCGCTTGACCAGACGGGTGCCGTCGGTGGGCGAGGGGAAGATGACCACATCACCTCGCTCCGGGTCGTTCCGGTGGGCCACGACGCCGACTATGGGCAGACGCCAGTCGTAGGCGGTCTTGTCGCAGGTGATGCGGTCGCCCTCGAGCAGGGTGGGCTGCATCGAGCCGCTGGGCACGTCGTACCAGTCGGCCACCGCGGCGCGGAAGCTGAAGACCACGACGATGGTCAGCAACGTGGGCCACCAGGATTTCCAGAGTCGGGTGATGCGGTTCGGGATCGTCATGGGTTCCTCCTCGGCGATGCCTCCCCGTCTACGTCGGGAACACGGTGGGTGTTCCCGACGAAGATGGAAGGTCAGAGCCGGTAGCAGATGACTTCGAGGGGATCGCCCTCGCCGAGGTCGTCGCCGGCGACCGCGCCGTCGCCGCCGTGACGGGCGTTGACGCCCGCCTGCATGGCCTCGGCGGCTCCCGAGAGGCCGATGACGTGAAGGAACCGGCCGTCGCCAAGAGGCATCAGTCCGTCTTCTTCGTTGTTGCCGGGCAGCACGATGTCGACGGTGCGCAGCCAGGCGCCGTCGGCCGCGAACACGTCGTAGCGGCGGTAAACGCCCTCGTGACGCTCGGCGTGGCCGTCCATGACCCAGAGCAGGCCGTCGTCGTCGAGGAACAAGGAGTCGATGGCCGGGGCTGCGTCCTCCACCACGTTCTCGATCTCGAGGCGGCCGTTGCCGGTCATGATGACCATGCCGCTGGTCACGTCGGCCTTTTCGTCATCGGTACGAACGTGCGGCGCGTAGTCGGGGCGCTCGATGACACGCTCCAGTCCACCATCGGGTCCGTAGACCGACACGGAGTAGGCGTCGCGGTTGTCGGCCACGTAGACGCGGCCCTCGGCGTCCACGTCGTAGCGGTTGGCGGCGAAGTATTCGTCCTTCTCGATGAACTTGGGCTTGCTCATGTCGCGGACGCCCGACAGTTCCCAGTACGTGGTCGCGAAGCCCTCGGTCGCGGCGTCATAAGAGGCGAGGTAGCGGCGTTCCTTCATGCCTCCGTCAGCGAAGGCCATCTGAGCGCCGCACAGCACCAGGTGCTCGCCGCGGGCCTTGACGTCGAAGAACGACTGGAAGCCGCCGGCGGCCTCGTCGCCGGGGGTGATGGAGGCCGAAGGCGTGCCGTCCTCGTTCACCACGACGATCTTGCCGCCCATGCCCGCAGTCACGGCCAGGCGCTGCCCGGGCAGGCGCACCATGCCGGTGGGGAAGCGGAATTCCCCGGGGCCGTCGCCGTCGCGGCCCACGGTGCCGGCGAAGGTGCCGTCGGATTCGTAGATGTGGATGGTCGCGAGCTGGGTGTCGAGCAGATACACGCGGCCGTCCGGACCGGCGACGGCCTCGGTGGGAACGCCGAAGAAGTTCTCCTCGTCGTCGGCGCCGCCGGCGCGCCAGAGTTCCTGGAGTTCGACCAACTGTGCTCCCTCGATGGACGAGGTGCTGCGGACGTGGGGGACACCGGAAACGATGTCGATGACGGGAGCAGCCGCCGCGGCGGCGGCCACGGCGAGCACGAGGCCCGCGATCGTGATCAAGCGCATGGTGATGAGTCCTCGGTCAGGGGGTAAGGACATGAACCGGGCTTCTACACGACGGCCGCTCCCTGGTTCCGTCCATATTGCCATGTAGGGACGGTGCGGCTATGATGACGCCATGTTCGCCGAGACTAACATCAACAGACGTACGCCGGCGACCCTTCGTGTGCTGGCCCTCATGCTGCTCCTCTTCGGCGCCGCCTTCGAGGCGGGCCATCTTGACCATCATATCCGCCATGCAGGCCACGACCACGCCGCCGCCGATCCCGACCACTGCGCTTGCCTGGTCTTCCACGGCGGCGTGGTCGTAGAAGACGCCCCTGATTTCGCCGCCGAGCCGCTCGTCGTCGGCACGGCGCCCGACGGCGTCGTCGTGCGTTGTTCCGAAGCCGACGGCCCCGGTCTTCCGGGATCCCGTGCCCCGCCCCGCTCCTCCTGATCCCGGTCCATCCCAGCACGACAGCCGCGCTCGACATCGATTTTCCGCGGCGTCCCTTTTGCTGTCCGGAGGAGAACCATGAAACGATTCCTGATCACCGCGGCTGCTCTGGCCCTGACCGCTTCGATCGCGGCCGGCGCCTCATCCACCGCCACGGGCGTCTCCAACGCCATGAACCCCGCCATCAGCCTCAACGCCCTCTTCCTCGGGCAGTGGAACGACGACACGCCCACCGCCCACGAGAACTTCGTCAAGCTGCAGGAGGCGGAAATCCAACTCACCTCGGTTGTCGATCCCTTCTGGACCGCCGACGTCGTGCTGGCCTTCCATCCCGCCCATGCCCACGACGGTGAAGAGGCCCACGGCATGGAGACGGACCTGGAGCTCGCCACTCTCACGAGCACCGCCATGCCGGCGGGCCTGGGCCTCACCCTGGGCCGCTTCTACCTGCCCGTCGGCCGCCATGCCGTGCTCCACACCCACCAGTACGGCTTCTCGCGGGCACCCCTGGCCCAGCAGCTGATCCTGGGCGACCACGGCCTGACCGAGATCGGCGCCAAGGTCGACGCCACCCTGCCGCTGCCCTGGTGGTCGGAGGTGGCCGTGTACGGCGTGAACGGCGATGCGGAGATCTTCGACGCCGAGGACCGCAGTCCCGCGTATGGCGCTCACTGGTCCAACCTCTGGGACCTGACCGACGACGCCACCTTCGAACTCGGCGGCTCCTACCTCGCCGGACCCGCCGCCCGGCATGAGGACCTGGCCGGCGAGCTGAACCTCCTGGGCGTCGACGCCACCTGGAAGTGGGTCGCGTCGGGCCGCTCCCAAGGCCCCGCCGCCGAGGTGTCGGTCGAGGCCTACCTGCCCGACGCCGACAACGCCGCGGCCGATCCGACGGGCTGGTTCGCCCTCGGCCAGTACCGTGTCCACCGCGACTGGTGGCTGGGTGCGGGGTACGGCCGTGTGAACGACGTCGAGGTCGCCGGCGCCGACTGGACCGAGTGGCATGCCGCCGCCACCTACGCGCCGAGCCACTTCAGCTCCCTGCGCGCCGAGGTCTCCCGGATCGAGGAGATCGACGGCGCAGCATCGGACCTGCGGGTCGCGGTGCAGTGGAACTTCACGATCGGGTCCCACCCGGCGCACCTGTACTAGGAGGATGACATGAAGCGCATCACGCCGATGATCCTGGCCGCGCTCTTGCTAGGCGCCGCGTCCGCCTCCGCCGGGCTGAAGGTCGTGGCCACCACCTCCGACCTGGGGAATCTGGCCGCGCTGGTCGGGGGAGAGGACGTCGAGGTCTCGATCCTCTGCCCCGGCGACTCCGACCCCCACTACCTGCCCGCCAAGCCCAGCCTGGCCCGCAAGCTGGGCAAGGCCGACCTGCTCGTCTACAACGGCCTCGAACTCGAGGTGGCCTGGTTGCCGCCGCTGATCACGAAGGCCCGCAACCCGAAGGTCCGGCCGGGCGCGAAGGGCGATCTGGACTGCTCGACCGCCCTGACAGAGATTCTCGACGTCCCCGGGCGTGGCGCCGACCGCGGCCAGGGCGACATCCACCCCCTTGGCAACCCCCACTACAACCTCGACCCCCGCGCCATGGTGCTCGTGGCCCAGCGCATGGCCGCCCGCATGGGCGAGCTCGACCCGGACCACGCCGCCGACTACGCCCGACGCGCCGACGCCTTCGCCCAGGCCATGCGCGGCAAGCTGCGCGAATGGGAGACGGCCATCGCACCGGTCCGCGCGGGCCACATCCTGCTCTACCACCAGACCTGGACCTATCTCGTGCACTGGCTCGGCCTCGATGTCTACGGCGAGATCGAACACCGGCCCGGCATCGCTCCCTCCCCGAAGCACGTGCAGCAGATGGTCGAGCGGGGACGCGAGCTGGGCGACGTGATCGTCGTCGCCGCCACCTGGAGCCACATCGACGTCGCCCGCCGCACCGCCGAACGGATCGGCGCCCCTCTCGCGGTCCTGCCGGCGGCCACCGGCGCCGAGGACGGCATCGACGGCTACATCCAGTTGATCGATACCATCGTCGCACGCCTCGTGGCCGCGGCCGGCGAACGGGGCGGCCCATGAGCGGCTTCGTAGAGATGATGGCGGCTCCGGTCGTGATGGCCCTGATCCTCGTGGCCATGCACTCCCACCTCGGCTGGCACGTCGTGCGCCGCGGCGTGATCTTTGTGGACATCGCCCTGGCCCAGACGGCGGCCTTCGGCGTGGCCATCGCCCTGCTGCTCGGCGGCGAGATCGGCACCGACGGCACCTACGTCGTCGCCCTGCTTGCCACCTACCTCGGCGCCGTGCTGATCGCCGCCACGCGCACTCGAGACACGCGGGTGCCCCAGGAGGCGTACATCGGCATCATCTACGCGGTGGCCAGCGCCGCGATGATCCTGGTGCTAACCCAGGTGCCCCACGGCGGCGAGGAGATCCGCCATCTGCTGGTGGGCGCCATCCTCTGGGTCACCTGGCCCATCGTCCTGAAGACGGCGATCCTGTACGGCGCGCTCGGCGGCCTGCTCTGGCTGTGGCGCAAGCCGTTGCGCCGCATCTCGACCGACCACGAACAGGCCCGCACCGAGGGCCTGCGGGTCGGCTGGTGGGACCTGGCCTTCTACGCCATCCTCGGCACCGTCGTGACCTCAAGCGTGCAGGTGGCCGGCGTGCTGCTGGTCTTCGCGCTGCTGGTGGTGCCGACGGTCATGGGGATCCGGCTGTTCGCATGCGACCGGCTGCAGTTCGTCTATACGCTGGGCGTGGGCATGCTGGCGGTGGTCGCGGGTGCGGCGGCGAGCTACGTATTCGATCTGCCGACGGGAGCGGCGATCGTGTGTGTGTTCGGGGTGTTCTTGGCGGTACAGGTGGTGGTGGAACAGGGGTTGGGTCGATAGGAATAGGCTGAAATCTGCTCAGACATTTGCCAGGAGTGATCCATTGTGCTCCTTGTGTAGGCTCCCGTGGCTATGCCATCGGGTGATGATGGACTGTGTGTGACCATGAGTATGACCAACGATGGAGTTGACTCATATCCCGCGACTCCCTACGATGGTCACATCGCCCACTCATATCGCTTTCGTGATTATAAGAAATCGAAAGGAGAATCCATGCTCTCATTCCCCCGATTGGAGCGGGTGTGTGTCTGTGCACTTGCGGTGATTTCGACATTCGTTTTCACTCCCCCCCTCATGGTCCCAGGATACGGTGAAGTACTGGAACCGATCCGGGAACACTGAACTGGACTACGCAATCAACGATTATCCAACGAATGCCATCGCATTCGACAAGAACGGGGATGGCTACAAAGATCTCATCATCACGTTTCGGGATAAGAACACGCAAGGCGTAAACGAAACGCTTTACTTCGAGTCGGTTGGCTACATGGATGCAGGTGTTCCGACATTCTATCCATACGACGTCTATGTCTGGGATATTCAGCCCGAAAACGGCACCGCCGGCATCCTCTTAGCCGACTTCGACAACGACGGCATCCTCGACTTCTACGCTCCCAACCATGAAGGCCAACAACTCTACCATGGCACCAGCTCAGGCTTCGTCAAGGCCACCACGAGCCTGGGCCTCGACCCTGCTCTCGGCACGATCAACGGAGCCTGGGGCGACATCGATGGGGACTCGTTCCTCGACCTCTATGTCCTGGACGGATCCCAGGAGAACGGCCTTTCCAACAGTCAGCATTTCTACCACAACATCCCGGACGGCACGGGCGGGCGCATGTTCGCCGACGAGACGACGTCCCACGGCATTCCCCAGACGCAGAAGGCGATGTCCGTGTTATGGGCCGACTTCGATGGAGATCACGACGGTGATCTCGTGGTCATGCAGGGCCATGCTTCCTCGGTCGGCGAGGATCCCGGAGAACATAATCTCTATCTGAAGAACGTCGGCGGCGTCTTCGTGAACGTGACGACGACCATGTTCGGGTCGGGCTTCGACCTTGCCTGGAACCGCAATGGGCTGGGAGTCGTGATGGACGTCGATAACGACGCGGATCTCGATATCGCCTACCACCAGACGAACTGGGTCGGCTACTTCGCCAACGACGGCTCGGGCGTCTTGTCGCCGGCCTGGGAATCGAATATCACATCGGAAGAACCACGTGATCTCGAAATTCTCGACTATGATTTGGACGGTCGGATCGACCTCCTTCTTGCCCAGATCGTGAACTTTCCCCACACCCACCCGTACCTGTACGGCAATCGTGCCGGAGCTGTCGACTTCACATTCGTGAACGAGACGGGTTCCGAATTGAACGAACTCGGAGGTCAGACAGACGGGATCCTCCCCTCCGACATGACGTTCGACGGCTTCACGGAGCTGTATTGCGGCAGATACGACTACGGAGACGGCCCCAACGACAATTACTTCTTCTACAAGGCCGCACCGGCCCAGAATCATGTCCAGGCCAACTGGATCGGCTTCGACATCCGCTGCGAGTCGGGCCAGGACAACTCCTACGGGATCGGCGCCACCGTGATCGTCAGCGCGGGCGATCATGTCCAAGCCCAGTTGATCAGCGGCGGCGGTTCGGGTTACGCCAGCCAGCCCGAGTTGACGAGGCTGTTCGGCCTGGGCGACTACGGCGGGCCGGTGGACGTGACGATCAAGTGGCCGTGTGGAGATCTTCAGCAGTACTATGGCCTCGAGCCCAACCAATACCACGACATCCAGCTGGCGCCGAAGGTCGACGACTCGACGGTGTCGTTCCAGCTCGTCTACGACGTCCTGAACGAAGTCTGGCTCTGGAAATGGCAATGGGAAACAAGTTGGGTCGGCGATCAGTCGCTCGACGCCGTTACGCTCAGTCCGGCGCACCACCGTCCGACACTCTGTGTCGATGAAACGATCACCTATACGCCGAACACCCCCGGGGTCATTCACTCGACGTCGGCCACGACCCGCGGGACATACCAGCATATATTGATCAAGCCGCGGGACTGCGAAGCGATCTGCAAGTTCAATTACATCGTCAAGAGCGCGATCGGGACTTACACGAGCACGAGCACAGAGCGCAGTGCGACGATCTCGACCTGCCTGCAGGGCTCATGAAGGAGGATGTCATGACGAAGTCCATTCCGATTCTCGCTGCGACTCTCTGGCTCTTCCTGTCGCCCCAGATCACCATGGGCGCCGATGGCGTCTTGGGCGTCGTCGGGTTGCCGGACGATGCCGGCTGCCCGGCTTTCGCCGTCTGGGTCCCATTGACGGAGGGACAGGCCACCGAGGGCGTGGCGTGGTACAACAACGACGGCGGGACGCCGTTCATGAACGTGTCTGCGGTGGCCGGCGAGATCACCGATCCCGAGGACGTGGCCGCGGCGACGCAGCTTTCGGAGCAGGTGTACGGCGTGACCGGCGGCTGGAGCGAGGCCTGGTTCACGCAGCCGGTCGGCTCGGAGACGGCGGGCCTCTACCTGATATTCGAGGTCGGCGCAGGAGATGGGTTCTCCCACGAGGGCGCCGGCGGCGGTGCCGGTCTCGGCTACGAGGAAGGCGACGGTGTGATCACAAGCTGGTTCACCGGCGACGGAGAGACCTGGCATGCCATGAAGGAGACGGCCAGGTTCGCGGTTCATCCCGTCATGTCCGCGGGTAAGAGCGGCGCTGTGCTGGTGCTCGGCAGGGTGACGGAACAGAATGAAGCAACGGAAAACGCCTTGCCTGAGGCAACCCTATCCATCGAGGCCTACCCGAACCCGTTCAATCCTCGTGTGAGCCTGGCGTTCTCGCTGGAACGGACCGCAAACGTGTCGGTCAGCGCGTACGACTTGCGGGGGCGACTCGTTCGGCGGATCGTCTCCAGCGAAATGCCGGCGGGCGATCATGTGGTCGTATGGGACGGCCAGAATGAAGCCGGCGCCGCGGTGCCGAGCGGAACGTATTATGTGCGGGTCGACGACGGACGGCGGTCCACCGCAAGCCGCGTCACGATGATCAAGTAATCGATCTCGACGGATTTCATTCCCCGGGGGGGGCCGGGCTCCCCCCGTTCCCAGAGGGCGGACCATGAAACGATCCTGCTTCGTGTCGAGCATTCTGATATTGATCGTTACCGCCGCGACGGCGACGGCGCGGACATGGCATGTGGAGCGGGACGGTTCAGGGGATTTCTGGATCATCCAGCTCGCGGTGGACGCGGCGGCGAGCGGGGACACGATCATGGTCGGGCCGGGATCGTATCCCGAGTCCTTCGGATGTGCTGAGCCCCAGGAGTTTTATCGAGCCTGTATTCAGCTCCGCCAGGAGGAGTTGACGATCATCGGAGCAGGTGTAGACAGTACCTTCATCGGTGTACCCGGAGAAGGATGGGACGGATGGGGAGGGCAGACGGAAAGGGTGGTAGGCGTCTTCGCCGACGACAACTGGGGCAATCAAAGATTGACGATACAAAACTTGACGGTTCGCAATTTGCGGGCCGGAATCCTGTCCTATAGGCTGGAGAAAACGATCCTCGTCGATTGTGTCTTCAATGGGAACCGAAACGGAGCCCTTATTTCAAATGGAGAATTCCTCGTTCGGAACACCTGGTTCGGAAACCAACCGAGCAATGGAACCCATTTCATAGCCTTATCGACCCCGAATTCCGTCATCCTGAACTGTGAGTTCTTCGATGATGATGATGTCGACCCATCGTCTGGACACATTTCAATTGGCTGGTCTCTCTCGTCTGTCGCCATCATGAACTCGACGTTCATTGGCGGTGTAGGAGGGGTGGTCGCCGGAGGCGATGTTCGTATCAATAACTGTTTATTCAGGGGGCTACAATATGGTGCCGTCGGAGTTGCTCCGCATTCATCACTTATAATCGAGCAATGTAGAGTCGAAGACACTGCGAGGGGAGTCAAGAGCATCGAATCCGGCAGCGATGTTACCATCACCGACACAATTTTCGAATCGATATCGGAAGCCACGCTTATCTTTTCGGGTCTCTCGAACTGCAGGATCACCGATTGCAACCTCGCCAAGGGAACTCGATATGTCGCAACCACGCCCCAAGGTCTGAAGCTCGACGACCCGCCGAACGTGGAGGCCCACGTCGACATGCGCAACAACTGGTGGGGCACATCGGATCCCGATTCGATCCAGGCTTGGATCCACGACGCTGCTGATGATTCTACCGAGGTGGTTGTGTTCGACTGGTTCCCGTACCTCGATGCGCCGGTCGCGGACGAGAAGTCCACCATGAGCGACTTGAAACACATGTTCCGTTGAACGGCACGGCGGGAACATGCTGTCGATCCGTGGCCGATCCGGCGCTCCGATGGTCCTTGATCTCCCCGCCTCCATCCTGCACAATACTTCCCGGGTGGTTTCCGGAGGTCCCGTTCACGAAGGAGCAACTCGTTCCATGACGAGCCGACCTCGCCGTACCCCCCAGCCGATCCGCTCTGACTTCGGCCTCGATCGCAACGTGCCCACCTCGGGCGCACTTCATTTCATTCATCCCAAGACCGATCCGGCGACACCCCCTACGCTGCGCCGTTCCGTCACCCGGAGGCCCTCCATGCGACGACTGCTCTGGATCCTCGCCGCCCTGTCCCTTCTGGCCGCACCCGTGTCGGCCTTCGCGAAGGATAAGGACAAGGACAAGGAAGAGGACAAGAACCCCATCAACTCCGGCAACTTCGGAGCCCTCAAGTGGCGCCTCGTCGGCCCGGCTGTGACCAGCGGCCGCATCGCCGACTTCGCCGTGAACCCCGCCGACCACGCCGAGTACTACGTGGCCGTGTGCTCCGGCGGCGTCTGGAAGACCGTCAATGCCGGCACGACCTACGATCCGGTCTTCGACGGCCAGACCTCGTACTCCATCGGCTGTGTGACCATGGACCCCCGCGACAGCGACGTCGTCTGGGTCGGCACCGGCGAAAACAACTCCCAGCGCTCGGTCTCCTACGGCGACGGCGTCTACAAGACCGTCGACGGCGGCAAGAGCTGGAAGAAGATGGGGCTCGAGAACAGCGAGCACATCGGCATGATCGTCGTCGACCCCCGCGACTCCGACGTCGTGTACGTGGCGGCCCAGGGCCCGCTGTGGAACGCCGGCGGCGACCGCGGCCTCTACAAGAGCACCGACGGCGGCGCCACCTGGGAGCGCGTCCTGCACATCAGCGACGACACCGGCGTCAGCGAGGTCCACCTCGACCCCCGCGACCCCGACGTCCTCTACGCCGTGTCCTACCAGCGTCGACGCCATGTCTGGGTGTTGCTCAACGGCGGCCCCGAGAGCGGCGTGCACAAGTCGACCGACGGCGGCAAGACCTGGCGCGAGATCAACAAGGGCCTGCCCGGCGTCGACAAGGGGCGCATCGGCATGGATGTTGCGCCCAGCGACCCCGACCGCCTGTACGCCATCGTCGAGGCGGCCCAGGGCAAGGGCGGCTTCTTCCGCTCCGACGACATGGGCGAGACCTGGAACAAGGCCAGCGATTACGTTTCGGGCAGCCCCCAGTATTATCAGGAGATCACGGTCGACCCCGTGAACCCCGACAGGATCTGGTCGGCGAGCACCTTCCTCGCCAAGAGCGACGACGGCGGCGCCACCTGGTCCAATGCCTCGACCCGGTCGAAGCACGTGGACGACCACGCCGTCTGGATCGACCCCGGCAAGACCGACCACCTGCTGGTGGGCTGCGACGGCGGCATCTACGAGACCTGGGACGACGCCGAAAATTGGGAATTCAAGCCCAACCTGCCGGTCACCCAGTTCTACAAGGTGCACGTGGACTACGACGCGCCCTTCTACACCGTCTACGGCGGCACCCAGGACAACAACTCCCTGGGCACGAAGGTGCGCAACACCACCAACCACGGCATCCGCAACAGCGACTGGTACATCACCGTGGGGGGCGACGGCTACGAGACCCAGGTCGATCCCACCGACCCCGACATCGTCTACAGCCAGTGGCAGTACGGCGGGCTGGTGCGCTACGACCGCAAGACCGGCGAGACCATCGACATCCAGCCGCAGCCGAAGTGGGGCGACCCCGCCTACCGCTTCAACTGGAACACGCCCCTACTGATCAGCCCCCACGACCCCCACCGCCTCTACTACGGCGGCCAGATCCTCGTCCAGAGCGACGACATGGGGATGTCCTGGCGCGAAATCAGCGGCGATCTGTCCCGCAACCTCGACCGCAACAAGCTCGAGGTCATGGGCAAGCTGTGGAGCGTCGACGCGGTGGCCAAGAACACCAGCACCTCGTTCTACGGGGCGCTCATCGCCATCGACGAATCGGTGCTCCGTGAAGGCCTGATCTACACCGGCACCGACGACGGCGTCTTCGCCTGCACCAAGGACGGCGGCGCCACATGGACCCGCACCGAGACCTTCAAGGGCGTGCCCGAGATGAGCTACATCGGCGACGTGACCGCCGACCGCTTCGTCGAGGGACGCGTCTACGCCTGCTTCGACAACCACAAGAAGGGCGACTACAAGCCCTACGTCATGCGCTCCGACGACCACGGCAAGTCCTGGCAGAGCATCGCCGGCGACCTGCCCGAACGCGGCAACGCCCACGTGATCAAGCAGGACCACATCAACCCGGACCTGCTGTTCTGCGGCACCGAGTTCGGCGCGTTCTTCACCCTCGACGGCGGCAAGCGCTGGGTGAAGCTGGGCGCAGGCCTACCGCCCATAGCCGTGCGAGACCTGGATATCCAGCGTCGTGAGAACGACTTGGCCGTGGGCACCTTCGGCCGCGGCATCTACATCCTCGACGACTACACGCCCCTGCGCCGCGCCACCGCGGCGATGTTCGAGAACGAGAAGGCCGTCATGTTCCCGGTCAAGGACGCCTGGATGTTCCACGAGAGCAGCCCCTTCGGCGGCCGCAAGAAGGGCAGTCAGGGCGACAGCTTCTACGTGGCCGACAACCCGCCGGTGGGCGCCGTGTTCACCTTCTGGATGAAGGAGGGCTTCGAGAGCCGCACGGACAAGCGCCGGGCCGCAGAGAAGAAGAAGTTCGAGGCCGCCGAGCCGGTGTACTACCCGAGCTGGGACGAGCTGCGCGCCGAGGATCGCGAGCACGAGCCCGCCGTGGTGTTCATGGTGCGCGACGAGTCCGGCCGCATCGTGCGCCGCATCGCCGGTCCCAACGCCTCGGGCATGCACCGCGTGGTGTGGGACATGTGCGACGCCACCCTGCGTCCCGCCGGCACGACCCCGAGCGACGACGGCGGACCGATGGCGCCTCCGGGCACCTACAGCGTCCAGGCCTACTCGGTCATCGACGGCGAGGTCGCCGCGCTGACCGACGCGCAGAGCTTCGAGCTGAAGCCGCTCTACTCGACCAGGCTGACAGCGACCGACCGCGGCGAGCTCGCCGCCTTCCATCGCGCCACCGCCGAACTGCAGCGCGCCGTGTCGGGCACCGGAAGAGTTGTCAATGAGACGCAAGAGCGGCTTGACCATCTGCGCGCCGCGTTGTTCAATACCACCGAAGCGGATCCCGTCCAGCTTGCGAAGTTGAACGAACTCGAGACTCGCTTGAAGGACATCGTGTTGGTCCTCCACGGCGACAACACGATCGCTCGACGCAGCGAGCCGACACCGCCGTCTCTCAGTTCCCGCCTCGGTTCCGTGGCGTGGGGCGGCTGGGACACGGCGCAGGGACCCACCGGCACCCACCGCGAAACCTATCGCCTGGTGTCGGAACAGTTCCCGCCTCTGCTGAAGCAGCTGCGTGAACTGGTGGAAACGGATCTGGTGGAATTCGAAAACGGGTTGGAGGCCATGGGTGCGCCGTGGACGCCGGGACGGATCCCGGTGTGGAAGGCTGAGTAGCCATCCCTTCCCCGCCCCGCTGCCGACAAGGACGTCGGCAGCGGGGCTCTTTTTATGTCCTGCAACCTGCTGAAATACAGGCTACTTGGCGGTTGCAAGGGGGGGGAGGGCGTCGCCGTCCCTCACGAAGTCCAACGATACCGAGTTCACGCAGTGGCGCGTGTTCTTGTCGGTGAAGCCTTCACCCGTGAACACGTGGCCGAGGTGGCCGTCGCAGTTGGCGCAGAGGATTTCGGTGCGGCGACCGTCGCGGTCGGTCTTCTTGGTGACGGCACCCTCGATCTCGTCGTCGAAGCTCGGCCAGCCGCAACCCGAGTGGAACTTGGACGACGCGTGGTACAGCGCCGCATTGCAGCGGCGGCAGATGTAGGTGCCCTGCTCGAAGAAGTTCTCGAAGCGTCCGGTGCCGGGACGCTCGGTACCCTTGTTCAGGATCACCGATTTTTCCATTTCGTCGAGCTCGTTGTATTTCACGGGTGTCTCCTCCGTCTTCTTCTGCTCGGTCTTCTTCTCGACGGTGTGCCCGGCCAGGGCGGTCGCGGCGATCAGTGCGGCGGCGATGATCATCAGTATGCGGCGCATGTCGTATTCCTCCGGTTTCTCACAAGATCAACCCGCTTGCGGATCATCGCCAGGGGCGGACCTATTTGATGACGCCGTCCGCTCCGGTCAGTCGACGCAGGATGCCGAGCTGTCCGACATGATAGGACTCATGGAAACTGAGCCCGGCGAACAGGGAGCCCAGTGTCTCCTCGGGATTGTTCGAGGGGCTGAACGGCGCCGGTTCTGTTAGAGCCTCGGGAGTGAGTGACGCGAGCCCGCTGATGATGACATCCTGGGAACGTCGGAATGCTTCGAGCAACGTTGGGGAGTCGAGGCTGCCTTCCCGATCGGTCAACGCCGGCGTGCCGCGTCGGTACCGCTTCTCCAGGTCGCGGTCGATCACGGGCTCTCGTCCCAGCATCGCCAGCATGCCGTTCCGCGAACTCACGATGTGCCCGAGTACCCAGTTCAGGCAGTTGCCGCCCGGATCCGGAGCGAAGAAGTAATCGTCTTCGGGAATGCCCTCGAGAGTGGCGTTGACCACGTTGAACGTGTAGCGGAATTGGATGGCCAGGGTTTCGGTCAGGCTGATCGGGGTCATCGTTGGGTCCTCCCTGGTCTGTGGGGAGCGAGGCCAATGAACGGGTTCGAATGAATATCAGGGCAGGATAACGTAGGACGGGTCAGGTGGCGAGTCATCCGGTTTCACTTCTTCGAAGATCTTGATTTGTGCGCAATCATTCTTCATAATACCCACCATAACGTTGGGCGTTCGCTGCGCAGGATAAATACAGGTGTTTTTGCCCTGGAGGCACTTGATCGTGGACAACCAGAGCAACGGATTCAACCGCTTCCTCGCCCTCTCCCACATGCTCGGCAACACGCCGCTGCTGGCCATCGAGTGCAGCTTCCGTGGACACCGCCGTATCATCCACGCCAAGGCCGAACATCTTAATCTCACCGGCAGCATCAAGGACCGCATGGCCCTGCACATCCTGCGTCGGGCTCACCAAGACGGTCGACTCCGGCCCGGCGCCCCCATCTTCGAGGCGACCAGCGGCAACACGGGCATCGCCATCGCTGCGGTGGGGCGGGCCCTCGGCCATCCGGTGACGATCTTCATGCCGGACTGGATGAGCCAGGAGCGCAAGGACCTGATCCGCAGCCTCGGTGCCGAGATCCGTCTGGTCTCGAAAGACGATGGTGGGTTTATCGGCAGCATTGCAATGGCCGAAGACGCCGCGGCAGCCTGCGACGGGTTCCTGCCGTGCCAGTTCTCCAATCCCGACAATGCCGCCGCCCATGAAGAGACCACCGGCCCGGAAATCTGGTGGCAGCTCCAGTTCAACGGATTGGTCCCCGACGCTTTCGTTGCGGGTGTCGGCACAGGCGGCACCGTGATGGGCGTGGGGCGGTATTTCCGTTCGCAGAATCCCGATGTGAAGATCCATCCCCTCGAGCCAGCCAATTCGCCGACCCTTTCAACGGGCTACAAGATTGGCAAGCACCGCATCCAGGGCATCAGCGACGAGTTCATTCCGGCCATCGTGGACCTTGACCAGCTCGACGAAGTGATCGCCGTCGACGACGGCGACGCGATCATCATGGCCCAGCGCCTCGCGGCGGAACTCGGCATGGGCGTGGGGATCTCGTCGGGGGCGAATTTCCTCGGCGCCCTGATCGCTCAGGACCGTCTCGGCGGCGATGCGGTGGTGACCACCGTCTTCGCCGACGACAACAAGAAATACCTGAGCACGGACCTGCTGCGCGAAGAGCCCGTTTTGGACTGCTTCCTGAGCCGCGACGTCGAACTGCTCGGCTTTTCCTGCCACAAGCGGGTGTGTGTCACCTGCTGCGACGGCGAGGATTGCGGACGTCACGCCGGCGCTGTGACCGATCTCGAGGTCGATCATCCGCCTTGCTTCCTCCACCGTCAGGATGCGACGGGCAGCTGACCGGCGGCGGCCTGCAGTCGCTCCCAAGCCAACTCCACATGACGTCGCTCGGTGTGCGTCTGTCCCACGCTCAGCCTCAGGGTGAAGCGCCCGTCGAGTTTGGTGTGGGTCAGGAAGACGCGTCCCTCGTCGTTCACCGTGTTCATGATGCGTTCGTTCACCTCATCGCCGCCCCGATGGCGGAAGCAGACGAGGTTCAACGGCGCCGGCGCGACCACCTCCCAATCCTCGACGGCCTCGACCCAACCCGCGAACTCCTGCGCCCAGGCCACGTGCTGCCGCACGTGATGCTTCAATCCTGCCACGCCGTAATGGCGGATCACGAACCACAGCTTCAGCGCCCGGAAACGACGGCCGAGAGGTACGTGCCAGTCCCGGTAGTCGATCACGGCCCCCGAGTCTGTGGGCGCATTGCGCAGGTACTCGGGCAGGATGCTCAAGCTGCGCAGCAGGGCGCGCCGGTCGGCCACCCAGAAGCAGTCGCAGTCGAAGTTCGTGAACATCCACTTGTGGGGATTGAAGCAGTACGAATCGGCGTGTTCGAGGCCGACGTTCATGCCGCGGAATTCGTTGCAGAGGGCGGCGGTGCCGGCGTGGGCGGCGTCGACATGAAGCCAGGCACCGAACTCGACGCACACTTCGGCGATGGCGGGTAGCGGGTCGAAGGCGTGACTCGAGGTGGTGCCCAGGGTGGCGCAGACGAAGGCGGGGGCGAGGCCGGCGTCGCGGTCGGTGGCCATGGCGGCGCGCAGGGCGGCGGGGTCCATGGCGTAGGCCGCGTCGACAGCGATGGCCCGCATGCCGTCGCTGCCGAGCCCGGCGATGCGGGCGGCCTTCTCCACCGAGGAGTGGGTCTGGGTGGAGGCGTAGGCCACCGCCGCCCGGCCGTCCTCGCTGCGGTCGCGGGCGGCGAGCAGGGCGCACAAGACGGCGCTGCTGGCGGTGTCCTGGATCACGCCGCCGCCCTGGCCGCTGCTCAGGAAGCGGTCGGGCAAGCCGAGCATCTCCACGAGCCAGTCCATCACGTGGGTTTCGATCTCGGTGCAGGCGGGGCTCGTGGACCAGAGCATGCCCTGCACGCCGAGCCCCGACGACAGCAGCTCGCCCAGCACCGACGGCCCCGACACGTTGGCGGGGAAGTAGCCGAACCAGCCGGGGGACTGCCAGTGGGTGATGCCCGGCATCACGATGGTCTCGATGTCCTTGATGATCGCGTCCCAGTCTTCCCCCTCGGCGGGGGCCCGGTCGGGCAGCATGGCGCGGATGTCGCCGGGCTCGACGGCGCTGCGCACCGGCAGGGTCTCCACGCGGTCCCAGTAGTCGGCGATCCAGTCCACGATCTCGTGGCCGCGCTTGCGGAACTCGTCGCGGGTCATGTGGAGGCTCATGTCGGGATCGGTCATGGACGGCCCTCCAGGTAGGCTCGGCGTCGTGGCTCGGGGAACTTCTCGATGGCGTAGCGTAGCATGGTGCGGGGCATGGACGGGTGATGCTCCTTGAGAAACGCCTCTTCGGCGCGATTGTCGCGGTTGCCCACCTCGCGCAGCATCCAACCCACGGCCTTGTGGATCAGGTCATGCTCATGTTGAAGCAGGATGTCGGCGACGGCCAGCGTGTCTTCGAATTCGCCGGCGCGGATGAAGGCGAAGGTGGCCATCATGGCGGTGCGCTGGGGCCAGAGTTCGCCCGAGTGGGCCAATTCGTAGATGAGGCTGCGGTCGCTTCGGAGAAGGTGGGTGCCGACGAGCCAGGGGGCGGAGATGTCGACCAGATCCCAGTTGTTCACGTGGGGGAGGTAGGCGATGTAGGCATCGTGCAGGGCATGGCGCTTCGCTGCGTCGGTCTTCTTGAAGCGCTCGACCATGAGGACCAGGGCGAGCAGGCGTTCCTCGTGCCACTCGGAGCGGAGGATCGATGCGATGTTCGCGAGCGAGAGGTCGCGTCCGCCTCGCGCCACTTGGCGCACGACCGGGACCCGGATGCCGAGGAAGCGGTCGCCTTCGCCGTACCCGCCGGGTTCGGCGCGGAAGAAGCGGTGCGAATGGGCTGCGATGGCCGGGTCGGCGTGGGTGCGGAGTTCGGCGAGGAGGGGGTGTGATTTCATGGGGATCCTGTTCCGGGGACCACGTGGGACATCCATAACACTATGATATATTATCAGTTGAAACATTTATGCGTGCAACAGGATTTCCCGTGAGATTCTTCTTGAATATGGCACAGATATCAATTATCTTGGAACCGATCCACCTCCTCCCGGATCGGCTACTCTCATGTCCGTTCCATCCGCCCGTCGCGTTCACGACGAACTCGTCGTCGCCCTCGACCGTCTCCGCCGCTCCGAACACAGCGCCGTCACCCTGTTCGCGCGGGTCTGGCGGGAGGATCTGTTCCGGCCCCTCGGCCACGCCACCATCGAACTCTACGGCACCGAGGGACTCGGGCTCTCCGTCGCGAAGACGCGCCAGTTCCTCCGCCTCGCCCGCGCCCTTGACGAGCTGCCTGCGACCCGCGAGGCCCTCGACGCCGGCCGACTGGACTGGACCAAGGCCCGCACCCTCACCGCAGTGGCCACGCCACGGACCGAGGCGCGCTGGGTCGCGGTGGCCGCCGCGGCGACCTCGCGTGAACTCGAAGCCAAGGTCCGCGATGCTCGTCTGCGCAACCGCCGCGAACGCGAGCGGCAGCGGCGGCTGCGGGGGCAGGAGTCGATGGCGCTGCCCGCGGCCGCGACGGTGAGCGACAGTCACGATCCCATCGAGATGCCCGTCACCATCTCGATCACGATGTCGCCCGTTCAGCACGCCCGTTATGAAGCACTCCTCGAACGGCTTCGCAAGCAGGACCGTCGTCGCCCCCGCGCCGAACTCGTCCTCGATGGACTGGCGGTGCTCGCCGCTGTGGACGGACCACGTGAACCTGTTGCATCTCCCTACCATATCGTGGCTTACCGTTGTGATCGCTGCAACACGACCAGCGTCGGCGATCGACCCGTCGCGCCGGCATCAGCGGCGGCCATGCTGTGCGACGCCGTCCAGCTCTCCAGCGAACGCAGTGTGCCGAACCGCGCCGTGATCCCGCCGTCGGTCCGACGCGCGGTCCTCGCCCGCGACGGTCATCGCTGCATCTCGCCCGGCTGCGGCGCACGGCACTTCCTCGAAGTCCATCACCTCGAGCCGAGGCGAAAAGGAGGCGACAATCGCCCCGACAACCTCCGGACCCTATGCAGCGCCTGCCACCGCTTCGCCCACGAACGGGGCGCAACGTGAGGTGGCCGCGCCGGCCGCGAACCGCTACCATGCTCCGATCATGAGCGAGCGCGTCGAAACCACATTGATCCACGGCAAGCCCGTGCGCTACCGCATCCGCCGCAGCAAGCGGGCGCGGCGACTCGGCCTGCAGGTCAGCGCCCGCGCCGGCCTGGAGGTGGTGCTGCCTTGGCGCTGGGCCCTGCGCGACGTCGACGACGCTCTGCGCGCTCACGCCGAGTGGATCGATCACCAAGTCGACCGCCACGACGTGCGCTTCGGCCCGCGGACCCGCGAGCTGGTCGACGGCGCCGCGATCCATATGCTAGGCACGCCGCGACGTCTCGACCTGCTCCCGCTTCCCGAGGGCAGGGTCCGCGCCCGCATCACCCTGAGCGACGAGGCGATCCGGGCCGAGCTGCCTCCCGGCGATCTCCTCGATCCCAGGCCCGCCCTGCGCCGCTGGCTGCGACGCCTGGCCCGCGCTCGTCTCGAGGACCGCGTCGCCCACTTCGCCGAACTCCACGGATTCGACCCGCGGCGCGTGATCGTCGGTGAGCGCACGAGCCGCTGGGGCAGTTGCTCGTCGCGGGGCACGCTGTCCTTCTGCGACCGCCTAATCATGGCCCCGCCCGAGGTGATCGACGCCGTCGTCTGCCACGAACTCTGCCACCTGCGGCATTTGAATCACGGCCTCAGTTTCAAGGCCCTGCTGAAAATGGTCTGCCCCGACCACGACCGTCACATGGACTGGCTGCGCGAGCACCACGACGAGATGGAGTTCTGATGAGTCTCACCGACCGCATTGTCTGCCTCGAACTGCTCCACGAATACACCCAGACAGAGGGTCTGCGTCGCCACGGTTATGCCGTAGAGGCCGCCATGCGGGCTGCAGCAGAACGCACCGGCAACGACCCTGAATACTGGGGCGCCGTCGGCCTGCTCCACGACTTCGACTATGAACAGTACCCCGACGCCCCGGACCATCCGCTGAAGGGCGCCGACATCCTCCGCGAACGAGGTTATCCCGAGGAATTCGTCCGCACCATACTCTCGCACGCGAGTTACACGGGCGTACCGCGGGAGAACGACTGCGCCCGTTGGCTGTTCGCGGTGGACGAGCTGTGCGGATTCTGCATGGCCTGCGCCATGGTCCAACCCGACAAGAAAATCGTCCAAGTGAAGGTGAAGTCGGTGGTGAAGAAGTTGAAGAAGAAGGATTTCGCGGCGAAGGTCAATCGTGAGGAGATCCGCGAGGGTGCCGCAGACCTGGGCTTGGATGTCGAGGAGATCATCGCTCATGTGCTCGCGGCGCTGTCGACGGCGGCCGGAGAACTCGGACTCTGATCAACGAAAAACAGGGGCAGCTCCGGCGGGCTGCCCCTGCTCATTCATGGACGGCCGGGCACAACGCTAGTCGTATTTCTGACGAAGTGAATCCTCCTGCATCCCTTGAGACGCACGCCATGCCTCCAGCACCTCGAGTTCGCGCTCGGGTGTCAACCCCGACCGCATCTCTCCGTTGCGACGGTCCTTGGGTTCGCTCGCCCACCAGTCGAGGGTGTCGCGCACCGTTTCGCTCAAGGGTCGGAAAGTCATGCCCGTCGCCAGAGCGCGTTCGACCTGGATGGTGCCCACGCCGGCTTCCTCGTTGGTGGGAATCCAGCAGGGCATATCGCTCCAGGCGTGGACTTCGTGCTCGGTGAGGAAGGCGGCGGGCAGCCAGGTGAATGCCGCATCGGAACCCGACACCTGCTTGCAGACGTCGAGCATCTCGCCCATGGACATCTCTCCGGGAGGCGAAACCGCATTCATCAGGCCGGTGATGTTCTGTTCGATGCCGTGAACGATGTAATCGGCCAGATCGCGCACGTCGATGAACTGCACTTGCTCGTCGCGGCCTTCGGGGGCCAGCACTTCGCCGCCGCGCTGGATGCGGACGGGCCAGTACGTGAAGCGGTCGCTGCGGTCGTTGGGGCCGACGATCAGTCCGGGTCGCACATTCCAGGTCCGACCGGGCAGAGCGTTCTCGGCGGCCTGTTCGCACAGGGCCTTGAGGGGGCCGTAGGTTTCGGCCGTGATGTCTTCGATGGTCTCGTCCTCGAGTGTGCCGACCGCCGAGTTCTCATTCAGGCCGACCTCGTCGAAGTCCTTGAAGACCGAGATCGTGGAGATGAATACATACTGCTTCACGCGGGGTGCAAGCAGCTCGGCTGACATCTTGACGATGCGGGGCACATAACCGCTTGTGTCGACCACGGCATCCCACTCACCCTCTTCGATGGTCGCGAGTTCTCCGTTGCGGTCTCCCTTGAGCTTCACAAGGTCGGGGAAGAGGTGGGGGTTCGACTGGCCGCGGTTGAACAGCGTCACGTCGTGACCTCTGCTGCGGGCGACCTTTACGGTGTGAAGACCAAGGAACCGGGTACCGCCCAACATGAGGATGCGCAGCTTGCGCTCGGCCTTGTTGGACCGGAACGCAGCCCCGGCGGGCGAGGATGTCAGAGAGCCCAGCCCCGCCACGGCGCCGCCGATGGCGATGGTCTTCAGAAATTCTCTACGATCGAGGGACATGACGCCTCCCTTGTCAGTCGGTCGGGACGGTTGCCCGGCGGCGGAGGGCCGCGCCGAGCGCCAAGCCGATCCCGCCCCACAGGGCGGCGATCGGCACCGCGGTGAACGCCACGCCGGCCAGGCCGACGCCGGCGCCGGTCAGGGCGCCGAAGCCGGTGGCGCCGAGCATGTCGCCCCCGCGGTAGACGAAGGTATCGATGAAGCTCTTGGCCTTGTACTTCTCGTCCCGTGTTACCACGGTGAACAGCGTCTCCCGTGCGGGCCGGGCGATGGCGTAATTCAACGCCCGGCGCAGGGCTTCGAACACCACCAGGACGGGGAACAGAGGGTAAAGGCCCAGGGCTGTGAATCCCAGAGCGGTCACGACAGGCAGGATCAGCAGTGTGCGTCCTACGCCGATGCGGGGCATCAGGCGCCCGGCCACTAGCAGCTGCAGCAATAATGTGGCGATGTTGGTGACCAGGTCGATGTTGGCGAAGAGGATCGTACGGGTGATCCGGTTCGATGACTCGTCGGCCACGATGTTCGCTTTGGCGAAATAGAGGAACGTGGAGCTCAAGCTATACAGCGCCAGGAACACGGCGATACCCAGGAGGTAGGGTGA
The DNA here is from genome assembly GCA_937910695.1 of uncultured bacterium. Classification (GTDB taxonomy): domain Bacteria; phylum Krumholzibacteriota; class Krumholzibacteriia; order LZORAL124-64-63; family LZORAL124-64-63; genus CALEMW01. The sequence goes on from CALEMW010000192.1 coordinate 39,772, forward strand.
GCGCACGGTTGCCGTGATGCCCGACATCAATCCGCCTCGCTTTTCCGCACGTCCTGAGAGAGGGGCCAGGTCCAGCCTGTGAGCCAACGTCGAGACGCAACGCACCGCGAATTCGAAGAACACCACCGACACCAGCACGAGATTCATACGGCCGATCACGTCGACGAGGGTCGTCGTGAGGGACGATCCCACGATGGCCCCGACGGTTCCGCCCATGGCGATGAATCCGAACAGGCGCTTACCGCCGTCGAGTCCCCAGACGTCGGCCATGACCGCCCAGAACAGCGAGACGATCCACATGTTCAGCACGCTGATCCACACGTAGAAGAAGCGGCCGAGAGAGACGTCCCACGATTCGGGAGCGAAATGGACGACCGCGTAAAAGGCGATCAGCGTCGCCATCACGAAGCGGTACACCGAGGGAATGAAGACACGGCGCGGGAAGCGCGTGGCTACGGCCCCGAAGATCGGCGCCAGGGCGAGCATCGTCAGCAGATTCGCAAGGTAGAGCCATGGCAGATTGCGCACGCCGCCCGCCACGCCCATGTCCTCGCGCAACGGACGCAGGATGTAGTATCCCGCGAGCACGAAAAAGAAGAACGCGAAGGACAGCAAAGCCGTCCTGCGCTCCTCGTCGCGGATGCCCGTAAGGGACTGGAGGATACGTGCGATCATGGCGGTGACTCTAACGGTTGGCTGGGTTGATGAACAGGGAGGACTACGGAACAACGGCTTGGAAGTTCTCGGGAGGTCCGGGGACCGTCAGCATCGGGGCTTCCGATTCTGACCTTTGCCTTCAATTCAAACGAACGTGGCATGGTGTAGAATCCGGATCCTGCAACCTGTGCCATCGTCGGGACTGCGAGCAGCATAATGCAGATCAGCGTGATGATCGTCGGTAGTGTTCGGGTCATCATGAAAACTCTCCTTGCTTGAGCCAGGCGGGTGCTGGACATGCAAGGAGAGCTTATTGATCCTGGCTGATCTTACAGGCGTTAGTCGACGTGCCGCAACAGCAGTGCCGAAATCGCCATGTCATCACATTTGAATGTGCCGCAGATGCTCTTGATTTCAATCCTTAGACGCTCAACACCGAGGTCGGCAAGACTCAGTGCTTCGAATTCCGCGAGGTCCAGGTCGAAGGGCTTGAACTCGTCGAAGGCAACCATCATAGAACCGTTGTAGCCCTCGATGCGGATGCGGGAGTCGAGGTGCAGTCCGGTGGGGCCGTCCCCTTCTCTGTTGAGCGCGACGAGGGTCTCGAACTCGATGTTGCCGCCGTCGGTGCGTTCGATCGTGAAGACGGAGGCCAGGAGGTCGCTTGTGTCGTCGTGCACGAAGAAGGAGCTTTCGTCATTGCCGATGATCGCCTGCTCGGACCCCGTCTCATGGGTCAGGACGTAGTCACCGTTGAACAAATTTTCGAGATCACCCACGGGCGCCCCGAAGAATCCCAGACGACGGGCAACGATGGGGGTGAGTTCGAGGAAGCCCACGCAGAAGTCGTCGTCACCCATGCTGGTGATGTCGATCAGCAGGGAGGTGAGCTCCTGGCCGTCGAGACTGCCGGCGTTCTGGGTGACGGAGCTGGTTGTGGTCGGATTGTAGTAGCGAGTGCCGACGAGGGTCAGGGCGCGGTAGCCGCGCACTCGGATTTGGGATCCGGGAGTCGTGTCCGCGGAGCCCGTCAGGTCGCTGGTGTCGATGCTGTCGAACGTGAAGAGCTGCTGGTTGGTGCTCGTGATCACGATGCCGGCGGCGAGGGCGTTGTCCTTGTTGCCGTCGGTGAAGCCAAGATCGTCGCCGGCGATAGCGGCCAGATTGATTTCATCGCCCATGCCGTTCAAGTCGTCGAAATCGATGTTGAACCCGGCTTCGACGCCGTGGAGGAAAGAGCCGAGATCGAACCCGTCGAACCCAGGGCCATCGCGGGTGGCTGCCGGCGCGGCGGGATCGTCGCTGGAACAGGCGGTCATCATCAGCAGCGGCAGAATGCAGAGCAGAAGTCGTCTGGTCACGGCGTTGTCCCTCCAAGGTTGATGGAGTGGATTATGGAATTTGGATTCATTGCTCCGGAGTATACCGGGGAGGCTCCGGAATACTATGGATTTCAGGGGGCTAGAACCGGAAGGTGCCGCCAGCACTCAGGGTGGTCATCGTGCCCGATTTCTCGATGGGTGTCTCGATCACCGTTGTGCCGCCTCCATCCATCTGCAGCGTGGCCCGGTTCATGTTCCAGTTGATGGCCACAAACCGGCCTTGGGCGTGGAGACCGAGATGTCGGTTGAGGTTCATATGGAAGCCTGCGCCGAAGACGGCGGCTCCCCCCTCCGACTCGAAGGTCAGGGCGTCCTTTTGTGATGTCACCATGTAGCCGCCGCCGCCGCCGGAGAGGTAGGGGCGGAACGTATGCCCTGGGCGGAACAAGTAGACGATGTCGAAGGTGGCGCCTTCATACCGCAGGGCTGTGTCATCGAGGTTGGTCTGGTGCTCGGTGACGGTGCTGTGCAGCATGATCTGAAGTGTGGGACCCAACAGGAATCCCAGGCGCAGTGCGGCCCCCGAACCATGGTCGTCGACGTTCAGGTCGGAGCGGTCGTCGCCGCCGTTGATGATGTCGCCCACAGCGTCGAGCCCCACAGACCAACGGCCGTGGGGAAAGCGCTCAGCGGCTAGAGACGAGGCGGCGGTCAGCAGCAGCAATAGAATGGTCACCAGGCGTTTCATCGTTCACTCCCCGTTCAGTCATCCAGTTCGTAGGCCACGATCTTCTTGTGGAGATTGGTGCGATCGATGCCCAACAGCCTGGCCGCCGCCGACACGTTGCCCGCGGACTCGTCCAGGGCCTGGCGGATGCAGGCCGCCTCGAAGGCCTGCCGCGCCTTCACCAGCCCGCCCTCGGCCAGCACGGCGCTGGGTGTGGCCGGGAGGATCGCATCGAGGGGGCCTGAGGTCGCACCGCCGACTCCGTGCTCCAGACCCGGACCGGCAAGCACGCCCGTGGCGCGCAGGTCGTTGGGCCCGATGGCTCCGCCCGACGCCATGATGGCCAATCGTTCCACCGCGTTGTGCAGTTCGCGTACGTTGCCGGGCCACACATGTCCGGTCAGCAGTTGCCGGGCTTCGTCGGTGAATTCGCGGGCCGGCAGGTTGCATTCGGAGCAGTAGCGGGATAGGAAGTGATCGGCGAGCAGGGCGACGTCGCCGCGTCGGCTGCGCAGCGGCGGCACGACGACGGGTACGACGTTGAGGCGGTAGAACAAGTCTTCCCGGAAGCGGCCTTCCTTCACATCGGCTTCGAGGTCGCGGTTGGTGGCGGCGACCACGCGGACGTCGACCTTCTGCACGCCGCTGCCGCCCACCTTTTCCACTTCGCTCTCCTGGAGGGCGCGCAGCACCTTGGCCTGGGCGCGCAGGCTCATGTCGCCGATCTCGTCGAGGAACAGCGTGCCGCCGTGGGCTTGGACGAACTTGCCGTCTCGGTCGCTGGTGGAGCCTGTGTAGGCGCCCTTGACCGCCCCGAAGAGTTCGCTTTCGATGAGCTCCTCGGGAATGGCGGCGCAGTTCACCTTCACGAACGGACCGTTTGCTCGTTCGCTGGCGTCGTGCAGGGCGCGCGCGACCAGTTCCTTGCCGGTGCCGCTTTCGCCGCGGATCAGGATGCGGGCGTTGGTCGGCGCCACCCGTGCGATCTGTTCGCGGATGGCCTTCATGGATTCGGATTCGCCCACCATCAGGTGACGATCCTTTTCGCGGCGGCGCAGTGTTCGCACCTCGCGGTCGAGTTTGTCGATGCGGAGGGCGTTGCGCACGGCCAGAACCACACGGTCACGGCTGCACGGTTTCTCGAGGAAGTCGAAGGCGCCGTCACGGGTGGCTTCGACGGCGGTGGCGATGGTGCCGTGTCCCGAGATCATGACCACCGGCAGGCGCGGGTGCTCCAAGCGCACGCGGCGCAGGACCTCGAGGCCGTCGATGCCCGGGAGTTTGACGTCGAGGATCATCAGGTCGGGGACCTCCGCAGCGAGTGCCGCGAGGGCATCTTCTCCGCTCTCGGCCTCGGATACCTCGAAACCTTCCCCCGAAAGCACCATGCCGAAGGTGCGGCGGATGTTCTTCTCGTCGTCGACGATGAGGATGCGTGTCATCGCAGGTTCTCCTTCTCGGGGTCTCTCGGCAGGCTCAGGACGAATCGCGTGCCCTCGGGACCGGAGGAAATGTCGATACGGCCGCCATGGCCCTCGACGATGCCTGCGACGATGGGCAGTCCCAGGCCCATGCCGCCTCCGCCGGATGTGAAGTCGGGCTCGAAAACGCGGTCGAGGTGCTCGGCGGGAATGCCGTCGCCGCGGTCGGCGACCGTCCATGTCAGAGCATCGTCGACAAGGGCGGCTTCGAGTTGCACCGACTCCTGGCGGTCGGCACGTCGGCAGGCCGTTAGTCCGTTGTCGATCAGGTTGACCAAGGCGCGACGGATCTGGGCCGCGTCGAAGATCCAGTGCAGGTCAACAGGCACGTCCGCCGTGTTCAGGCGGTCGCCGTAGAGGCGGCCGAGATCTTCGATCAAGGCGCCGACGGGTTCGTCGGCCGGTTCTGGCTGGGGCATGCGGGCGAAGTCGGAGAAGGAGCGCACCAGGTCGCGCAGCCCTTCGACCTCCTCGGTAACGATGGTCTCGCAGTCGGACAGGGCGCGGGCGTGGGCATCGTCGTTGCTGTAGCTGCGCCGGGTCTCCTGGACCGCCAGTAGGATGGGCGTCAGGGGATTCTTGATCTCGTGGGCCAGCACCCTGGCCATGTTGCGCCAAGCGGCCATTTTCTCCAAACGGGCGAGGTCGCGACGCTGGCGGGCTAGGCGTTCGACCATGGCGTTGAACGCCGCGGCCAGGTCGCCGATCTCGCCGCCTGTGGGCGCGGCGACGCGGGCATCGAGGTCACCTTCGCCGACCCGACGGGCGCCGGCGGCCAGGTCCTCGAGGGGGCGGGCGGTGCGACGGGCGGCCCAGAGGGCGATGGTCAGGGTGACGCCGAAGGTCAGGACATAGGCTACCAGGAACGGCAGCACGAAGCTGCGCCGTACGGCGCCGCTGTCGAGGCGCAGAGAATTCAGCAGCGAGATGGCCCCGGTGATCTCGTCGGCCCTGGCCACCATGTCCGCCGGCAAGGGCTGTGCGAAAAGCACGGTGCCGCCGTCGGCGGCCCGTCGGGCGGTCACGAGCCAGTCGTCGAAACGGCGGGGTTCGCCATCGACGGGGGGAGATGCGGTGCGCACGGCGTCGGGAACGACGGCGTCGGCATCGCGGTGGCCGTCGGCGTCGAGGGGGACCAGGCCGGACTCCACGAGAGGATCGATCACAGTCATCTGGGGACGCCATGCTTGTGAGACGGCTGCGAGGAACGTTTCCTTGCGCAGGTGCAGAGCCTGACGCGATTCCTCGAGACCCGCCTCGAGTCCCAGGAGCGACTGATCGCGGGTGGCGGGGTTGAGGCTATGGTCGAGCAGGGTGCGTACCGCATATGAAAGCGGTACGGCCGGCAGCAGGGTAGCCAGCAGCACGAGGATCAGCAGACGGCTACGGAGCGACTGCATGGCTCAGCTCCTCGACGGCGAAGGGACGGGAACGGACAGCGCTTGTGGGGTCGTTGGCCTTGTCCTGGTCGCGGTAGAAGAAGCGGATCAGCTTGCCGAAGCTCACGGTGGCCTCGTTGCGGTCTTCGGCGCCGGTGCCGGCGATCACGTCCTGGACGCGGAGGCGGTCCCGTGGAGCGATGGGATGCAGCGTCAGCGAGCCCCGCAGGACCAGCGGCTCGTCCATCAGCCGCAGATCGGCGACCGGCAGCAGCCGGATCTCGGGGGGACGGGCGAGCCAGGCCCGTAGTGCGGCCAGATCGTCGAGCCGATGCTCCCGCCCCTCGACGCGGACCGAGAAGATCTCGTCCCAAAGGTCGAAGGCCAGCTGGAAGGTGACCAATGCGCTCGCCACGCGGCGGTCGTGGGCGTCGAGCACGTCCACCTCGAGATCCACCGCCGAGACGATGCCGCTGCGCATGGACGACAGGAGGCGTTCGCCTGGTAGGCCTGAGGTGAGGATCCGACAGGCCAGGTGACCGTTGTCACGCAAGGGGGAGATGGCCGTCACGGCGGGTTCGGCTGCCGGAGCGGCGGCGGCGGCGCAGGAGCAGATGAAAACGAGGATCGCGAGGATGCCGCCGCGGGCCGCCATCAGAAGGTCCACCCCACCGAGGCGTTGGCATGGAACGACTCGTCCACCGGACTGCCGGTCAGGGGATAGCCGACATCCAGGCCCATCAGAAGGCCGAAGGTATGAACCCGCAGACCCCACCCGGCGCCCACGGCCACCGGCTCGCCCCGGGGCGCGACGAGGCCGTCGCAACGGCCGGCGTCGAGGAAGAGCACCGCCGCCAGGCCGGGATGTTCGGTGTCGTCGGTCAGCGGTGCGCGGTACTCGAGGGAGCCGCTCCACAGCCATTCCGCTCCCTCGGGCCGGGTCAGCGACTGGCTCGGCACGCCCCGCACCGTGTAGAAACCGCCCAGATAGGGCCGGTCGTAGAAGGGCGCGTCGGACAGGGCGGCCACGCCCTGGGCCTTGAACCCCAACACGCCGCCGAGACCCTCGCGGAACACCTTCAGACTGGCGCCGCCCAGGCCGTGATCGCCGCTGCGGTAGGTGGACGAACGCCAGAACATCCGACCGCGCACTCCCGAGGCCGGCGTGTGGGCGATCTCGCGTGCGGACAGCGCCGTGTACACGAGGGAGGCCTCGGCGAACGACGTGTTGCGACGGTCCACGGCGCCGCTGATGGCGTCGGGTAGTTCGGCCAGGGGCACGTCGTCCCCGTCGGAGACGTCGCGCGCCGTGTCGGTCTGGTAGATTTCCGCGCCGTCTTTGGGGTCGACGATCTCGCGGCCCAGTTCGAGTTGCATATTCCAGCCCCGGCCGAAGGCGCGACCCGCAGCCACGGACAATCGGTGGCGGCCGACTTCGTGACCGATCTCGAGACCGTCGTGGAAGTACACGCGGGTCACGTTGAGGGCGGCGGCGCGGACGCCCAACCAGCTGCGGCTGCCCAGCACGTCGCGCTGCACGTAGGCCAGCTCCAGGCCGGAGCGCCGGTAGCCCAGCACGAAGCGCAGGTTCAGCGAGTCGAGGTCGTCGAGGACGTCGCGGAAGCCCATTTCGGCGGGGATGGCGTACCAGCCGTCGACGTCGCTCACGCCGGTGCCGAGGCGCACGTCCACCTGGGCGGTGCGGCTTTCGCGAGCAACAACTTCGAGCACGAGCTCGACCCTTCCGCGTTCCGAGCCGGGGCGTACGAAGAACTCCACTTCGGCGAACAGGTCCGACTCCCGCAGGCGCTCCACCGCATCGAGCAGATCCTGCTGGTCTACAGCATCGCCGGTGCGCAGGCCAAGCACGCGGGTCAGCTCGTTGAGGTCCACTTCGGCGCCTTGGACGGTAACGGTTTCGAGCAGGAGATTGGGAAAGACGTCGCCGAATGCGTCGTCGGGGGCTGCAGGGGCCGGCCGGGCCACCAGGGTGCAGGTCAGAAGCAGCAGCAGTGCGATACGTCTCATAGTGATCTCCCGGGTTGCCCCGGTTCTAGGCAAGACACGGGCCTGCGGAGGTGCTGCTGCAAGATGAATAGCTGCTCCGCAACTTGCTGGAAACGGTAAGGATACAGCCATGACCAGCGGGAGGGCGAGAGAAAAGACGCCCGAGGTGTGGTTATTATTCACACTTTGGGCGGGTCTGGGTGATGCGATCGGTCACACCCGGTTCAGTTCGTAGCGATCAGCTTCCAGTCGAACGACCTTATCAACCACAGTTCATTGCTTGAGGAGCATGGCTTCATCGAGCGACGCGTACTCCGCCGTCGCCAGCAACGACTCGTATGCCTGCTGCCAAGCCTCTTCTTCTTCCGGCCCCGTGAGCGTACAAGCCCGTCTGGCCAGTTCCAGCACGTAGGGTGTATCTGATTCCTTCCGGACCGCCAGGTCGAGCACGTCCTCGAGCCGCAAACATTCGCAGTCCGCCTCGGCTGCGATTTCGGCTATTTGACGGTAAACTCCTGTATTCGTGCCGAAATGGCCCATATATTCGGTCGCGCGGGCGATGACCGGCAGGTTGAACTCAGCGTCCATGACCATGCGGCCGCCCAGCAGGACCATCCCATGATGGTGGTTCGCCGTGACGAGGGAATGTCCGACCGAACCGAGTGCATGTCGTTTACCGGCCATCCTGGGGTTCAGGAAGGAAATCAGGATGAACAGGGCGATGGCGGTGGCAACGGCGATTCCGATCTTCTTCATCATTATCCTCCTGGATTATCGAGGCGTCACCCTATCATAGGGACTCCTTTCTTGCATTGTCACAGGTGATCGGATATATTAAGCGGCCTTGCGCACCGCACAAGCGTCGCGCAGGTGTGCAATGATCTGATTGAAGGAGAGCCGAAATGGCAGGCAACAAGAAGGGTCCGCGCAAGATCGTCATCCTGGAGTGCACCGAAGCGCCCGGAACGTCGGTTTATACCACGACCAAAAACCCGCGCAATACTCCGGACCGCATGGAGAAGAAGAAGTACAACCCCGTGCTTCGCAAAGCCACGGTCCACAAGGAAAAGCGGTAACGCCCAGGAGGAGGACGACATGTCCCGTCGTTGCAAACTGACCGGCACGGGTCCGCTCGTGGGATACAACGTTTCGCACGCCCACAACAAGACCAAGAAGCGCCAGCTGGCCAACCTACAGAACAAGACGATCTTCGTGCCCGAGCTCAAGCGCACGGTCAAGATCCGGATGACGGCCCGCGCCATGCGCACCGTCGACAAGCTCGGTCTCCTGCCGTTCCTGCACAAGCAGGGGCTGGAGCTGAAAGACGTCATGTAGGACGCTTCTGCCGAACGATTCGAGGGCCGCTCTTTGGAGCGGTCCTTTTTCTATGCCCGCCTGTGCCGGTGGCTCGCTGAGCGTATTCTGCCGATCTCGAAAGGAGCAGCGGATCAATGACGACGAAGGCCCCACTGGCTAGAGCGGGGCCTCCTCGGTTGCTTCATGGTTCTTGTCAGGCGGTCTGCGCCGATACCTCGCGATGCTTCCGCGTAATCCTCTCCTCGTCCTGTCCCCGCCAGTAGGCGTGCACGCCCTTGAGCATGTCCTGCCCGCCCTGGATGAACTTGTCCTCGTCGAAGTCCTGGGCGAAGAAGGCCTCCTCGAGTTCGTCCATCACATGGCCGGCGTGCTGCTCTTCGATGCGGTCGTGCCAGGTGAAGAAGGCCAGGGGCAAGTCAGGCTGCTCGCGCTTTTTGAAGTCTTCGAGACCTGCCACGAGTTGTTTCCAGAAGCCGGCGGCAGCCCAGTTCTCAACGGCGAAACTGGCGCCTTCGGCGACGTTGGGGTCTTCGCTGCCGTAGATGCGTTCGAGTTCGTCGCAGAAGAACAGGGTCGACGGGGTGCCGTGACGGCGCTTGCCCATGTCGTCGAAGCCCAGGCCGAGTTTCTCGCCCATCTTCAGCAGCCACTCGAAGTGGGCGGCGCGGAAGCGGAAGGTGCCGCCGTCGACCGAGCCTTCGACCGACACGACGTCGGGGTCGCCCTCGCGGTCGTGGTCGCCGCCGGCGGCGGGACGGCCGGAATCGGCGTTGAAGATCACGCCGATTTCGTTGGCCAGGATTTCCTTCGACGCGCGCATGCCCTCGAGGCTGCCCGAGTTGATGACCTTTTTGAGCTGGGCGACGAGGAAGAGATTGGAGAATACGGAAAACTGCACGATCATGTGCTTCACGTCGTCGCGGTTCAGACCGCCCCGGGCGAACCACTTGCAGTACGTGTTGTCGGTGATGACGGGGTGGGACATCAGATCGCTATTGCAGCGGTCCACGAAGCGTTCGAAGCGGTCGGCGTCGTCGCGTCCGATCTCACCCGCTTCGATTCGGGACCGGAAGTCGTCGGAGACCTTCAGCGGCATACGGCCCTCCTTGAAATAGGAAATCTGTGACTCATTCCGGACACGATACTTGAAGTTGCGACGAAAGGCATCCTGAATTGACTCAGGTGCTGGTCATTTGGGGAGACTTCTGCTACGATGCGATACGGGAGAGGCTATTCACGACTTGAGACCGACAGGTCCAACGTGTTGATAGTAAACGAATTGACTTATTGTCCGGCTCGTCGGACGCGGAAGGGATTTCATGGATCGTCGTCGTGATCGAATCCGATGCTGGGTCGTCCGCCTTTTCGGCGGCACCCGTCACGGTTCGGACACGGTAGGCCACTGCCTGCCGCCCTCGGCCGAAATAGACGAACGCACCCTCGAACAGGGGCTGCGTCAGGTCGAGATGCTGCGTCAGAGCGGCCGAGTTCTCGAAGGCGGAACCCTGCTCGATCTCGGAACCTGCTGGCAGCCCACGATCCCTCTGGTGTTCTTTCTCGCCGGTTGTGACGATCTGGTTCTCGTCGACCGCGAGCGCGTGCTCGACGCTGAGCTGTTGACCCAAACGGCCATGAACCTCCGTTCGTTCTCCGCGGAAATCGCCCAACGGCTGGGGCTGGAGGAACGTGATGTCCGTCAGAAGTTGCGTCCTCCCGAGAACGCCACCTTCTTCGGGGTCCTCCGTCACTTCAAGATGCAGTACCTAGCTCCCTGTGACCTGCTGGAAACGAACCTGCCGATCGGCAGCGTCGACCTCGTCACCAGCCGCGCCATGCTCCACCGCTACTCGGAGCGCTACGTGAAGGCTCTGCTGCCGGTGGTGGCCGACCTCCTCAAGCCGGACGGTCTGATGTGTCACTGCATCGACCAGACCGACCGCCTCGAGTACATCCGACTGCTCAAGGGGGCGTCCTTCGAGATCAAGATCGAAGAGTTCAATCCGATCCTGCGCGTCGTTCCCGAAGACTCTGATCTCGTCGACGATCCCTCCCTGCTCAATTCCTTCCTGGTGGCTGCGCCTTCCCGTGCCGATCAGTCGGCGGCCCGCCACTGATCGTGAAAGCAGACGCTATGCGCAATCTCGCCCTGACGATCCGTGAGCGCGCCCGCACCCGTGGACAACACGTCGCCATGCGCGTGAAGCGCGACGGTGCGTGGCGGGAAATCTCTTACTCGAGGCTGGACGAAGAAGCGGGCGCCTTGGCCCAGGGGCTTGTCGAGCTCGGACTCGCTGTCGGCGGCAGAGTGGCGATCCTCGCCCCCAACATCCCCGAATGGACCCTGGCCGACCTGGCGATCCAGTCGGTGCGCGGCGTTTCGGTGCCCGTCTATGCGACGAACACCGACGAGCAGGTCCGTCAAATCGTCGACGACGCCGGAGCCGAGATCGCATTCGCCGGTACACAGGAGCTCGCTGTAACGCTGTCCAACGTACGGAACCTGGGCGGTCTTCCCCGGAAGATCGTCGTGGTGGAGGGGGCGCTCCCAGATCCGAATCTCGACCAGAGTTATAGCGACCTGGTCGCCCAGGGCTCAGCAGCCGGATCCACCGAGGCTGACGCCCGTGCCGCCTCGGCCTGCGCCGAAGACCTTGCGACGATCATCTACACCTCCGGCACGACCGGCGAACCCAAGGGCGTGATGCTCGCCCACGACAACTTCGTCAATCAGTTCGACCACCTCGACGAGCACTTCCGTGTCGAAACCTCCGACCGCTCCCTGTGCTTCCTGCCTCTGAGTCACGTCTACGAGCGGGCGTGGTCCTTCTACGTGTTGTTCAAGGGAGCCTCGAACTCCTACGTGGTCAACCCGCGTGACGTGGCCGAGTACCTGCTCGACGTCAAGCCTACGGTGATGGTGGCCGTACCGCGTCTCTACGAGAAGGTGCACACCATGATCCACGCCAAGGTGGAGAGCGCGCCGCCGCTGCGGCGCCGGCTTTTCCACTGGGCCGTGCGCACCGGCGCCGAGTACCAGGACGCCGTGCGAGGTCCGGGGGCCGGGACCGGCCTGAAGCTGCGCCATGCAGTGGCCGACCGTCTCGTGCTGCTTAAGATCCGCACGGCTATGGGTGGCGACAAGAACGTGCTGTCGTCGGGCGGAGCACCCTTGGCCAAGGAGGTCGAGGAGTTCTTCCTGGCCGCCGGCATGCTCATCTGCCAGGGCTACGGCCTGACCGAGACGGCGCCCATGCTGACCTGCAACAAGCCCCACGAGTTCCGTTTCGGGTCGGTGGGTAAGCCCATCCGCGGCGTCGAGATCCGCATCGCCGAAAAGGACGGCGAGATCCTCGCCCGCGGTCCCAACGTGATGCGCGGCTACTTCGGCAAGCCCGAAGCCACGGCCGAAGCCATTGTCGACGGCTGGTTCCACACCGGCGACGTCGGTTATGTCGACGACGACGGCTTCCTCGTGATCACCGACCGCATCAAGGATCTCATCGTCACCTCCGGCGGCAAGAACGTCGCGCCCCAGCGCATCGAGACCATCCTGAGCCAGGACCCGTATGTGGAGCAGCTCGCTGTCGTGGGCGACCGGCGGAATTACCTGGGCGCCCTTGTGGTGCCGTCGTTCGAAGCCCTCTCCGAATGGGCGTCGCGGCAGCGCCTGCGCTTTCAGGATCACGCCGATCTGATCAAGTTGCCCGAAGTGATCTCGTTCATGGACGAGCGGATTCGAGAACGCTGCAACCAGCTGGCGCCCTTCGAGCGGATCAGGAAGATCACCTTGCTGTCCCAACCTTTCAGCATGGAGAAGGGCGAAATGACACCGACGTTGAAGGTGCGGCGCAAGGCCATCGCCGACGCCTACCACGACCTCATCGACAGGATGTTCCTGTGAGCGAGGCGAAGCGTGACGCCGATGTCATCGTGCTGGGCGCCGGCGCCGCCGGCCTGATGTGCGCTGCTGTGGCGGCGGCCCGTGGCCGCGACGTCCTTGTGCTCGAGCGCAACGAAGCGCCGGGACGCAAGGTGCTGATCTCCGGCGGCGGCCGCTGCAACTTCACCAACCTGCGGACGACCCCCGACAACTTCCTGTCGGCGAACCCCCATTTCGCCAAGTCCGCCCTGGCCCGTTTCACGCCCCGCGACATCCTCGACATGGTCGAAGCCCACGGCGTGTCCTGGCACGAGAAGCATCTCGGGCAGCTGTTCTGCGACAACTCGTCCAAGGCCGTGCTCGGCATGCTCCTCGAACAGTGCCGCCTGACCGGCGCGCCGATCCGCACGGGCATCGATGTGCGGCACGCCCGACCCTCAGCAGGCGGGTTCACTGTGGCCACCGGCGACGGCGATCTGCGCTGCGAATCCCTCGTGGTGGCGACCGGCGGCTGTTCGTGGACCCAGCTGGGCGCCACCGACCTGGGCTACCGCCTGGCCCGCAGCTTCGGCCTGCCGATCACCGACCTGCGTCCCGGTCTCGTGCCCCTGATCCTCGACGGTCTCGACCTCGCCCTATGTGTGGAACTGAGCGGCGTATCATTCCCGGCCCGCGTGTCCTGCGGTGCCGCCTCCTTCGACGACGACGTGCTGCTGACCCACCACGGCCTGAGCGGCCCGGCGATCCTGCAGGCGTCGAGCTACTGGACTCCCGGCGCCGTGATCGTTGTCGATTTGCTGCCGGGCGTGGATCTCGTGGAGATGTTCGAGATCGCCGCGGCCAAGAACGTGATCTCAGTGCTCGCCCGCCGGCTACCGAAGCGCTTGGCCCACGGCTGGTGCGCTCGTCACGGATTCGACGGCCGTTGGGCCGATATGACCCAGCGCGAACAGGACCGTCTGCTCGCTACGCTGTGTGGCTGGACCCTTCATCCGGTCGGTACAGCCGGGTACGACAAGGCGGAGGTGACCGTCGGGGGCGTGGCCACCGATGCGCTGTCGTCCAAGACCCTCGAGTCGCGGAGCGTACCGGGGTTGTACTTCATCGGTGAAGTGGTCGACGTGACCGGCTGGCTGGGGGGCTACAATTTCCAGTGGGCCTGGGCTAGCGGGAGGGCGGCTGGGGAGGTCGTTTGAGTCTCTCCAGACCGTGTATGGGTTAAAGAGCGTCGTATCTGAATATATTCCAAATAGATACTTTGATTACACCAGAAAACACACTTCACCATTGCAGCGTCGCCTGTTAGATCGTCGCGGGGCTTCCGTATTGCATGGGCGTGTTCAATTCGCCCACCTTGTGGTTTCGGCGAAATGGATCGGAGCGAAGCGATACGACGGCCCAGATATTCCGTCAGCGTCGTGCCACGTCATGTAAAATGAAAACCGGGTAATCCCCTACTGATCTTCGGAGGTCCAGGCAATGTCTCGCTCTTTTATCTTCTTATTGTCGTTCCTCTCCATGGCCGCTACGGCGGTTTCCGCCCCCCGGACATTGGACGGAAAGCGCGTCGTTTCCTCTGATGAGCGGACATATGTGGGGGCGTCGGTCAACCCGACGAAAGCCGACACCCTGTATATCTATGGCGGCCCCGGCA
>CALEMW010000193.1 GCA_937910695.1 uncultured bacterium
GGATTCAGCCCGAAGTACACCGACGCACGCCAATCTAGCTCCAGCTATTTCTAACTTAAAGTGGACGGTCATAGGTATCAGATGGGCTGTGGGACCGCCGTTATTCACAGTTGTCTATTTTGAGAAACGGGGATCCTGGTGCTGTCCACATGGGTTGACGATGGAATTGGAATCTGTGATATCAGATGGACTGCGACCTTGGATCTTGGGTGAGGGTACCATTGGTGGGGCCCACTGTCAAATTCCTGCATCAAGAGGGCTTCGCACTCCTTGGGCGCCTCGGTTGAGGACGTGCGTGTAGATCATGGTCGTCGTCACGTCCTTGTGCCCCAGGAGCTCTTGGATCGTCCTGATGTCGTATCCGGCTTCCAGCAGGTGGGTGGCGAAGGAATGCCTCAGGGTGTGGCTTGAGGCGCGGCGGTTCAGGCCGGCCCGGCCTACGGCGCTCTTCACCTCGCGCTGGACGACGGACTGGTGCAGGTGGTGTCGTCGACGTTGGCCGGTCTCGCAATCCTCATAGGTTTTCATGGCCGGGAAGATCCACTGCCAGACCCATTCCTTCGGGGCATTGGGATATTTGCGGACGAGGGCGTCGGGGAGTGCCACGGCGCCGGCGCCGATCGCCAGATCCTTGTGGTGCACCACTCTGGCGTGACGGAGCTGATCCTTGACCGAGGTATGCAGAGCGGCGGGGAGCATCGTGATCCGATCCTTGGCGCCCTTGCCGTCGCGGACCGTCAGCTCGGACCGTTCCAAGTCCAGGTCCTGGACGCGCAGACTCAGGCACTCCGTCAGCCTCAGGCCGGCGCCGTACATAAGGGAGGCGGCCAGCAGGACGGGGCCTTCGAGCTGATCGAGCAGATCACGAACTTCGGAGCGGGACAGGACGATCGGGATCCGCTGGGGGCGTTTCGCCCGCACGACCTCGTCGAGCCACGGCAGATCGATCTCCAGCACGTGGCGATACAGAAA
Source organism: uncultured bacterium (assembly GCA_937910695.1). Lineage (GTDB taxonomy): Bacteria > Krumholzibacteriota > Krumholzibacteriia > LZORAL124-64-63 > LZORAL124-64-63 > CALEMW01. Next base: position 973 of record CALEMW010000193.1, read on the forward strand.
CAGCAGGGCGCTCAGGGCCTGGTTCTGGGTCGAGGCGCTCACGCGGTGACGGACAGCGAGGTCCGTGAGGAAGGCCGTCACCTCCTCCTCGCCCATCTCCATCGGATGGCGCAGGCCATGGTAGCGCACATAGCGACTAACCCAGCCGGCGTAGGTCTTGCCGGTGCGCTTGCTGTAGCGGCGCAGGCGGATGGCCTCGTGCAGACGATCGAGCAGACGGGGGGCTTTGGAACCTGTCATGGCGGGACTCCTTCGGGAGGGGTCCGGGCGCCGTGCTTGCAGGGACCGTGCCCCCCTACTCTTCGCTTAGCGGAACCTCGACTTCAGCTCGCCCCAGGCCGCCCGATCGCTGCCCACCGAACCGCAGTAAACGCACTCGAAGCCGTAAGCGTTGGCGTCTTCGCACGAGAGACACTGGATGCCGGTGTTCATGAATGCGGTCGGGGCGGTGGTGTTCGACGCCACCACGAAGGTGTGTACGCCGACGTTGAGGCAGAGGTCGAGATCGGTCATGCCCATAGACTGGGCGCTCTCGAGGCAGGTGCCGGCGCCGCAGTCGTCCATCAGGATGATCGCAGTCTCGACGATGTCCCACGAGGCGGCGGCGCTGATGCCGGAGAAGCGCACCCAGCCGGGGGTCGTGACCGTCACGTCGATCACATGGAAGGTCCAGCCGGTGTAGTCGACGCCGCAGAGCAGTTCGCCGGGCTGGCCGTTCAGCATGTCGTAGTAGCCGTTGTTGGCGCAGGTCCAGGACTGGAACGGGGTGCAGTCGAGGGCCGAGGCGGATGTAGGCGGCAGCAGAGCCGCCAAAAGCAGCAGGATGACGAGCGGGCGCATGGAGACTCCCAGGGTTCGGGTTGTTCCGGACAGATGGATCCGTGACGCGAACCCTGGGATCTTATCATACTAGACTATTCAAGTCATGTTTTATCGGAGCTGGGCGCTGTCGGGCTACCGGTGGCCTTTGAGTGCAGCTTCACCTCGACCCTGTCGGCCTCGTCCACGCCCGCGTAGTACTCCCGCAGGATCGCCAGCACTTCCGGGCGCGAGAACTCCGGCGGTACGTCGCCGGCTTCGCTCAGGGCTTTGCGCAGGGCCGTGCCGCTGAGGAACAGCCGGTCCTCCTTGCCGTGCGGACACGTCCGCATGCTGATCATGCCGCCGCACTTGTAGCACCAGAAGGTCCAGTCGATGGGCAGCATCTCGATCGTGAGGGCGTCGTCGGGGATCTCGCGCCAGATGTCCTGGGCGTCGAAGGGGCCGTAATAGTCCCCCACGCCGGCGTGGTCGCGGCCGATGATCATGTGGGTGCAGCCGAAGTTCTGGCGGAACAGGCCGTGGAGCAGTCCTTCGCGGGGGCCGGCGTAGCGCATGTCGAGGGGGTAGCCGCCCTGGAGCACGCTTTCGGGGAGGAAGTAGTTCTCCACCAGGGCGTCGATGCAGCGCACGCGCACGTCGGCGGGGATGTCGCCGGGCTTCAGGGCGCCGACGAGTTGATGGATGTAAAGCCCGTCAAGGGTCTCGAGGGCGATCTTGGCCAGGTACTCGTGGCTGCGGTGCATGGGGTTGCGCAGCTGGAGGGCGGCGATGGTGCGCCAACCACGTTCGGCGAAGACGCGGCGGGACTCGGCGGGACGCTGGTAGATGCCGGCGAACTCCGTGGGGAACATGCCCTCGCTCAGCACGCGGACGGGGCCGGACAGGTTCACGGCCTTCTGCTCGAGGACCATCTTGACGCCGGGGTGGTCCGCATCGGTCGTACGGTAGACGTGCCCGCACTCGAAGGCGCGGTCGATCTCGTATGTGCTTTCGACGGTCATCGTGGCCATGAGTTCGCCGTCGGGGGCGATCAGCGCGACGTCGGAGCCCCGGGCAATCGCCGCGGCGGCGTCGCGGTCGGCGCTCAGGGTGATGGGGATAGGCCAGAACAGGCCTTCCTTCATGGTCATCCGCTCGCAGACGCCGCGCCAGTCGGCTTCGTCCATGAACCCGGTCAGCGGGGTGAAGCCGCCGATGCCCATCATGATCAGGTCGCCGGTTTCGCGGCTGGTGAGCGGGAGTCGGGGAAGCGTAGCGGCGCGGCGTCGTTCGGCGTCGAGGGCGTCGCCCTTGAGGAGCAGGGAGTGGAGTTCGTCGGCGCCGTGGGGACGGATGAGGTCGGGCATGGAGGTACCTTTCAGGTGAACCCTCGACGAGAGGTTCGGCTGTGGGCTAGAGTCGCACCCGCAATGTTAGCACAACGAGGGAGTTTGAATGGACCATCTGCTGATCGCCATCGTCGCCGCGGCCGTGTCCGGGCTGACCATGTTCTCCGGCTTCGGGCTCGGCACGCTGCTGCTGCCGGCCTTCGCCCTGTTCATGCCGGTGGAGTCGGCCGTGGCCGCCACCGCCCTGGTGCACGGGGCCAACAACGTGCTGAAGGCATCGCTGCTGGGGCGTCACGCCGATATGCGGGTGGTGCTGCGGTTCGGCGTGCCCGCGGTGGTGGCCGCCGTGCTCGGGGCGCGGTTGCTGGGCAGGTTGGCCTTGAGCGAGCCTCTGACGACCTGGACGTTCGCTGGGCGCGAGGCCGTGATCACGCCGGTGGGCGGAGTGATCGGCGGACTGATGATCGTCTTCGCACTGCTGGAGATCGCCGCGGCCCTGAAGGGTCGGGCGGTGCCTGAACGATGGCTGCCGGCGGGGGGCGTCCTGTCGGGATTCTTCGGGGGACTGTCGGGGCATCAAGGGGCGCTGCGATCGGCGTTTCTGGCCACGACCCGCATTTCGCCCGAGCAGTTCGTGGGAACCAATGCCGTGATCGGGCTGGCCGTCGACGTGGTGCGACTGAGCGTCTACTTCGGCGCGCTGTCCGCGGCGGGGGCCGCCTGGCATCCAGGGCCCCTGGTGTTCACCGGCTGTCTGGCCGCCTTCGCCGGCGTGCTGGTCGGCAAGCGGCTGCTCCACAAGATCACCATGACCGGAGTGCGGCGGCTGACCGGCGGGATGCTGCTGATCGTCGGCACCGGCCTCGCATCCGGACTCATCTGATCCCCGCCGTCCTCGAAACAGAGCCGGACCCCTGAGGGTCCGGCTCCTTTGTGATCGCACAAACGGCCGGGGGTCACCTCTCGGCGATGAGTTTCTTGGTCGGGCTGTGGATGCCGCCGGTGCCGGCATATTCGCCCACCCCGAGCACGTAGTCGCTCAGCTGCTGCAGGGTTTTGGTGGAGAAGCCGCCGCCGACGCCTTCGCTGTCCTTGTGGCAGCTGTAGCAGGCGAAGTCCAGGGTCACCGCCGAGAGCCCGTCGCCGTCTTCCAGGACCTGGGTGCCGGCGGCGTTGAACATGCCGTCGTCCTTGCCTACCGCGGCGGTATTGATCTTCCAGATGTGCGTCTTGATGTCGCCCTGGTAGTCGACCGCGTTGACGACGGCACTGCGGGTGGCCCTGGGCATGTGGCAGGTCACGCAATTGGGGAAGCTGTTGTGCTTGACCGCCATGGTGTGGCAGTCGGTGCACGAGGTCTGCAGGCCCGTGCCTTCGGCCTGGTTGTCCAGCTTGACCGAGCTGTGGGGATCGTGGCAGGTCACGCAACCGGGTCCGATATCGCTGTTGTGGGGCGAGTGGCTCCACTCGTCGAACTGGGCGTTGTGCTCCACGAAGCCGTCGGCGGCGGCGATGGGCGTGTCGTCGTGGCCGCGGGTGTGGCATCGGCCGCAGAGCCCCGGCGTGGCGTCGATCACGATGTCGGCGGGATCCTGCGACGCGGCGTGGACGCTGCCCATGCCGTGGCAGACCTCGCACTGCACCCCGGCGAAGGCGAACGTACCGACCACGCCCGCGAGCCCGCCCTGGTTGTTCTCGGCGACGCCGTCGTCGGAGTCGACCCAGCCGGTCGTATGGCAACGGCCGCAGTCGAACGTCTTGGTGCCGGTGGTCGTGGCGAACTCGTAGTCGGAGCGGGTGTCGTTCCCGAAGTTGTACTGGTTGTCATGGACGCCCGTGATGACATAGCCCTCGTCGTCGACCCAGAGCATCTTCCAGCCGAAGCCGCCGAGGGCGTAGCTGACGTCGGACCAGGTATAGCCTGTCGGAGGCGCGACGGGGTCGTTGGCGTACGCTGCAAAGTCGGGGAAGCGGTTCGTCGGGGCCGCGCCGTCGCTTGCCATCAGGGCCGAGGCGTGTCCGTGCTCGACCCACTTGGTGTATTCGGGATGCTCGACGGTGCTGTGGCAATCGGCGCAGCGGGCGGCACCCACATAGGACGGCCCACCGACGACCGGCGGCGTGACTGTGTTGTCCTCTTCTGAACAGCCGACCAGCGCAAGGGCGACGCCCGCCAGGACCAGCGTGATCTTCCATGATTTCGGCATGAGGGACTCCTTTGCGGTGGACCGAATACCCGGAACTCAGGTTCCAGGCCCCTATCGTGAAGCATCCCTGGCGACATTCCAGAATTTTTTTGGGTCGGCGTCGAAAACCGGAGCTTCCATCACGCCTCAGGAAAGCCCAACCATGTCCAGTATCCCAGGAACGTCCATAGCCAAAGCACGACGAAACTGATGGCCAGCACCGCCGAACCGTGTTTGAGGAAGTCTTTCTGGGTCACGAGCTGGCGTCCTGTCAGGGGATCCTTGCTCATGGCGTAGACCAGGGCGTTGCTCGGGGTGCCGATGATCAGCAGGTGGGCGAACGACGACGAAAACGCCGTAGAAAATCCCACGACCCACGGATGCAGACCTCCGGCCTGAGCCATGGGCACGGTGATCGGGCCGAGGGCGGCCACCGTCGCACCGTCGCTCATGAAGTTGGTGATCAACCCGGTCAGCAGGCTGGCGGCGATGGGCAGACCGGCGCCGGCGAGCCAGGCGTCGGGCATGGCCTGCACGAATGCATCGGCCAGATACATGGCGCCGCCGGTCAGGGCCAGACCCTTACCGATGGCGCTGGCGCCTGCGTAGAGGAACACCACTTCCCAGTGGATCTTCGCCACTTCCGACCACTTCATCACGCCCAACAGGTTCAAGACCACCAGGCCGATGACCACCGGGCCGCCCATGCCGAGACGTCCGCTCGAGGTGACCCAAAGCACGATCACGCCCAGCAGCACCGCCGCAGCCACGTATTCATCGCGGGTCATCGGTCCGATGCGTTCACTTTCACGTCGCACGATGGACGCCGCGTCCAGCTTCGCGACGCCGATCTTCTTGCGGAACATGAAGAAGAAGTAGAGAGCCACGGCCAGGGTGGCGACCGGCACGAAGGGCATGCCGTAGACCATCCACTGGGCGAAGGTGGGTGCGTGGCCGTAATCGGCCAGAATACCCACCATGATGGCGTTGCGACCACCGGCCGCCGGCGAACCGGGGCCGCCCATGTTGGCGGAGAAGCAGAGCATCAACGCGAACATGACCAGCAGGGGGCGCATGGTCTTGCCGCCGTGTTCCTCCGAAATCCTGGCATGGACAAGGACGAACAGGGGCATCATGAACGCGATGAGCACCGAACCGGAGATGAACGAACACGTCAGGGCGAAGATCGGCAGAAAGAGGAACATCAGCCGGGGCAGGTCGTGCATGGGGCCGAGCAGGAGCAGACCGATGCGGCGGTCCAGCCCGGTGCCCGAGATCACCCGCGACATCACCAGCACGCCGAAGATGAACAGCACCGAATCCTTGGCGAAGGACATGACGATCTGGTCCGGCGTCATGATGCCGGTGGCGTACATGATCACCGCCACCACCAGCGCCGTGATGCCGATGGGCATGGCGCCCGTCGCCCAGAACAGGGCCGCCATGAGGATCAGGCCGATCATGACATGGGATTTGCGGGCGGCGCCGCGGGCGCTCAAGGGACGCTCGCGGCTTGCACGCTGTTCGCCGCGGCCGTCGGTGGGGTGGTACTTGTCGCTGTAATACTCGGTGATGGTCTCGCCCGGATCCATCTTGGCATAGTCCATATAGCCCGACAGCGACAACTTGCCCGGCTCCGGCGCCGGCGCCGAAGCCTCGTCCTTGGCTTCGTCGAGCATGCCGACCAGACGGTCGGACGGGGGAATCGTCAGCGAGCCGATCAGGATGAGAAGGCCGACCAGAAGCATGATGGGGCGGTTGTTGGGCACGCCCTTGAGACGACGCCAGCGGCTGCCCTTCGGCGCGATGGGAACGTCTTGGCGGGCCAGGGCGTGACGCTTCTCGCGCTTTGCATCGACGAGGGCCTTGCTCAGCACGTCGATGTCCGCCGGCTTCTCCATGTACTTGAAGGCCCCGGCACTGCCGGTGCTCATGGCCGACTCCACGCTGCCGAATCCGGTCAGGATGACGACCTGCACCTCGGGGCGATACGATTTGATCTCGCGCAGCACGTGCTCGCCGTCCGCGTCGCCCAGGCGCAGGTCCAAGACCACCGCATCGAGCTTCCGATCGCGGCGCACCGCACGGACGGCCTCGGCGCCGTCGGCCACACAGGTCACGACGAAGCCCTGACGGCGGAGACGTTCGCCGAGCACGTGGCGAAAGTCGCCGTCGTCGTCGACAATCAGGATGTGGGCCTTGATCTCGGACACGCAGGGCCTCCGGGGTGGAGCTGATTCCGATCCGCGGCGGAGTATAGGGGTTCGCGGCAAATCAGGCCAGAGACAGTACATCGGCCGTGACGGCCGCCACCTGAGACGAGGGCAGGCCGTCGTCGGCATAGGTGCAGTCGTGCGGGTCGCCGGGACAATGCTGAGCGCAGTAGCCCGGCGCGGGCAGCACGACGCGCCCGCCGTTGCCCCGCGGCCCCCACAGCGATGGGGCGCACGACGGCAGCGGACAGAACAGCGTGACCGTGGGCACGCCCAAGGCCGTGCACAGGTGCATGGGTCCCGTGCTCGAACTCACCATGACGTCCAGGGCCGTGAACGCCACGATGTCGTCCCGCAGCGACGCACCGTCCGCGATCCTGACCACACCCGGCACAGCGAGGATTTCAGGGGGCGGCTCGGGGTCGGTAACGATCACACGGAGCCGCGGGTCCGCGGTCAAACGCCGGGCCAGATCGACATAGTCGTCAGGAGTCCAGTTGGGCGCCGAGCCGCCGCTGCCGACGTGCAGACCCACAAGCCGGTCACGGCCGTCGAGCCATGCGTGGCGCAGGACTGCGGCTCGGTCGCGTTCGGCGGCGGCGAGGTGGACCTCGGGCGTATCGTCGACCGGCTCGACACCGAGACGCTTCAGGAAGGCCAGGGCGTGGTCGCACTCATGCTGATGAACCATGTTCATGCGCCGCCGCACCACCTTCACGCCCGTCAGTACATGGTGCAGAGCGTACCCCACCCCCACGCGTACCGGGATGCCCGCGAAGAAGGTCATCCAGCCTGACCGCGACCAGGGCAGGAGCATCAGGGCATGGGTGTAACGTCCGGCCCGCAGGCGGCGCACGCCGATCCAGAAGGCCCGCAATCCCTCACCGAACACCTCTTCCGACGGCAGGATCTCGTCCACGTGGGGGTTGTGGCGCAGAACCGCCTCGTAGCGGGCGCGCGCCAGCACTGTGACTCGGGCGTCGGGCCATACGCGTTTGATCTCACGGGGCAGGGGAGTCGAGGTGACGACGTCGCCGAGACGGTCCTGACGGACGATCAGGAACCGCGGACCCATCAGGCGTTCCCCGGGTCCAGGGTCTCGAACTGCAGACGGTACAGCTCGCGGTAACGGCCGGAATCAGCCAGCAGCTGTTCGTGTGTGCCCTGCTCGACGATGCGGCCGGCGTCCATCACGTAGATGCGATGGACGTTCTGCACCGTGGAGAGACGATGGGCGATGACGAAGGTCGTGCGCTGTTTGACGAGGCGGTCGATGGCCACCTGCACAAGCTTTTCGGATTCGGTGTCCAGGGCGCTGGTGGCTTCGTCGAGCAGCAGGATCGGCGGGTCGCGCAGGATGGCCCGGGCGATGCTCAGGCGCTGACGCTGACCGCCGGACAGCCGCACGCCGCGGTCGCCGATGATGGTGTCGTAGCCCTGGGGCATCTGCATGATGAAGTCGTGGGCGTTGGCGGCCTCGGCGGCCTCCTCGATCGCCGTACGTTCAGCACCGTCCACGCCGTAGCCGATGTTGGCCGCGATGGTGTCGTGGAACAGCAGCACTTCCTGGGTCACCATGCCCATGGCGCTGCGCAGGTGGTTCAGGCCGTACTCGGCGGCGTCGCGGCCGTCGATGAGCACGCGGCCCGAGTCCGGCGCGATGAACCGCGGAATCAGGTCCACCAGCGTGGACTTGCCGGCGCCGCTGGCGCCCACCAGGGCCACGACCTCGCCGGGCTCCACCGTCAAACTGATGTCCTGCAGCACAGGTTCGCCGGGGTCGTAGCTGAACGTCACGTTCTCCATGGTCACGCGTCCGGTGATGGGTGCGGCGTCGCCCGCCGCCAAACGTCCGACCGGCTCCGGATCCAGGTCCAGGATCGAGAACACGCGCTCCGCCGCCGCCGACGCCTCCTGGAACGAGTTGTTCACCTGCCCCAGGTTCTTGATGGGCCGCACCGTCGAGAAGATGAAGAACAGGAAGATGATGAACTGATCCGCAGGCAGCGCCCCGCCCTCGATGACCCGTGTGGCCCCGTACCACAGCACCGTCAGGCCCACCGCCATGCTGAACTGCTCGGTCAGCGGCGACGAGCTCTTCATCACCACGTTGATCTTGAAGATCTGGTGCATGAGCTTGCGCGACTCGGCCTTGAACCGCTGGTCCTCGACGTCTTCGGTCGTGAAGGCCTTGATCACGCGGATGCCGTAGATGCTCTCCTGCAGCCGCGAGGTGAGCCGCGCCATCTGCTCCTGCTGGCGGTGGCTGTAGCGGCGCACCGTCTTGCCGATGCGGATGATGATCGCCAGGCTGATCGGCAGCAGCAGGAAGGCCAGCAGGGTCATCTTCCAGCTCAGGATCACCGCGGCGCCGATGTAGGCGATGATCAGCAGCGGGTCGCGCACCAGGGTGGTGAAGCTGACCGTCACGCAGTTCATGGCGATCTGCACGTCGTTGGTGGTGCGGCTGATCAGCTCGCCGATCTGCTGCTTGTGGAAGAACGACAGCGGCAGCCGCAGCATGGCCGCGAACAGGCGCTCGCGCATCTCGCGCACGACGTTCAGGCCCACGTGGACGATCAGGATCTCGGCGACGTAGTGGGTGATGTTCTTGAGCAGGATCACCAGGAAGAAGGTGATGCAGATGCGCACGATGGCCTGGCGGTGGGTGCCCTGCAGCAGGTAGCCGTCCAGGCGTTCCTGGACGTCGGTCTTGAACTCGTCGAGACGGGACATGGGCTCCAACACGACCGGCACGGCGGGATCGGCGGGATCGGCGGCCTCGGCGACGGTCGCGGGAGCCGGCTCCTCGACGGCGACCTCCACCCCGTACTCCCGGAAGAGCGTCTGCATGATCGGGGAGATCATCGTCACGCTGAACAGGCTGAAGAACGAGAACAGGATGTTGACGATCACCGACAGCACCACGAAGTGCCAGTACGGCTTCACCATCCCGAACAATCGCCTGATGATGGGCATCGCGGAGCTTCCTTTCAGGGACGCGGAGCAAGGGGTCGCGGCCAAGTGTGGTGGAGGTCCGGAGCGGGGTCAAGGCTCCTCACGCACGGACCGCAACGTGCAGGGCGCGATCCCTGTGGACCGCGCCCTGCTCTCTTCGTCTCGATTGGGCGGCGTCTAGCGAGGAATCGCCACCAGCTGCACGTTGGCTCCGCGCATGATCTTCAACAGAACCGGTCGGTCGAGGTGACGGCCGACCAGCTTTTCGAAGTCGTCGAGACTCCGCACGGCCTCACGCGCCACTTCGGTGATCACGTCGCCTTCTCGCAGACCACGGTGCCAGGCGTTGCTGGTCTGAGCCACCTCGGTGACGATCACACCTTCGACATCGGCCTCGATGTTCAGCTGCGTACGCGCACGTTCGGTCAGCTCGCGCACCGTCACGCCTTCGATACCCTCGGCGTTCTCCCGCTCTTCGCGCTGGACGCCGGCGGCGACCGGGGCGTCGGGAAGTTCGCCCAGGGTCACGGTCATGTCGCGGTCGCGGCCCTCGCGCAGCACGCGCAGCTTCACGTCGCTGCCCACGCCCGCGAGGCTGATGGTGTTGCGCAGTTCACTGGTGGAGTTCACCGCGGCCCCGTCGACCTCGAGGATGATGTCGCCTTCGCGGAGTCCGGCCGCGGCGGCCGGCGTGTCGGGGCGCACTTCAGACATCAGCACACCGCGGGTTTCGCTCATGCCCAGGGCCTCGGCCATGGTCTGGTCGACCTCGGCGGGCACCACGCCCAACCATGCCCGCCGCACCTTGCCGTGCTCCACGAGCATCTCCATGACCCGCGAGGCCATGTTGCTGGGAATGGAGAAGCCCACGCCCTGTGAGCCGCCGCTGCGGCTCATGATGGCTGTATTGATGCCGATCAGCTGGCCGGACATGTTCACCAGGGCGCCGCCCGAGTTGCCGGGATTGATCGAGGCGTCGGTCTGGATGAAGTCCTCGTAGGCCATCATGCCGATGTTGCGGCCCATGGCGCTGACGATGCCCATGGTCGCTGTCTGGCCCACCCCGAACGGGTTGCCGATGGCCATGACCTGGTCGCCGATCCGCATGAGATCCGAATCACCGATGGTCACATAAGGCAGCTTGGTGTCGGCGGTGATCTTGATCAGCGCCACGTCGGTCTGCTCGTCCTGGCCCACGATCACGGCCTCGTACTCCTTGGTGCCGTTGAGCAGCACCCGGATCTTCGAAGCCCGCTCGATGACGTGGTTGCTCGTCAGGATGTAGCCGTCGTCGCTCACGATCACACCCGAACCCAGGGAGCGTTCCACCCGTTCCTGATTCTGGTCCGGAATGTTGAAGAAGCGGCGGAACATGGGGTCGTCGAGCTGGGGATGGTTCTGGGGCAGCTCCACAGGCTTGTCGGTGGAGATGTTCACGACGCCCGGCATGGCCAGCTCGGCCACGTCGGCGTAACTGCGCAGCGGGTCGCCCGGGGCGGCTACGGCGGCACCGGGTTGGAAGGCGGCGATTTCGGGGCCGTCACCCGCCGCCGTCAGGCCGAGCGTAAAGGCGATCGCCGCCAGCAGAAGGCCGGACAGCCATCCGGACCTGGGTATCTTGTTCATTCGGCTCATCGGATGCTCCGATTCGTCAGGGGGGGACGTGTCGGTTCGTTTGTTGCGAGCGGCTCCAACGCCAGGATCGTCGAAAAGGTTCCTGGGCGCCACAGGTACTCGCCCATCAAGAAAGACGGAGGCCTGGTCCAAGGACCAGACCTCCGCAGCAATGTCGGAACGATTGCGCCTAGCCGTCGTCGCCGATGGCCTCGACGGGACACTCCTCGAGGGCCTCCTGGCACAGTTCGATTTCCTCTTCGGATTCCGGCTGCTTGTGGACGTAGCTGTAACCCTCGTCCTCGTTGCGCTCGAAGTTGTCGGGGGCGGTCTGGCGACACAGGTCGCAGTCGATGCAGTTGCTGTCGACGTAGAACTGTCCGTCGACGTTCGATTCCACCTTGTCGGTCGCGTCGGCCATGGTCTGTACCCTCCCTTTGGGATTCTCTGGTCCCGGGCCCATGGCCCGTCTCTGCGATCGTCATCCAGACGACTCAGTCAGTCGCCTTGTAGATAAACCAGATCACGGGACTGTCAACAGGGATTTTTCCGGGATCAGTGGATGTAACCGAGCGATTCGAGCTGTCGCCGGGTTTCCGGATCGATCTCCACCGGTGTCAGGTTCTCCGACGCAGAGCGGCTCGCCCGGAGCAACAGCTGCATAAGGGCCTCTACCGCTTCAGGATGGGCGGCGGAGATATCCCTTGCCTGACCAGGATCTCTGGCGATGTCATGCAGCTCTACGGAGCCCCTGTCGTCAGCCGTCAGGCGCAGATCACCCACGCGGACCGACCCTATGGCCCGAGCATATCGCTGCACGTCTGCCGCAGGATGCCGTTCGCGCAGCATTTCGAGCAAGCCCGGCGCAGGGCCGGCGTATTCGGCGAACAGGGGCCGATCAGCCTCGGCGGGCGGCTCGAACAGCGAGCGGCTGGACGGGGGCGACGCATAGATGTCATCCCCCACGATATCGAGAACCGTAGCGAAGAGGTCGGTGGTCTGGACCGGATCGTGCCGGTGCTCGCCGGATCTGGCGCTCAAATCGAACTTCCCGCGCAAAGCTATGGGCACCCGCACGACCAGAGGCACCGCGAGCAGGGTTTCGTGCAGGGAAAACTGGTGCTCCATCAGACCGTGGTCGCCGAGATTTTCGCCGTGGTCCGAAGTCACGATCACCACCGTGTTCTCCGCCAATCCCTCACGTTCGAGACTCTGCAGAATCTCCCCCAAAAAGCGATCGGCCGACCAGACGTCTCCGGCGTAGAGCCGCTCGACAATCGACCAGTTCACTCCGTCGTGCGGATGCAGGCCCGCATTGTACTCGTGCGCCCACTTGATCGAAACGGTCTCGCCGGGATGCAGATCCTTGAGATGCTCATCTCTGTACACCTTCGGCGGGTCGTAGGAGAGGTGCGATTCGAGGATGTTGACGAACATCAGGAACGGACGGCCGTCGTCGGCACGGCCGCCGAGCCAGCGTGACACATCGCCGGAGATTTCGCGGCCGCCCTGGTCGCCGAATTGCGATTCGAGTTGAAACAGACCCGTGATCTCGGCCTGCTCCTGCACTTCGAAGCCGCGCAACACCTGGGTCGCCTTGTCGCTGAGCCAGGGATTGCTGTAGAACGCCCCAGTGGCATAGCCCGCCTCGCCGGCGAGCTGGGCCAGGGTCGGAATGCGCGGGTCGAGACGCGGCCGCAGCGAAACACAGTTGTGACCGCTGGGCAACAGGCCTGTCATCATCGACGCATGAGACGGCACCGTCCACGGTGCCGCAGAAAAGGCGTGGGTGAACACAACGCTCTCGTCGGCCAGGGCATCCAGATGGGGTGTCAGCCCTGGAGAGTCGGCGGCTAGGCTCGTCGCATCGCGTCTCAAGGTATCGAGCACGACGATCACGACGTTGGGACGCCTGGGCTCCGATTCACAGCCAGGCATAGCTGCGAACAAAGAGACAGTCATCAGAGTGATGATGCAACGGCGAATCTCGGAACCCCCTCTTCCCTATTTGAACTGGTGCTTGAAGGGCAGGAACGTCATGAAGTCCGCATGGTGCACAACGTAAGCCTCGGGCGTACGAGTGACCATATCACCTTCGCCCGCATGGGCGGCGATGATGTGGGATACGCGCTCGGGCACACCCGCCTCCATGGCCAGGCCCACGCCGCTGAAGGGGTGCCGCAGATACTTGCCGCAATCGCTCTTCCCGCTCGTACCGTCGGGGTTCTTCTTGTATTCGAGCAGCTTGCCTACGTCGGCGAGGATGGCGCCCGCGATAACGGTGTCCATATCGCAGTGAAGATCGTTGCCGAAGAACTCGTTCATTTTCAAAGCCGATTCCTTCGCCACGTGCACGACACAGCGTTTGTGGGCCATGAAGCTGACCTTCAGATCCGGAACCAGCAGGGTGAAGGGAATACGGTTCAAGTCGTCGGCGTCGAGGTCGCTGCGTTCGAGGGCCAGTTCCCAGGTCCTGGCGGTCTTCTCGCGCAGATCCTCGTTCGCGATCCACTCCAATTCGGGCCACAGTTTCAAAACTTCGGCGTTCATGACATCCTCCTCGGATGGACAACCTCTCGGGGGAGTGCTGCACCGGATTTCCCGCATCGTGAGAATGAAATATGGTACTCGACGACCGATTCGCAACACACGTGCAAAACGACAGGCAAAATGCTATCTTTCGTCCGGGTGATTCGGATTTGGCCTCTAGGATTCCATAAGGAATTTAGAGAAACAATGCGGACTCACCGATCCCCTTACACCGTCGACGATCGTCTCCAGCCGTGCACGGTGCCTGCTCACCGTCCTGGCATCCCCCTTGCAAGAGGGAGGACGGAGCGGGAAACGTCGCCGACAAGAGATGACGACAACTCGACACGGGCCCTGCCCGCAGGACAACAAAGGCGGATCGAACATGAACCACGCCCACCGACACACGAAGTTCATTCTCCTGACCTTCCTGGCCCTTGCCGCCTTTGCAACAGGCGTTTACGCCCAGGAAGAGGTGACCTACACCTGGACCGCCCCGACGAGCGGCTCCGCCGTGGATCACTACGTGGTCCAGCACTCCGTCAACGGTGCCCCTTTCGTGACCATCAACGCCAGCGTTACCGGCAACACCTATCTGCTCACGGCCTCCTACGAAGACGAGCACAGCATCCGCGTGGCGGGTGTGGACTCCCAGGGTCGTCAGGGTCCCTGGTCGGTGGCCTCGGATCCGTACACGCCGAGCCTCGGTTCTCCCGGTCAGCCCGGCAAGCCTGTGGCGGTATTCTGATCGCGCCCTCCTCCTCCTGACGCGATCCATACGGGAACGGCACCCTCCGGGAGGGTGCCGTTCTCGGTTGTTGTTTTGCCTTTTAGTAAGAACTGGGCAGGGCGAAGCCGACGCGGAGACTGATGTAGTCCCAGTCGTAGTCGGTGGAGCCATCGAAGAAGCGAACTGTATCAAAACGGTTGCGGTGGTACTGGGCCGAAACTTCGAAATCGCCCACTTCCAGGCCCACGCCGCCGCTCAGGGCCACTGTGTTGACGCCGTCTGCAAAATAACTCCCGTCATCCAGATAGTCCTCGCGGTAGCGGTTGCGGATCAGAGAAGCGCCGCCCGTCAGGAACAGGCGGGGAGCACCTCGGCTGGCGGGAAAGAAGTACTGAAGGTCGACACCATAGCGATAGGTGGAGGTTTTTGCCTCGAACAGCATGTCGCTGGGAGTCACACCCGAATGGTTGCCGAACTCGGCGTAATGGAACGAGGGCGCGATGGCCCAGCCGTTCCGCATACGCTGCCGCACCCGGGCGCCGACTTCGAACCCGATATCCGAACCGAACCCCGCCGGCGTGTCGTACGAGGCGCCCAGGTCGCCTTCGGGCGAGACGGCGCCGCCCTCGAGGATCACTTCGGTGTATCCGAGACGGTCGCGGGCGGCCGCGTCGCCGACCGTCAACGAGAGGCACAGCCCCAGCACAGCCAGAACCGACAGATGACGTGCACGAATTCCCATGGTTTGCCTCCAGGTTGCGGCGGCCGGGCCGCCCACGCTCAGAGGTTGGCACCGGAGATGATGTACGCGCCAGGGTAGGGACGGGTTCCCACCGGGTCAAGTCGTCTCGTGCCCCCAGAGCTCAACGGGACCAGATCTCGGGGTAACGATCGTGCACGTGGAGCCAGCGCGCCGTCACGGGGCGGCGGCGGTCGGCACGATCGCGACGAGAATCACAACGGCGTAGTGTCGCTTCAAGGAAAACCTCCGCCGGGAGTGTGGCCGATCCTCGTCCTGGGAACAACCCCCTGCCGACCCTGTTCGCCGAACCCGTCATGAGCTATCGTGCCCCCATGTCCACCCAATCCGAACATCGCTTCGGCGTGACCCCCGTCACCCTGGCCGCCCTCACCATTGCCCGCACGGCGGTGAACGTCTCGCGGCGCTTCACCTATCTGTTCGTGCCCGCCCTCGCCCGCGCGCTGGGCGTTTCGGTCGGGGCGGTCCAAGGCGCAGTGGCGCTGCAGGGAGCGACGGGCATGGCTTCACCGCTGTTCGGTCCGTCGATCGAACGCTGGGGCCGTCGACGCACGATGATCGGCTGCTTGATGGTGATGAGTGCGGCCGGATTGATCGGATCCGCTCTCGGTGGCTTTGCGGCCTTCACCGTGGTCCTCGCGGTTTGGGGTTTGGGCAAGATGGTCCACGACCCCGCGCTGCTGGCCTGGGTCGGCGACCGCGTACCCTACGCACGGCGGGCGGCGGCCATGGGCGTGACCGAGTTGAGCTGGGCCTTGTCGCTCCTGGTGTCGGCGCCCGTAGTGGGCTGGTTGCTTGGACACGGTGATGTGCGCCTGGTCATGCTCGCGGTGGGCGGCGGGCTCGCGGGCGGAGCCCTGCTGGTGATCCGCTTCGTGCCCGCAACCTCGGTGGCTGCGGAGCGCGTCGTTCGGGTCGTCTCGCCTTGGGCTGCTTGGTTGGCCCTGTCGGTTCCGGCACGGACCGCGGTGCTCTATTCGTTCCTGATCGTCGTGGCCAACGAGGTTTTCCTGATCGATCTGGGCGTATGGCTGGAACGCACCCACGGCTTGGGGCTCGCGGGGTTGGGCCTGGCGGCGCTGGTCATCGGCGGTGCGGAGGTCCTGGGCGAGTTCCTGGTGATCGGGTTGGCCGATCGGTTCGGCAAGCGACGCATGGTGCTGTGGGGCACCCTACTTTCAGCGACGATGTACGTGATGGTGCCCTTGTTCGGCGGCGGTTCGCCCGTCGTGGCGCTGGGATTCGTCTTCGCGGCGTTCCTCGGCGTGGAAGTAGCGTTCGTGGCCTCGTTCCCCTTGATCACTTCCCTGGCCCCCGGCTCCCGTGCGGTGCTGCTGTCGGCCAACGCCGGCGCCCACGCCGCAGGCCGCTTGAGCGGCGCCGCCCTGGGCGGGGTGCTCCTTGCCGTGACCGGCGAATTCCTCCCTGTGACGGTGACGTGTTTCGCGTTCGGGGCAGTCGCAGCGGTCGTTTTGGCTCGGCAGATCAAAGAAGACCGGGACGACGGCGTCCCGGTCTAGACTTCGCTTCCCGTACGTCATTTTCCGTACTTCACGCTGCAGCCGTAGGGATCCGTCGACGCCGTCGTCGGGGCCTTGCCCGCCAGCACCGCATCGAGGGCGTCGGCCACGTAGTTCGTCGTACCGAGGTCGCCAAAGCCGCGCTCGTTGTCGATGGCGCCGGCGTAGGCCACTTCGCCCTCGGCTGTGATCACGAACATGTGGGGTGTTGTCTTGGCTCCGTAGGCGCGTCCCACGGTGCCGGCCTCGTCGATCAGGATGGGGAAGGTCATCCCCCACTCCTTGTAGAGGCCGCGATTGAGCTCCAGCCCGTGGCCTTCCTTGCCCGGTGCGCTGGAGTTGACGGCGAGCCAGACCACATCATTTTCGGCGTAGCGAGCGAAGGTCTCGTTCATGGTCGCGTGCTGCTGGTGGTGTCGCTTGATGAACGGGCAAACAGGGTTGAACCATTCGAGTACGACGGTTTTGCCGTCGGCGAGATAGCCGGACAGGGAGTGCTCAACACCGTCGAGGGCGGTGAGGGTGAAGTCGGGAGCGGCGTCGCCGGGTTCGAGGGCGAGCACGGGAACGGACAGCAGGAGCGTGAGGGCTCCGAAAAGGCAAAGCTTGGCGGCCTTGGTCACAGTCTGTCTCCTTCGGCAGGGATAAGCAGTGTCAGGTAGGACACGATACCCTCATCTGAAGTGACCCGCAGGGTCCCGCGCACGGATTTTCCTTCGGCTTCCGGACGGATCTTCAGACGCAAGGCATCGCCGTCGGCTGCTGCGTCGTGGAGTGGGTCGGACAACGCGGCGCTCTCGGCGGCGGGATGGAATTCCACGTGCGCGGCGCCAGGCACACGGACGTCCACAAGACCGGATTCATGCACCAGGATCACCTCGCCCCCCTTCGGTTCTCGAGGCAAAGCCCGGAAGGAGCGTAAAATCGCCGATGAATCCAGGGACGGGTCGGCGTGGGGCTCTACCTGGAGTACCACGGTCAAAGTCGTATCGCCGGGAACACAGGCCTCGCGGCAGGCTAGCCAAGTCAGATGAGCCGTGATGCTGACCTCGCTGCCGAACTTCTCGTCGGGTCCGACAACCACGCGCTGCAGCAGGACCAGCTTGTCGTGGTACACGTGGTCGAGGATGTCACCAGGGGCGACCAGACGTTCTGCCCCCGGCCAGCTCACCGGATCGGCGGTCCAGCCCGGTGGCAGCTCCAGCTCGACTTCGGGAGGCAGTCCCGAATCGTTGCGGGCGTCGCTGTAGAGGTGCCAACCCTCGAGAAGATCGAAGGTCCAGGCGAGCATCAGAGACTTGCCGGGCACCGCCGTTGTTTCGGCGTGGGTGACCGAAGCGGTAACATTGCTTGGAGCAGGAGGCCGTGAATCAGACATGCAGCCCGCGAGCAGCACAGCGGCGGTCGTCGGTGCGAGCGCCTTGAGTGGGAAGTGGTATTTCATGGCGATCATGCTAGCGGCTCGGCTGAGGACCCGCCAGTCCAGTCTGCCCCTCCGCTGGCGCATTTCCGTGAATCCCTCTAATCTGGGTGATCGCCTCTCGAAAGGAACACGCGCGAACTGAATAAGATGGATAAACCGTGATCGTTCGTAGACCATTGAGCTCGAACCCGAATTTCCTTAAATTCTCGGGACCCCTACGACCGTCGTCCGTCCTCCTCTCGCCAGGCTCGACACAGCTCGAGTCGGGAGGTCCGAATTGCTCCGTAAGCTCCGGCAATCCGTCGCGCTCGTCTTTGCGCTGGCGCTGCTATCCACCTCGGCACGGTGCGAGTGGCATATCCTCACGTTCGAGGCCGTCGCCAGCTTCGATCGTCTCGGCACGACCGTCGCCGCCCCCGGCGATGTGAACGGCGACGGCTGGCCCGATCTGTTCGTCGGCGCCGGTGTGAACGACGACGCGGCCGCCGACGCCGGCCAGGCCTATCTCTACTTCGGCGGACCCGACGCCGACAACGCCCCCGATCTCGTGCTGACCGGCGAGGCCTACCAGGACCGTTTCGCTTTCTGGGTCGACGGCGCGGGCGATGTGAACGGCGACGGCTATCCCGACCTGCTGATCGGCGCTCCCTACCAGGACACTCGCGGTTCCGACTCCGGCGCCGCCTATCTCTTCCTCGGCGGCCCCGACGCAGACGACCAGTGGGATCTGAAAGTGTCGGGCGAAGCTCCGGACGACCAGTTCGCATCGACCGTATCGAGCGCCGGCGACGTGAACCACGACGGCTACTGCGACTGGATGGCCGGCGCCTTCCTCCACGACGAACCCATGCTCGAAGCGGGCCGGGTCTACCTGTACTTCGGCGGCCCGGTTCTCGACGGCGAAGCCGACATGATCTTCGAAGGCCAGTCGGCCCTCGACCGCTTCGGTTTCTCCCTCGCCGATCTCGGCGACGTCAACGGCGACGGCTGCGACGACATCGCCATCGGCGCCTATCAAGCCGACTTGGGCGGCAACGACTCCGGCGCCGTCTATGTGTTCTTCGGCGGTGAAGATATGGACACCGTCGCCGACATGGTGCTCAGCGGCGTCGACATCTACGACGAGTTCGGTTCCGCAGTCTGCTCGGCCGGCGACATGAACGGCGACGGCCACACCGACTTCGCCGTGGGCGCCAAGCAAGGCGACGCCGGCGCCGACCTGGCCGGCTCGGTCAGCGTGTACCTGGGCGGACCCGACATCGACGACACCCCCGACCTTGTCGTGGGCGGAGAAATCGCCTTCGACCACTTCGGCGCCGCCATCGCCGGCGTGGGAGACACCGACGGCGACGGCTTCGACGACCTGTTGATCGGCGCCCGCGACGCGGATGCCAACGGTCTCCAGTCCGGCAGCGCCTATCTGCTGCGAGGCGGATCCCAGCTCGACGGCACCTTCGACCTGATCTTGATCGGCGAAAGCGACAACGACCGCTTCGGCTACGCCGTGGCCGGCCCCGGCGACATCGACGGCGACGGTCACTGCGACCTGTTGATCGGCGCCCGCATGGCCGACGCCGTCCATTTCGACGCCGGCCGCGCCTACGTCATCGCCGCCGCGCCCTACCACGTCGACACCCCCGACGGCGGCGAAACCTGGATCGCCGGCGAAACTGTCGTCGTGAGCTGGCACGGCCGCCGTCCCGTGGATGTGGATCTTTCCCTCGACGGGGGCTGGACGTGGCAGTTGATCGCCGTCGGCGTCGGCGGTGACGACGTCAACGAACTGCCGATGATCGTCCCCGACATTCCCACCGACATGGCCCTGCTGAGGGTCCGCGCCACGGGTGACGATCCCTTGACCCCGCTCCGCGACCAGGGCGACGGCGTGTTCCGCATCGCCTCACCCGACATCGACGACGGGTTCGCCGTCTGGCCCTCCCCGAGCCGCGACGGCGCCGTATCCATTTCCTTCCGCGCGGCAGGCTGGCTGGGCAGCGCAGACAGCGACGTGAACCTGGCGGTCTACGGCCTCGATGGTCGTCTGCACAGAACCATCGTCGCCGGCGACGTTGGCCCAGGCGCCCACACCACTGCCTGGGACGGCCGCGACCACGACGGCCGCCCCGTCGCGAGCGGCGTCTATGTGGTCCGTCTGTCCACCGCCGGCCTCACACGGGAACAACGCCTCACCGTGATCCGCTGACGCAACCGTCGTCCGCCCACGACGTACTTGTGCTCCGTCGAAGGAGCCCGAAGATGATCGACCAGAAAATCTTCTCGAAATTTCCCGTGCTGCATACCGAACGGCTCGACCTGCGCCAAGTGCTGCTCGACGACGCCGACCTGATCTACGCCTTCAATTCTGATATCGAAGCACTCAGTCACATCGCCCGCGACCCCTTCGACGAAGTCGATCAGGCCGCAGCACGCGCCGCCACGTTCCGCTCCGACTATCTGGAGCACAAGGCGTTGTGGTGGACCTTCGTGCTTCGTGATAACGGAACTCCGGTAGGCTACGGCGGCCTTTTCGGCATCGACGCCGACACGTCCGCCGCCGAGGTCGGTTACGGGCTGGTGCGTGATCATTGGGGACACGGCTACGCAGGCGAAGCGGTGGCCGCCATGGTCAGCTACGGCATCGGCACCATGCGCCTTCACCGGATCCATGCCCGGGTCCATCCCGGCAATGCGGCTTCTGAGAAGATTCTCGAGAATCTGGGGTTTTTGAAGGAAGGTGTCCTGCGGGACGTCGAATACGCCCGTTCACAGTATTTCGATATGAGCATCTACGGGTTGATCATCCCCTGATCCATCAATATTTGAAATCCGGACCTCAACAATGCTAGAATGCCCCGGACGGTCGTTATCTCGACCGCCGACGACCACCCGTCGTGGAAGGGGGTTCCATGACAACCACGACACGCATCATGTTGACCAGTTGCGCTCTGCTCCTCATCCCGGCCATCGCCGGCGCTTCCTGGATGGGCAATTTCCAACTCGCCCACGACCCAGGCTCGTATCTGCCCCACGGCGAACACGCCGCGATCACCTTCGACTACGACAACGACGTCGCGGCCGGCGTGCGCTTCCGCGTCGCTCCCATGAACGGCACGACGGTCATGGGCGGTTTCGTGTGGAGCGGCAGTTCGCTCTATGGCGTCGGCAGCGGCTCACTCACCACGTGGTGGAGCTACAACATCGACGCCGAGGTGACCCATTACCGCATTCAGATGGTCTCCGCCGACTGGACGACCACCCTGCTCGAAGTCGTGATTCCCGCCTGGTACACCTTCGGCGCCAACGCCGTGTACAACGTGCAGTTCAACCACACATCGCCTTCGTGGCTGGAGCGCGGACACCAGCTGTTCACTTCGTTCGACGGGATGACCGACGATCCACAGGGCGCCTGGGTGTTCGCCCGACCCTTCACGAACGGCTCGCTGTCGCCGGGATACGGAGCGCTGACAGGCTTCATACCGCCGGGGGGCGGCAGCGACAGCCACTATATCCGGTTCCCGACCATCGACGCCGACGTCGACGAGATCCGCATCTGGATGTACAACTACGCCAACGATACGCAGCTGCTCGAGTTCTTCGTGCCTGTGGAGTTCCACTGGCGCGACCACGGCTTCGCCGATCTGACCCTCGATCCAGCGCCACCGGCCCTGCTGCCCTACGGTCAGGCTGTGACGGCCTCGTACACGTACCTGACCACCGAAGCCGCGGACATCCGGACCTGGGCCGTGCCGTTCCTGAACGACGGCTGGCTGTTCGACGGTTGGTATATGGGCAGCGTATTGCTGCCGCCGCCTTCGGGCGCGGTCGCTCGCACGATGGGCATTACCGCACCGGGCACGTTCATGAACCAGGTGGCGATTCTGCTGAACGACGCCGGGGGCACGAGGATCTTCGAGCAGACCGTCCCCGCCGAGTACACCTACGCCGACCACGCACTGTGGAACCCTGTCTGGGACATCACCAGTCCCGCAGTGCTCGACAACAATGAGCGGGTCACGGTGGACCTCGAGTATTCAACGACCGAGGCCGGCGGCGTGCGTATCTACTGCTGGCCTCTGCGGGACGGCGGCACCACCATCGGGGTCAACCCCAGTCCGCTCTATCCCGTCGGCTCGGGCACGGCCCAGGTCTTCTTCACGGTCGTCGTCGGAGCATCCCACGTCCACGATCTGAGCATCACCATGAAGACCGCGGACAACACCACGACCATCGCCGAGATCATCCTGCCCGCCGATCATTTCTTCGCGGAGCCTGGTTTCGCCACACCCGTCGAAGAGACGCCGGACGCGCCGGTACTCGCAGCCAACTGGCCCAATCCGTTCAATCCCCAGACGAACATCGCCGTCGTGCTGCCGACCACCTCATCGGTACGCCTGGAGATTTTCGATCTGGGCGGTTCGCTCGTGCGCAGCCTGCATGACGGCACCCTCGCCGAGGGACGGACGGTCTTCACCTGGAACGGACTCGACAGCTTCGGTTCACCGGTGGCGTCGGGCACCTATCTGTATCAGCTGACGACGCCGGAGGGGCGGGAGAGTCGGCGGATGGTGTTGCTACGCTGACACCGTCAGCTCCAGCTATGATGAATGATGCCGCCGGTGCGTGGATCCACGCGCCGGCGCCTTCGGCCACCGTCGCCTCGATCCACGCTACCGGTTCGTCATAGAAGCTGTGGTAGACCATCGGCAGCACCGCGTCGAGATTCCAGGCCGGCCAGTCCTGGCGCACCAGACGCCGGGCGATGGTCGGCGACGGGAAGACCGAGGCGCTGATCATTTTGCCCTGGGCGTGGGCCACATCGGCCAGCTCGTTCACAAGGCGGGTGACCGAATCCCAGCGGAAGCGGCGCCAGGCGGCGTCGGCGGTCGGGTCTGGCAGGTCAAGAGGGTCGACGCCCTCCTGGGCGCGGAACGCCTCGCGACACACGCCGCAGTAGCAGAAGTCGAAGGGCGGCAGCTCCTCGTTCTGCACCAGGCCGTACTTCTCCCACAGGGCGCGGGGCAGAATCACATCGGGGTAGCGCACGTAGTCGAGGCAGACGCCGGCCAGGCCGTCGAGGGCCAGGGTCTCCTCCATGCGCTCGCGCAGATAGCGGCGCACCTCGGGGCGGGTGGGGCAAAGGAAGCGGTAGTACTCCACGTAGGGCGGCGTGTCGTGGGTGGAGTTGCCCTCGCGACTGACGGCGTACCAGTCGGGGTGGTCGTTCATCAACACGTCGTCGCGACGACAGAGAACCCACCACCAGGCGTGGACGTCCAAACCTTCGGCGGCGGCCAGAGCGCAGACTTCGGTGTCGGGACCGCCATAGACGACCGAGTTCACACCGGCGGCACGGAACTCCACGAAACGCCGACCCAGCTCGGCGGTCCATGGTCAGCGTGCGACCCCCATCATCTCATCGGCCAGTGCACCCGCATCGTAGAGATCACGCAGGACCGTCTCGATGGCGGCGGCGTGGATCGAGACGGTGCGGTTGGCCGTTTCGTCGTACACGAAGCGGCCCACGAGGCTCTCGATGTTGCCGTCGAAGACCAGGCCCACCAGGCGCCCTTCGGTGTCGATGACCGGCGAACCAGAGTTGCCGCCGATGATATCGCCCGTGCAGACGAAGTTCAGGGGCCGGGCCAGGTCGATGCGGTCCATACGATCGTAGAAGCGCTGCGTGGGTCGGAACGGCGGCTCGTTGCCGAACGAAAGCGCCCGATCGAACAGTCCATGGAAGGTCGTGCGCGACGGGGCGCGGGTGCCGTTCATGGGGTAGCCCTTCACCTCGCCGTAGGACAGGCGCAGGGTGAAGGTGGCGTCGGGGTAGGTCGTCTTGCCGTACACGGCGAAGCGGGCGGCGCCGAGCAGCTCGCCGGCCTCGGTCAATACGCTGGTGACGTTCTCCTCGGTCCATTTCTCCTGCTCGCGAAGGATGGGGTCGAGATCGCGAGCCATCATGATCAGCGGATCGGTGCTCGCAGCCACGGCCTCGGGTCCGCCGTCGACCAGCGCACGTCGCGCCTCGGGATCGATCAGGGCCGTGCCGCCCACAAGCTCGGCGGCGCGGTCGGCCGGCGACTTGCCGGCCAGGGCGAGGGCCAGGAACTCGTCGTCGGGGCCCAGCTCTTCGCTCATCACTTCGAGGGAGCGGGTGATCATGAACTCCTCGAGCTCGGGATAGATGGGCGCCGGCGAGAACAGGCGGAACTGCACCCGCCGCAGATCGGCCTCGTGGAAGCCTTCGAGGCGCTCGGCGTCGGGCTTCTGCGACTCGGCGACCAGACGCACGATGGTCTGGGCAATGCGCCCGATCCGGAACCCCGGCAGCGTGCGGAACGAGAGGGCCTCGATGCGTTCCACGCGGGCGGCCTCGGCCTGCTCGATCATTTCCCAGGCGCGACCGTAGCGTTCCTGAAGATCGGCATCGGCAGCCACGCGGGCCCGGAAATCCTCCTCGTCGGACTGCTTCTTGGCCCACACGTTCTCGTCGAGCAGACCCTTCCACTCACCGCCGCCGGCCTTGCTGCCGTTGTTCATGCCCATGAGCATGCCGCCCACCTGGCGAGCCTGCTCGGGGCCGCGGGCGGCGTAGGAGTTGACGGCGTCGAGAATCATGGCGAGGCGCTTTTCGCGACGCGGGTAGGTGTGGTCGCGCTGAGTGGCGAGCTGGGCCATGGTCTCCAGGCGATCGGTGGAGCCTGGGTGGCCGGAGATGAACACGAGGTCGCCGTCGGCGGCGCCCGCGGGGTTGAGCACCAGATGGGCGGGACTCTCGATGGGCCTGTCGTTCTCGTAGACGCGGAACAGGGCCATGTCGAGGTCATGACGCGGGAACGTGAAGTTGTCGTCGTCGCCGCCGAAGTAGGCGGCGTCCTCCTCCGGCGCGAAGACCAGGCGCACGTCGGTATAGCGATGATAGCGGTACAGCCAATACTCGCCTCCGGCATAGAGAGTAACGACCTCGGACTGCAGCCCTGTGGCATCCTGGTCTTCCTTCTCGATGGCCGCGACGGCGGCCTGGCGGGCGTCGAGGGCCTCTTGACCGGTCAGGCCTTCGGTGGCGGCGAAGACCCGCGCGGTCACGTCTTCATACGATGCCAGCACGTTGATCTCGAGATCGGGACACTTCTTCTCGTCGACGCGGCTCCAGGCCCGGAATCCGTTGACGACCAGATCCTGCTTCGCGGTCGAGAGCTTCTGGAGCTGTCCGTGAGCCACATGGAAGTTCGTCAGGACGAGGCCTTCGGGGCTGACGAAGGATCCCGAACCGCCGTCGTTGAGTCGGACCGAAGCGAGACGCACATGGTCGAGCCATTCGGGCGCCGGCGCGAAGCCGTATCGTTCCTGCAGAAGGTGAGTGGGCGGATTGTCGAAGGTCCACATGCCCTCGTCGGCAAGAACGGAAACTGCAGTCAGAACGATCAGCAGGGCGATCAGACGACGGGCGACCATTGGCTATCCTCCGGGAACGATGACACCGATCCGCAGTGAGACGAGGAATCCGACTCGACGGCCGGCCCATCATCGTCCAAGCCGTGGTCGGATCGCAAGTTCGATTCCCGCTGGGCAGCCGAGCCTCGCCTCGTCACCGCCCCCATGATATGGTGACGACAGCATTCACCTCGACAGCTCCCCGGGACGAAAGGGCTGTGCTCGTGCTCCAGGTATTCATTTCCATCGCCGTGGTTGTCTCCGGCGCTTCGGTCCTCGCTCTCGAAATCCTCGGCACCCGTCTGATTGGCCCCTATTACGGAGTAAGCCTTTATCTGTGGTCCGCTCTGATCGGCGTCACTCTCGCCGCACTGAGCACGGGGTACGCCGTGGGAGGACGCCTCGTCGACTCGGGACGCGGATCAGGAGTCTTTTCGCTGATCATCGGCCTGGCCGGCCTGTGGATCGTGACGATTCCCTGGCTCCGGCTCCCGATCCTGAATTTGATGGAGCCCGCCGGGTTGCGCGCTGCAGTGCTCGTAACATCTCTTGTTCTGTTTTTTCCGCCGCTGGCGCTGCTGGGCATGGTCAGTCCGTTCGCTGTGCGCATGAAGACGAAGCACATCGACCACGTAGGGCGCACGGCGGGCAACCTCGCCGCCCTATCGACGATCGCCAGCGTTGCGGCGGCCCTGCTGACGGGATTCGTCCTGGTGCCGAACATGGGCGTGACGAGGCTGACGGTGTTGATCGGCATGCTCCTGATCGTCACCGCTGTGATCGGCGTCGCCGTGACGTCCAGGCGCAGAAGCACCGCCATGGCGGCGATCTTGGCCACGGCCGCGGCATGGGGAGCCGTCAGATCCGTCCCGGCTGCGGGTTCGAACCTGCCGACCGGTGTGATCTCTGTGGAATACAGCGCCTACGGGGAGATCCGCGTCGCGGAAAAGAACGGGCTACGGTTCCTGATCATCGACGGCGGTGTGCACACCATTGCCGAACCGGGAACATGGGTGTCGGGGCTTCCCTACGTGGACGTTCTCGAAATCGCCAAAACATTCCACGAAGAACCCGGTTCGCTGCTTCTGGTGGGGCTCGGTGGGGGCTCGGTGGTCAAAAACTTCGCCCGCGACGGCTGGAAGATCGACGCCGTGGAGATCGATCCGTCGGTGACCCGCGCCGCCCGCAACCACTTCGGCCTGCTCGAAAGCGAGGCCGTCGTCCATCACGCCGACGGTCGCCGGTTCCTGGTCGATAACCCGAAGACATACGATCTCGTGATCCTCGACGCCTTCGGCAGCAGTTCGGTGCCCTTCCATATGACGAGCGTCGAGGCTTTCGAACTGGTGCGCAGCAGACTCGCGCCGGGCGGCGTGCTGGCCATGAATATGGAGGCGGTCGGCTGGCGCGACATCATCGTCCGTTCCCTCGCCGCCACGCTCCACACGCAGTTCGAGCACGTGGTCGTGCTGCCGACCGCCGAACCTCCGTCGCAACTCGGGAACGTGATCCTGCTGGCTTCAGATCGACCCCTGGAACCCATCGAGGAACCGGCCGGCGTGACCGACCGCTACAGCAGCAATTACAACCTCGTCCACGCCTGGGACAACCGCTTCGATCCCGAACGCGGCGACGCCCCGATCCTGACCGACGATCTCAATCCCGTCGGGCTCTGGGCCGAGCGCATCAACCTTGCCGCGCGGAATCACCTGCACGAATACTTCGGACACAGCGGCGTGGACAGATAGGTCAGAGCGGCCGAATCTCTCCGGTGACCTGGACGTCAACGGGGTAGCCCTCGAGCGTCTCCGGAATCGCAGCCCGCAATTCCTCGGTCAGCTCGATCACCAGAACCTGGATGCAGGGCGTCCCGTCCAACTCGCCCACCGCCACGCCGGCAACACCGGCGAGGGACATCAACTCCGCCACATGGGCGTCCATCACGGTCATCACATCGCGTGTGGGCATGGTTTCACTTCCTCGGTCGCTTTCTCTGTCGCTCACCCGGTCGCTCGTACATGCCGTACTCAACACGACCGCCGCGGCGAAGATGATCCCTCTGCGTATCATGGCTCCTCCTTCGGGTATCCTACACCTTGGGCGACGCCCGCGCCAAGGTAACGGGCCGGCCCCCGAAGGAGCCGGCCCGCCACCTCTCATGATGCCTCCAGTAAAGACCGTGTCCTAGTTGCCTACCATCGAGGCGTTGAAGTACGACAGCACTTCGTCGATGGGGTTGGCCACGGCGATCGTGTTGCTGCCGGCGAACAGCAGACCCACGGCGCGCGGGTTGTTGCTCACGTCCTCGACCATCAGCGAACCGGAATCGCCGCCGGCGAGGAACTTGCTGCGCTTGTTCGCAACCAGGATCTGACCGGTGAACGTGGCTGTGAACACGGTGGAGCCCGCGCACTCGTTCTCGTAGCTCACGCTGATCGTGGCGTTCAGACCGCTGACCGTGCTGCGGGTCAGGCCGGTGGTCCGGCCGCTCTTCTTGACGGCCTGGTTCACGGAGGCGCCCACGGTCTGCGACGAAATCGTACCGATTTCGAGGATGGCTCCGTTGGGGTCGACCATGCCGCTGATGATCGTGGCCGTCGAGGCGTCGACGTTGGCGTTGGGCAGGGCACCCGAGACGACCAGCGTCGCCACGTTCTGGGCGCTGTTCTCGTTGCAATTGATGTCGATCAGACCCGGCTGGATCACCGGATCGCCCGTCTGCGCCCGACGACCGTTGCCGCCGTTGACGATGTCGGCCTCGAACACGTGGTAGTTGCTCAGGATCCTCTTCTGGCCGCCCACCTGGATGAGCGAGCCGAGGGTGCCGGCGCAGCAGTAGCCGTTGGCCAGGTCGTAGCGCCAGCCGCCGGAGGTGCCGAGCTGGATCGGGGGAGTCTGGATCGCGGTGTGGCTCACGCCGCCGCCGCCGCCCGGGCGACCCTTCATCGCGACGATGGGTTCGGTCAACACGACCTGCACGTCGGTACCTTCGAGGCTGCGAGGCATGGCGCTGCGCGCACGTTCCGAAGTGACCAACAACAAGACGACGGGCTTGCCGTTGTCATCGAACGACGTGGCGGTCCCGATCACGTCGGGGTCGGACATCAGCACAGGCGTATGGCGCTCCTAAATCGCCATCACCTTGCGGACGTTCGCATTCTGTACGCTGAACGACACAGCATCCTGTGAAGCCTGGGGGGCGACCGGATCCTGGTTGTCCGAACAACCCCAGATTCCGAAGGTGAGCGTGAGAAGCACACCGATCGTCAAAATCATGGAAATGTTGCGGATCGAGAGAATTGTCTTCACGTGGGTCCTCCTGGCGAGAGTAAGAGGGGATACGGAAGCCTGTTCTGAGAGTTGGAGCGGTGACTCTAAAACTCCACGGGATCACCCGTCAATAGAATAGGACATCAAACAGTCTTCAATTTCAGGCTCAAGGCTCTGCGATAGCGACCGATCATTCTTGAAGCAATCGTCGACTCTCGGGGTGATATGGATCCGACCCTTTGTGAGAGCAGCGACCAACGCATATTCCAGGAGTGCTCTCTTGATCAAGCACATCGGCGTCGCCTTCAAGTTCATCGTCGCCATCTCTCTTGCTGTGGTCGTCATGCAGATCGGCATCGCCACCGTGACGGCTCTCTCCGCCAGGAATGCGGCGACTTCGCTGTCCGAACTCGGATCCTATGAACTCACGCGGCAACAGAAGGCCAGCGAAGAGTTGATGAGATCCTCGCAGCAGGAATACGTCGAATCCACCACGGTCACTCTTGCCAACATCGCTGCCCACCACATCGTCGACAACGAACAGGATCATCTTCAGCTCCTGGTAGACAGCGCCACCAGCAATCGTTCCTTCTCTTTTGCGACGATCATGGACAAGAACGGTGAGATCCTCGCTGCGACCGGTTCGCCCGAGGCTGGTGGCCAGAAGGTCGAAAGGGATGCCGTGACCGATGGTCGGATCGTTGGTCAAGTCGTGATGGGAATCAACAGTACGCACCTGGAAGAGGAAATCGCCGCCTTCGAGTCAAGGAATGCCCAGACGACCGCGACGTTCATCAATACCATCACCGATTCATCGCGCCTCATCGTCTCCCGCATCGCCCTGCTGTCGTTGCTGGGCATCACCGGTCTGTGTTTGCTGATCAATACCATGTTGAAGAGGATCGTGATCCGCCCCATCCACGACCTGGGTGTGAGCCTCGGTCGCTCGAGCGGCAGCGTTTCCGCCGCAGCGATTCAGGTCTCCAACGCCAGCGACAGTCTGGCCTCCGGCACCTGCACTCAGGCCGCCTCCCTAGAGGAAACCTCGTCGTCACTCCACAATATCGCGGCTCTGATCCACGATACGACCGAACATACCGGGGCCGTGCGGCGTCAAGCCGACGATGCCCAGAACGCCGCCCGCTCAGGACATCGTTCCATGGGACGCATGGCCGAAGCCATCGCCCGCATCAAGGACACTTCCGACCAGACGGCCATGATCCTCAAATCCATCGACGAGATCGCCTTCCAGACGAATCTGCTGGCCCTGAACGCCGCCGTCGAGGCCGCGCGCGCCGGCGATGCGGGCAAGGGATTCGCCGTGGTGGCAGAAGAAGTCCGCTCGTTGGCGCAGCGCAGCGCCGACGCATCCCGCGACACCGCCGAGCTCATCAACCAATCCCAGACAAGCGCCGCCGACGGCGTGAAAATGGCTGTCGAGCTGGGTGAACAGCTCGATGTGATCGTGGGCAGCGTCGAGAGTGTGAACGAGGTCATCGAGCGCATCGATCAGTCCTCACGCCAGCAGTCCCAGGGAATCGAGCAGATCAACCGGGCTGTCGCGAACATCGATCACGTGACCCAGTCCAACGCCGCAAGCGCTGAACAGTCGGCGGCTGCGAGCAAGGAGCTTGAAAGTCTGTCCGTAATGTTCGAAAGTCTCGTGGACGACCTCATGGGAATCATGCGCGGGACACAGCACAAGCGTCTGCATAAACAGAGTCCGCTCCCAACCGGGCCCAAGATCTCTGCCGCACTGGAAATCCCATCGTTTCCCACTCACCCTGCCAGGAGAGCGTCTGATCGGCGCGTCATTGAAGAGGTCATCAACCTCGACCAGGTCGATTTCGACGATCTTGAAGCCGACCACCCCTTCCCCCAGCGTCTACACCGACCCGAAACCGTCGAAGTCTAACCTGCACTTGAACATTCAGTTAGATGGTATGGCATTTGCTCCTCCGCTGTGCTAGCCTCGACGGATCGAAACGGTCCGTTGTTTTACTTCGATTCACGTAAGCAAGGAGGGAGCTCCGCCATGAAGCGACTGCAAGCTACCGGCTGGACCCTGTTGACCGCCCTGATGCTGACCGCCCTGATCGGCTTGGTCGGCTGCAGCAGCGACGACCCCGCAACCCCCCACGACGACGCCCAGCTGACCGCAGAAGACGTGGCGCATCAGTCGGGATTCCTGGCCTACTCCATCGTCAATGTGTTGCCGACGATGGCCGCCAAGGCCTTCCCGGGTCTCGAGACCATCTCCGGATTCTCCGGCGATTTCTGGCTCGACTCCAACCCCGACCACGTCTGGACAGAAGCACCCGACCATATCCTGACCTGGACGCCTGCAGGCTTCGACTTCTCGGTGGACTGCGAGTTCAACATCACATCGATCAGCGGCCTGGCCAACGGCACCGGCACCCTGACCGCCGGCACCCTCGAGATCTCCTTCACCATCGTGAACGTGACCGTAGTGGGTGCGGGTTACCCGGCCAGCGGTCAGGTCCTGGTCAGCTCCGGCACTATGGCCGCTACGATCACATTCAACGGCGGCACCGCCGACGTGCAGGTCGGCACCCAGACCTGGACCATCGACCTGAGCGACGGCACGCTCGTGTCCTAGACTGAACCGGAGGACAAGCATGACCACAAAGACTTGGATGAAGGGCTGGCCGCTGATCGCCGCCGCCCTCCTGTTCGCGGCCTGGACGCTGCCCGCCATGGCTCAGGACGAGGGCTCCGACGAGGATCTGGGAGAACTCATTTCCGAGGTCGGCCAGATCTACGCCGAGGGCTACCTGGCTCCTCTGGTTTCGGGCTTCGGCATCAATCAGAACGCCGGGCTATACCACACTGCAGCAATTCCCTTGACCGGCCTGAAGATCTCTTTCGGCCTGAAGGTCATGGCTTCTAAGCTCGACGACGAGGACAAGACATTCCGCGTCACCCGACGCGTCGATCTCTCCGATTACCTCGACCCCGGCGATCCCGGTTACGGCGATGAGGGACTGCTGGTGGCTGAAGGACCGACGGTGTTCGGCGAGGTGGGCGAAGACGGCAACGAGATCAAGGGATCGATGACCGCCTACTGGCACGGACTGCCCGTCTACACGGCCGAGGGCATCCCCGCCCTGGTAGCGAGCGATTATGTGCCCTTGGTCGCCCCGGAGATCTCCCTGGGAGGCATCGCCGGCCTGCGTGCCACCATGCGCGGCGTGCCGATGGAATTCGACATCGGTGAGGTCGGCAAGCTGAAGTACGTAGGTTTCGGTCTCGCCTACAGCGTCAACAACCTGGCGCCGACGCTGCCAGTCGACGTGATGGTGGGCATCTTCTCGCAGAGCCTCGACATCAGTTCGACCGCCGAGGAGGCCACGTTCAGCGCCAGCGCCAAGAGCTACTACCTGGGTGTGAGCAAAGCCTTCTCTATGCTGACCGTCTACGGCGGCGTGGCAAAGGAAGAGTCATCCATGGACATCGCCTACGTGTATGACAACGGAACGCCGAACAATGCCGGAGACGATGAAGACATCGCCTTCACTCTCGACGGCATCCAGGACAAGCGCACCACCCTGGGCGCGACCCTCAACTTGGGCGTGAAGATCAACGCCGAGATGAGCATGGGGAACATGACGAGCTACGCCGGGGGCCTGATCTTCGGATTCTAGTTCGACGACTGTTCACACAGAGAGGGCGGACCCTAAGGTCCGCCCTCCCTTTTTCATCCCCCCGTACTCACGGGGTCAGCTGAAGGCTCTCTTCTCGGCCAGGTCCCCGTTCTCGAGAAACCGCCGCCAGTGCTCCAGGGCCAGATCCGAGATCTGCCAGGCGCCGTGATCGTCCTCGAGAGAGCGCACGACCGAGCCGTGTTCTCCAGCACCTTCGTGTTCCCGCCGGTGCCGCGCCACGCCGGGCAGCAGCACCCCCACGGTGTAGAAGAGCCGCAACGCCTCGTTGGTCCAGGTCACAACGCACTCCGACGGGCCGGCATCCACGTGGGCTCCGTAACGCAGAAGATCGGCCACCTGGCTCGATCGCAGGCTCTGCACCCGCCATGACAAACAGGTCACGGCGTGCAGACGAATGAAACCCTGCTTGCGGTACGTCGCAAAGACGGGATAACCGCCCGACGTCCACATTTCGCCAAGCAGACTCACCGACCTCAGCCCGCTGATCGAGCCCGAAGGCAGAACAGAGAGCACGCGCTGGACATCGCGCTTGGAGAGCGGGTGAACGACGGGCATGGCCACGGGCGTGACGATGACCCGGGTCGGACTCAGTGAGACCGTGTTACCGGGTCGATCGGCCGTTGTGGTCGGACGATGATTGCCGTCGCGCAGGTTGGAGAACGGATTCCTGTTCATGTCGCCTCCTTCAGCCATCCATCCGCGGGCGGGGAGCAGATGGCCGCAAGGCCTGTGCCTCGCAGATCAGGGGACGTTGGGCTGGAGAGGGAGCGGTTCCGCCTTGGTGACACCCCACGAACCACCTGGCGAAGCTTGATGACCGATCGATGTCCTTCTCAGAGGCCTCGAAGCTACGGCTGCTCTCTCACATGGTCAGTATATGAACTCCAGTCAGTCTGTTGCAAATCCGGCCCTTCTGGGTCTTGATTAATCATCATGAGGACCCCCGGTGCCTCGAAGCGTCTTTGATGGATGATGATCCGTTAGAATGGTGGCCATTCTGATCTAACCGATTGATTATCAGCGTCTCAATTGAAAATACTCATGCAATTAGGGTGATTCCACCTGATCGGAGCCCAAATGACGATCCATCAGGAGTTTCTAGCGGGCCGCGACACCCCTCCAACCCTGTCGAAAGGTCGTGTACTCACTCGGCCATGATTTCGCAGTGGCGGAGGCGGGCCTGAATATCGTCATCGGAGGAAAGGGCGAGGCTGGAGCGGTAGGCGGCCGCGGCCTGGGCGTAACGCTCCTGTTCGAGACGGACGTCGCCAAGCAGTGCCCAGAGCCGGGCGTTGGGCGACGTTGAAGTGATCGCCTGCAGCACCAGGGCCGCATCGTCGTAACGGTGGGCGGCCATCCAGGCCGAGGCCAAACGCTCGGCCTGATCGCCGTCGGGGGCCGTACCGAAGACTTCGGCATATTGGGCGGCGGCCATGGCGGGGACACCGGCGGCGAACAGAAGGTCTCCGAGTCGCGAGCGGTCGGCTGGCGACAGCGGACGCAGCCAATCGGCGGCTTCGAGAGCCGCTGCGGCTCCCGTCAGATCATCAACGGATTGCCGCGCCTGAGAAACCAGGATCCAGGCCTCGGGGTCGTCGGCGTGGATCGTGATGCAGCGCTCGGCCGCACGTCGCGCGAGAGCCGGCATTGCGGCATAGACCGCCGCGGTGAGAACGGTGCGCAGCTGTTCAACATTCGGCTGCCCCGCGATATCGAGAAACTCGTCGGCCAACGTCGCCGCGCCGGAGGCATCGTCGGCGAGCAGGCGGGCGACAACGGCGTCGTGCAGCAGGGCCGGACCCTCCTCCGGCTGCAGACGCCAGGCTGCTTCGAGAGCTACTGCGGCGATGCCGTACGCTCCGGTGGCCAGGGCGGCGCCCGCCCGCGTCAGCTGAACGTCCCGCGAACGCGGTTCGAGCTCGGCGGCCAGGTTCAGGTGCTCCAGGGCTTCGGCGTCGCGACCGAGATGCCGCAGACTCAGGGCAAGGTGGAGACGCAGCAGATGGTGGTCGTTTTCCGGGTGATCGATGAGGGTCTCGGTCAACACCGCCACGGCGCGTTCATGATCGCCGGCGTCGCGGTACTTCTGCGTGGCGGCCAGGGCGCGACGGGCGCGGCCGGGGGCGCGGGAGGGGTCGTCCACACTCTGGGCGTAAGCGGTGGCGACGGTCAGGACCGCCGTCAACAGAATCAACATGGGTACCGTGCGTCGCGGCATGCTCAGGACCCCAACTGGAAGACGACCGTGGTGACCATCCAGGCCGCGACCGGCTCACCGTCGATCACGCCCGGCTCGACGCGCCAGGTGGGGACCGTCTTGATCACGGCATCTTCGAACCAGCCAGGATTGGTGGCCTCGAGGATCGTTACGTCGCTGATGGCGCCGTCGGCGTTCACGAGGAACCGCACGCGCACATCGCCGGCTTGGCTGCGTTGCTGAGCGCGGTATGGGTACGCCGGTGCGAGGCGCGTCACGATGCGCGGTGGTGAATCCAGATCCCCGGCTTCGAACACGAGACCGTCGGTGTCGAAGCGCGGCGACGGCAGCGACAGGTCGGGAATAGCGAGGCCCAGATCGAGGTTCGGCGCCGACAACGACGGCCGCTGGATGTCGGGAGTGAAGTCCTGTTCGGGTTTGGGCTTCGGCGGTTCCGGGTCGGGCGTGCGCGCCTTCTCCTGTGCTGTCTCTTGCACCATGTTCACAAGCCCTACAGGCATCGACGAAAGCGGCGGCACCGACAGCGCTCGCTCGCCCTGCAGCAGGCCCGACACGAGAAGCAGCAACAGATTGGCACCCAGTCCGGCCGCCAACGCCAAAGGCAGTCGCGTGCGCGCTGTCACGGGCCGTCCTCTTCGTCGCGGCGAGCGGCAAGGCTCACGTCCGACGCTCCGGCCTGGCGGCACTGATCCATGACCTGCACCACGACGCCCGTTTCGCTGCGCCGGTCGGCCACGATCACCACGCCGCCGTCCGGAGATTCCGCGAGAGCACGCTCGACATGGGCCCGCACACTGCGTACGTCGATACGCCTGCCTTCGTAGAACACATCGCCTTCGTCGGTCACGCCGATCATGATGGTGGCGCGTTCCTTGGTCACGGCCGTGGCCGCGATCGAGCGCGTGACATCGATGCCCGTCTCCTTGACGAAGCTCGTAGTCACGACGAAGAAGATCAGCAGCAGGAAGACCATGTCGATCAGCGGACCCATGTTGATGTCGACCCGATCGCTGCCCCCCCGCAGGGATTTGCGGACATTGATCATGCCGCCGCCTCCCGTTCCTCGATGGTGCGTTCCAGGACCGTCAACGTTTCGGTGAGCTGATGGTCGAGACGTCGCGCGCGGCGCGACAGCAGGGCTCCGAACATCAATCCTGGAATGGCGACCAGAAGTCCCGACTGGGTGGTGACCAGAGCCTGAGAAAGTCCTCCGGCCAGTTCGCGGGCGTTGCCGGTGCCGAAGACCGCGATCACGTCGAAGGCGCGCACCATGCCCGTCACCGTACCGAGCAGGCCCAGCAGCGGCGCCACCGCCGCGAGTACCGAGATGAATGCAATCCCCCTGCGCAATTCCGGGCGCAGACGGGCGACCTCGTGCCTCAACAGCTCCAGATCAACAGCGGGTCGGCCGGTGCGACCGTCGAGGAAGGCCCGCACGAGTCGGGCTCGCAAGCCCTCGCCCTCGGGAACGGGTGCCGCGCCGCGCACAACGTTCACCGCAGCGGTCAAATCGGTGTCCTCGCGGCCGAGCGTGCGCAGGGCCAACCAACGGTCGGCCACCAGGGTCCACAGCGCCAGGGAGCAGATCCCCAACGGCACCATGATCCAGCCGCCGCGCGCCAGGTGTTCGACGATGCCGCGCCAGGCCTCCACTAGCTGCGCTCCTTCTCGATGACGTTGGTCAAGCCGATGGCCTTTTCCTCCATGTCCCCCACCACCTTGTCCACACGGCGCGAAAGCCAGGTGTGGACGAGCATGATGGGAATCGCTACGGCCAGACCCAGCTCGGTGGTCACCAATGCTTCGCTGATGCCTCCGGACATCAGACGCGGATCGCTGGTGCCGAACAGGGTGATCACGCGGAAAGTGTCGATCATGCCGGTGACCGTACCGAGCAGCCCCAGCAGCGGAGCTACGGCGCCGATGATGGCCAGGGCCGAGATCCCGCGCTCCAGCCGCGGCAATTCTCTCAAAATCGATTCCTGCAGCAC
Organism: uncultured bacterium; assembly: GCA_937910695.1. Lineage (GTDB taxonomy): Bacteria > Krumholzibacteriota > Krumholzibacteriia > LZORAL124-64-63 > LZORAL124-64-63 > CALEMW01. The sequence goes on from CALEMW010000193.1 coordinate 37,655, forward strand.
GCTTTCGATGGTCTCGCGCCGCTCGCCGCGCACGGCCAGACCGGCCCGCAGCACACGCACCACGGGCCAACCCTTGCCGGCATGGCTTTCGGCCAGGGCCTCGCAGGCAGACCAATCGCCTCTGGACGCCAGAGTGTCGACCTCGCCCATGAGGCGGTCGGTGTCGCCGTGCACGCGCCGGAGTTTCAACAGCCGTTCCACGGTGATCACCAGGGCCACAAGAGCCAGCCCGAGGATCGGCCAGACGACCGGACCCCCCGCCTCCAGCTGATCGCGCAGAGAGGAACCGTGGGCGATCTGCCGCAGGGCGGCGCCACCGCTCAGGTCGATGGGGGCGCGGGACCCCTTACCGTCGAGCCACGATGCCAGAGCACGGCGCAGGCCGCGGGGAGGCCGGCCGGCCTGGGCGGTCAGACGACGGTCGTCGGGGGACCACTCCAGGAAGCCGACGCCATCGTCGTCGCGGTACACTGCGGCGAAGCGGCCGAGCATCACCACATCACCGATCACATCGCGGCCGTCACGGCCGCCGTACTCCAAGGCCCGACGTTCAATGCGACCGGACAGGGCGATTTCTTCGAGCAGGAGATCCGCCATCACGGCAATGTCGTCGAGGTCCGGGAAATACCCTTCACGCATGACCGGCGCCAGGCGCTCGAGCCTGTCCGGTCGGCCGGCGCTCACAAGCGATTGACGCAGCAGCGACTCGAGATCTCGGGCCGCCACGCGCACGTTGCCGGAAATCTCGCGGACGCTCAGTTCCCGTTCGGCCCAGTCGTCTTCAAGATCGTCGCGTTGGCGGGTCAGGGTGTTCTGGCGGTCATGATTGGAGTCGATGGTATCGCTGAGGGAATCGCGCCGGGCTTGAAGGACGGCAATGGCACGGGTCAGCGCCTCACGATCGTCGAAGATGCCCTGGCGGGCCTCGGCGGCCTCGTCGGCGGCAACGGAACGCTCGGCTTCGGCACGGCGCCAGGCTTCGCGCAGGTCCTGGCCCGAGGCGGATCCCACAAACAGGAGTGCGGTGCAGACGGTGAGAAGGATGTTCCTCATGGAGCGATCCTCCCTACCGGCAGGCTCAGCACTTCAACCGGTCGCAAACGGGCGGCCATGTCCATGGCCAGGCCCACGGTGCGCCGCTCGCCTTCAGGCAACTCGATCCAGGTATCGGCGGCGGGATCCCAGGTGCCGACGCGTTTGCCGTCGGGGGTACGCCAGAACAGCGACAGGCGGCCGATGCGCAACATGTCGACGGTCAGAACGACACCGTCCACATCGATACGTTCGCCGGTCATTTCCACGCTGCCGCCATAGGCGGCTTCCACCTGCAGGGACTCCAGCAAACGGCGCAGCTTCTCGGCGGCGGGCACGTCGGGCCGAACAAGCTCGCGGCGCAGACCAGCCAATCGCAGTGCCCTCTCCTCACCCAGGAACGGTGTGTCTAATGCAACCGCGTCTTCGAGCCGGTCGAGAATGGTAAGCAGCGAATCCTGAAGGCTAGCCTCCAGGCGGTCGGACTCCGCCAGCCGACGGCTCAATTCGTCGACGCGTTCTTGAAGCGCCGCAGTGCGAGCCGACTCGAGTTCGGCTCGTTCATCCAACCAGTCCACCTCGTGGTTCAGGGCCCGCCAGCGCGCTCGCAACGCCTCACGCTCCACTGCCCAGGCATCCTGCTGAACCTGAGTGTCGCGCCTGGTCTCGATGGCGTCCGCCGCGGCGGTGCCAAGATCCTGGTCGGCGACTACGGGCGACGGGGCGACGATGACGACAACCCATGTCGCCGCTGCTGCTGCGAATCCCCATGCCGTTCTTGACCAACGACTCATGGTGTCCTTTCTGGTCAGTTCTTCGATTCTTCTTCGGTATGGATCAGGTCACAGGAATCACAATGTTCCTTGGGCTTGTCCTGGCAGAAATATCCGAAACCATCGACCCAGTCGGCGGAGCCCCGCGGGCAACGATCGGTGTATTCGATGAAGCTCACCAGCCGATCGAGGATGACCCGCGGCATATTGTGTTCCATGCGGCAGGCTGCGTCTTCACTGGTCTGTTCGTCGACATGGAGTATGCGCACGAAGAAATCACGCAGAGCCTGGTGGCGGCGGATCACCTCGAGAGCTCGCCGCGATCCCTCCTGGGTCAAGGTCACCACACCATAGGGTTCATAATTGATCAACTTCTTGTCCGACAAGATCTTGAGTGCCTGCGTGACCGACGAACTGTTGACCCCGAGACGCTGAACCAGATCTTTCGAGCGGGCCACCAGCTTAGCCTCCACTACATGGTAGATGGCTTCCAGATAGTCTTCCTGGCTGGAGCTGAGGTCCGTGGCGGCCATGACGGAGTCCTTGATCGGGGGAATCAACGAACAATGTTAGGGACATCACGAATTTGCCATGCTGCACGTTCTATGTCAAACGAAGGCGCCGGATCCGTACGAATCCGGCGCCACGTTCTTGTCGAGAACAGCAATCTCAGTCGGTCAGCCGGACGCTGTCGAAGAATGCTTTGATTTCAGGATCGGTGTACAGTCCGTCGTCCAGCCCCCAGGCCATGACCATCAGCACGCGGCCCTGGTCGATGAAGCCCTCGATCCATACCTGACGAGTGCCTTCACGCTCACCGCAGAGAGCCGCTACTCCTTCGCGGCCCTGGCGTTCGATCGGCCGCTGCTTGCGGATCTCCACCCCGAGAGATGAAATGATCTCGCCGATCGTCGTGGTCACGGCATCCGGACTGGGCATCCCCCCGTCCGTCATTTCGTTGTAGACGGTAACGCGGGCGCCGCGGTTCATGTCGCCGTCGCGCTGACAAGTCATGTCGACGACGGCGAAGTCTCCCGGGTTCCGACTCGATGGAATGGTCCTCGTTCGCAACTGTGCACACCCGGAGGGCCAGACAGCTTCGAAACGACCTTCTTTCGAGGCGGAAAGATGCGCCTCGTTGAAGGCGAGAGCTTCGTTCTCCGGCCCGACAGCCAAGGAATCCACGGCGTCCGTCTGTTCATGGGCGGCGTCGTCGGCACCGCACCCCGCGAACAGCGCGAGCCAGACGATCAGGCCGAGGCGACGAATCATTGCGGGACCTCCTGCAGCAGGGCTTCCATTTCGTCCATCAAGGAGACGAACAGGGCGACCACGTCCTCCACCGGCTGCGACGTCGTCAGATCGACACCTGCACCGGCGAGAGTCTCCACAGGATAACGGCTGTCCCCCGACCTGAGGAAGCCCAGATATTCCTCGCGCTCCACATCGCCGCCTTCGAGCACCCGTCTGGCCAGGGCCGCCGACCCGGCGAAGGCCGTGGCATACTGGTAGACATAATAATTGTAGTAGAAGTGCGGTATGCGGCACCAGGTGCGGGCACTGCGGACATCGTCGAACACCACGTCCGGCCCCCAATAGGCCCACAGGATCTCCATATACATGGCCCCGAGGGATTCCGCCGTCAGGGTCTCGCCCCTCTCGCCCGCCCGGTGCATGGCGTACTCCATCTCCGCGAACATGGTCTGACGAAAGACTGTGGCGTTGATCTGATCGAGGAATACGTCGAGCAGGTAGAGCCGCCGGGCCGGGTCTTCGGTTTCGTCGAGCAGATGGCGCATCAACAGCATCTCGTTGAAGGTCGATGCCACTTCAGCCGTGAAGATGGGGTAGTCGGCATAAACAAACGGTTGATGCCGGCCGGTGAACCACGAGTGCATGGAATGACCCATCTCGTGGGTCAGGGTGAAGGTATCGCGCAGCTGGCCACTCCAGTTGAGCAGGATGTAGGGGTCGGTGCCGTAGGAGCCGCTCGAATAGGCGCCGCCGCGCTTGCCGGCATTCTCGTGAACATCCAACCAACGGTGTTCGATACCGCTGCGTACCACGCTCAAGTACTCGTCACCCAAGGGGGCAAGCGACGCGATCATGCGCGCGCAGGCTTCGTCGTAGTCGAAGGAGAACTCGCCTTCGGGGAACAGCGGCATATAGAGATCGTATTCGTGCAGCTCGTCGAGACCCAGCACCTGTTTCTTCAGGGCCGTGTAACGATGGAGGTGGGTGAAGTGGTCGTGAACGGTGCCGACCAGGCTGTGGAACACGTCCGGCGGCACGTTGACGGGCTGCAGCGCCGCCTCCAGACAGCCGGCGTGGTTCCTGGCCCTGGCGTAGAACACGTGGTTTTTGATATTGGCGTCCATGTTGGCCGCCAAAGTGTTGGCCACGCCGCCGTAGGCGTCCATGAACCCCTCGAAGGCTCCACGGCGTACATCGCGGTCGGCAACACGCACCAGGCGCGAATAACGGGCCTTGGTCAACTCCACTTCGGAGCCGGTTTCATCACGCACGATGGGGAAGGTGAGGTCGGCGTTGTCGAGAGCGCTGAAGACCTGCGAGGCGCCGCGGGTCACGTTACCGACCGCAGCAAGCAGAGCTTCCTGCTCCTCGGGCAGGGTGTGGGGCGCGGCACGGCGTATTTCTTCGATAAAGTGATCGTAGAGGGCCAACCCGGGATCTTCGATGCTGTAGTCGTCGAGGCGTTCCTCGGGCAGAGCCAGGAGTTCCGGCTCGAACCAGCTCACGGCCTCAGAAAATTCTACGGCCAGGGAACCGGCACGACCGTCGCGTGCGAGATGATCACCGATGCGGGCATCCTCGTCGCTCTTCATGGAGGCATAGACATTGACGCGGTCCAGCACTTCGCGGACTTCGAGCATCATCTCGAGGGCCGTCCTAAAAGCTGCGGTCGATTCACCCAGGGTGCCCTGAAGATTCCGTAGGCTGACGTTTCCCTCTTCGACACGGGCGAAGTCGGCCTCCCAGGCACCCCAGTCCGCATAGATGCGGCTGAGGTCCCAGGTGAGCTGTTCGGGGATGTCGCCCCGCTCGCGAACGGTGTTGCTCTCGGTCATGTTTCCTCCGAATAGTCCGACGCTGTCACGGGGCGCGCCTACGAGATGGACCGTCAAATGGATTTGGTCATAATAGCATCGATATCAAAGGGCGAAAAGCAGCTCCGGCCCATTCCCGAGCCCGCTCCTAGACACAGGTCATGATCTCGTCTACCTCGATCTTGTTCTTGCCGTTGTGCTTCGCTTTGTAGAGGGCTTGATCGGCACGTTCGAGCAGCTCCACGACCCCCATGCCGTTGCGGTAAGTCACCAGGCCGCCGCTGAGGGTCAAGGCGCGGGCCTTGGTCTGATCGCGTTCGGCTACGGGGTACTTGAATCCGAAATCTGCGAAACCGGTCCGGATGCGCTCGGCGACCATCAGAGCGTCTTGGGCGTCGGTGTCGGGCAGCATGATCAGGAATTCTTCGCCCCCGTAGCGGAAGGCTTGGTCGTATTCCCGTAGGTTGTCCAACAGATGTCTTCCGAGCAGGGCAAGCACGTGGTCGCCTTCGACATGACCGAGACTGTCGTTGTAGGACTTGAAGTCATCGACGTCGAGCATGATCAGCGAGAGAATGCGGCGCCGGTTGTGGCAACGGTCCACCGCCTCGAGCAGCTTCTCGTTCATGAATTGGCGGTTCGAAACGCCCGTCACCGAATCGATTGACATGCGCTCGATGATCTCTTGGTTCTGCTGGTTTCTGTCTTCAAGGGAATGGGCCAGTTCCCGGGTCAGGCTTGCAGCATCCTCAATTGCCGCCTCCTTGTTACTCAGGATATGCATGACCCTGTTGAACGCTTCGCCGATTTCCTCGACGATCGTCGGACATACGTCTTTGTAGACGTCGCAATGCACGCACGTCCCATGCGGACGCACCGATTCCCCGTTGAACTGTTCGATTAGGGAGACGGGGCCCAGGTAATCCTGGTGACGGGTGGTTTCAGCGACGGCTCGGCACCGGCAGGGATCGCTGTCGATGGCGTTCCAGCACTCTTTCGCGTTCCTGTTCACATAGAACGAATGGTCGCCCCTGATGATCGCCTCGAACAGGGGCATGATTTCATTGCGGATCCTTTGCTCAAGATCCGCGTATGATTCCGCTGAACGGTTCGTTCGATCCATCGTTCCTCCATAACCGGCCCACTTGACGTCCGGCCGGACCATCGACATGATGGGGGTTCCGTCTTGGATTACTTCGTCACACAGGGCGAGAACTTGAATACAGAGACACCACACCCGGAAGAGAGACGACCCCAATGGGCCTTTTAGGAGCACTTTTCGGCGGTACGGTGGGTTTTATGCTCGGCGGACCCCTCGGCGCCATGATCGGCGGGGCACTAGGATCCCAAACGGGCGGCACCGTCCGCACTTCGGGACAGATCGGCGGCAATGCCCATCGAGCAGGCGCTGCGTATCGAACCGGGCACGATGCGCAATCCGCTTTCCTCGTGGCGGTCATCAGCCTCGCCGCCAAGGTCGCCAAGGCCGACGGCCAGGTGACCGACCACGAGGTCCGGGCCTTCGATACGTTCCTCCGCGACAATCTGCGCATGCCGCCCGAAGAACGCCGCTTCGCCGGCCGCATCTTCAACGAGGCCCGTGACAGCGCCGTACCCGCAAGCGCCTTCGCGGCCCAGATCCGCGGTCTGCTCAGCAATCAACCGGACCGACTGCGCGACATCGTCACCGTGTTGCTGCAGATCGCCCACGCCGACGGCGAGCTTCATGCCGATGAGGAGCGGATGATCCGCGCCATCGCCAGTGAAATGGGCCTGACCGATCACGACTACGAGCAGTGCAAGGCGTTCTTCGGCGGTGGAGCCGGCGGCCGCGGCGCCAGCGGGCGTCCTTCGAGTGCCGCCGCGGCCAACATCGACTACGAGGTGCTCGGAGTCGCCCCCGACGCCACCGAAAACGAGATCAAGAAGGCTTACCGCCACATCGCCCGCGAATACCACCCGGACGTGCTGCAGAGCAAGGGACTGCCCGAGGACTTCATGGAGTTCGCCAATCAGAAGCTGCAGAAGGTGAACGAATCCTACGGCCGCATCAAGAAGCAGCGGGGGTTCTAGGTGCCCGAACTGCCCGAAGTCGAGAGTGTCGCCCGGGCGCTGCGTTCTTCGCTGACAGGGCGGCGTGCTACGGGCCTGGTCGTGCGCTGGGCCGGCATTCTCGAGCCTACACCGCGAGCGGTGCGCCGGGCCAGCGTGGGGCGTGTGCTGTCGGGCGTCCACCGCCGCGGGAAATACCTCGTGCTCACCTTCACCGGCGACGACGGCGCCGTCGGCCATGTCATGCTTCACCTGCGTATGAGCGGCCAGCTCCTGTTCGAGCCCGACGACGCCCCCGACAAGCATACCCACCTGATCTGGGACTTCGAAGGTCGCCCGCTCCACTACCGCGACGTGCGGAAGTTCGGGCGCTGGACGGTGGTCGACGATGCGGTGAATCCCACGGCCATGGCTCATGTGGGGCCCGACATGCTCGAGGTGCGGTTCGCCGAATGGAATAAGCGGGTGGCGCACCGGAAGGCGCCGTGGAAGTCGGTGCTGTTGGATCAAGGTGTGGCTTCGGGGATCGGAAACATCTATGCGGATGAAGCTCTGTTCCGGGCGGGCGTGCATCCGTTGAAGACTCCGGAAGGGACATCGCCCGAGAAGCGCCGCGCCGTTTGGAATGCGGCCAAAGGTGTGCTGAGGTTGGCCGTGAAGCATGGGGGAACGACGTTCTTGGACTTCAAGGATTTCCACGGGAAGCCGGGAAATTTTCGGCGAAAATTGCGGGTATTCCAGAGGGACGGGGAGGCGTGTGGGCGGTGTGGGGTGGTGATTCAGAGGGTCGTCGTGGGGGGGCGATCGACGCATTATTGTCCGGCATGCCAACCGTGAAAGCCGTTGGCTCCATCAACCTCTGTTGTTCTTCGCCTTGTTGTTGAAAACCCCCGCGATCCCCGCCAGAACCAGCGCCGACCCGGCCCCGACCCACCAATCCAAGCGCTCGCTCAGCACCAGCCAACCCAACACAACCGCGATCACGGGGTTGGCATAGGCATAGGTCATGCCGACCTGCATGGGCAGCAGCTTGAGTACGTGGATGTAGGAAGTGAACGCAATCACGGAGCCGAAGATGGCGAGGTAGGCCCATGCGACCCAGGCCTGGGCCGTAGGAGTGGGCAGGGGTTCTTGCAGGATCAGGATCATGACCAGGAATCCGATGCCGCCCCAGAAGTGCTGCCACCCGCTGATCACGCGGATCGAAAGATCGGGCCTTCGCCGAGTGAGCCACATCGAACCGATCGCCCACCAAAGAGGGGCGGCCAGCAGAGCCACGAGCGACCAATGATCACTGGTGGTTCCTTCGCGGAGCACGGGCCACGACAGCACCCCCACGCCGACGAAGCCGAGCAGCAGCGAGGCGCTGAGCTTGAGCGACGGCATCCGCCTGTCCACAACAGCTTCGAGCATGGCGCCCCAGATGGGCATGACCGCCACCATCAGCGCCGCGAGGCCGGACTCGGCCCTCATCTCGGCCCAGGTCACCAGTCCGTTGCCGCCCACCCACATCAGCACGCCGGTACCGGCCAGGACGGTCATCTCCACTCGTGTCGGACGGATCCTGTCGCGCCTCATGGCCGCCCACCCCAACAGGATGGCGCTGGCTACGGCCACGCGCATGAACGCCAAAGTGAAAGGCGGAAAACCCGCGCCTTCACGTACGGCGAGACGAATGGCCAGGTAGGTGCTGCCCCAAACGAGGTACACCACGGCGAGGTGCAGGAACCCTGCACGGTTGGGACTGCTCTGCTGATTCACGAGGCCTCCGGTCGAACGGCGGCTGAGGTCAGATCTGGTCGGTCATCTGCAGGCAGACTTCCTCGAGGAACAGTCGATCGCGGTCACCGAAGCGGGCCTCCGTGACGGATTCCACATCCAACATACCGGCAAGGCGGCCCTGACGGAACAGGGGAAGCACAATCTCTGACTTCACGGCGGGATCGAGGGACAGATAGTTCAACTCATCGGCCACTTTGTCGACGACGATGGTGGTCTGGCGTTCAGCCACCTGCCCACACACCCCTTTGCCGAATACGAGTTCCTTGTGGGGATTATCGGATCCGACATGGGAGCCGAGCACGAGACTGTCGTGTCTGTCGGGATCCACAAGATAGAAACCGACCCAGTCGTAGCCGTCCACTTCCTGGAGCATGCGGCAGATCTGAGCCATCTTGTCTTCGGCCCGAGCGTGGCTGCGACATACCGATCGCACCTCTTCGAGCAGCGTTTTGAACTCGCTCATCGTTGCCTCCGGGCGTGAGGGCTCTGGAGCAGAGTCGGTCTGAATCTAGGCTACGGTCTCGCGGGCCCTGCGGTACCTCACGGCTTCGACCGCTGAGGCATTCTCAACCGCGGGCACAGCCCGAGGCCCTCCCCGCGCAGCCGAGACGATGTTGCCGATCTCCGGCGTGTCGAGGGTCAGATCGGCGGCGGTGATAGTCTCGCCCACCCTGAAGATCGTTTCGACGATGGTGCGCACATCCTGCATCACGCTCTGCTCGCCGAGAGCGTCGATGTAGAGGCGCATCTTGGCGGGCATGACCTTGTGAATGTAGGCAGCATTCGGATCGTCCGTGGCGGCCAACAGTTCCTCTTCGTTGCGGAAGAGCAGCGTGGCGCGGTGGGTGATGCCCGGGCGGACCGCGAGGATGCGGCGGAACTCGGTCGGGAACAAGTCGGCATACTCCGGCACTTCGGGCCGTGGGCCGACCAGCGACATTTCACCGCGCAGCACGTTGATGAGTTGGGGCAGTTCGTCGAGCTTGTGTCGCCTCAGAAATCCGCCTACACGGGTCACGCGGGCGTCGCCGCCGATGGTGAGGGTACCGCCGCGCTTGTCTGCGTCGGCGACCATGGAGCGGAACTTGAAAATGCGGAAATGCGCTCCACCAAGACCGAGTCGATTCTGGCGGAAGAAGACGGGTCCGTCGCTGTCGAGCTTGAGGGCGACGGCGATGAGCAAATACACGGGCGACAACAGAGCAAGGCCCGCAGCCGCAATGAGAATATCTGAAGTACGCTTGAACATCGGTTCTCCCAGGGCACGGATGGATCCGTCCACGTTTGCCTCGGGCGAGAGCAAGTGAAATGCCAGTGCAGAGCAATAGATGTTGAGGTTGGGGCCGAATTGCCTCCTGCGTAGGCCCCTATGGCAGTGTCTGAACCCCGCCAGACTTGGGAAATGCTAGCAGTTGGGACCCTTGTGGTCCAGATTTTTTGAATGAAGGCAAGTTCCTTGATCACTTCCGGTTGGACATTGACCACCGCGTGTGTATGGTGTTCGCGATTGGAACAGCCGCCCCCGGGGACGGCATTCCGCACGACCCAGGGCCAACATCAAGGACGAATCGCCCCGATGAGGAAGACCTTCCTGCCCTTCTCCCCTCCGAGCATCGGCGAAGAAGAGATCGCCGAGGTCGTCGACAGCCTGCGCTCGGGCTGGATCACCACGGGGCCCAAGACCAAGCGGTTCGAACAGGAGTTCAAGGCCTACCTGGGCGCTCCCGGGGCGCTCGCCCTGAGCAGCTGCACCGCCGCCCTGCACAC